>CAZQTN010000065.1:0-10558 GCA_964596195.1 uncultured Ruminococcus sp.
AAAATCCCGCAAGGGATTTATCTCGATGCGTGTTCTCCGTTAAGGATAACACGCTGACTGTCGCCTTCATTTTTTATCCTTTAAATTCCTCGATAAAGGGAGATGTTCCGAAGATAACGATGGTGTCGTTGCGGTAGATGTAGTCGTAGTTTGCGCCGTAGGATTTCTCAAACAATTCGGCATCGACCGCATAGTTCATATCAAACACTCTGATATAGGTGCCGTCGGGCATTTTTGCAAAGCACATAGCATAGATCGCATCGGTGTAGTTGTTATAATTGCCGGTAAAGAAGTCCTCGTTCTTTGTGATCTCTGCCTCGTCGCAAAGGCGGTAGGTCTCGGCCTCGCGCTCAAGCACGGCGGCTATCTCATCAAAGGTTTTGGCTTCTGACGGATCAAGACTGTCATTACAGGAGGTAACGCAAAGAATGCAGGTAATCACAAGCAGTATAGAAAGTATCTTTTTCATTTTATATCTCCATTGTTTTTATTTCATTATAAGAAAATATCCGAGCACGAGGGCGCCGAGGGCGATGCGGTAGATGCCGAAGGGGGTGAAGGTGTGGCGCTTGACGAAGTCGGTGAGGAACTTTATCGCCGCAAGGGATACGAGGAAGGATACTACGAGGCCGACGAGCAAAAGGCATATTTCCGTGCCCGTTGCGGTGTAGCCCTCGTATACGAATTTAACGATTTTCAGAAGCGAGGCACCGAGCATTACGGGAATCGCCATAAAGAACGAAAACTCGGCACTTGCGGAGCGAGATACGCCGATAAGGCGGCCACCGAGAATGGTGGAGCCGGAGCGTGACGTGCCGGGGATAAGCGAGAGCACCTGAAAGCCGCCGATCAGAAGCGCATCAGTAAAGGATAAGTCCTC
The DNA here is from genome assembly GCA_964596195.1 of uncultured Ruminococcus sp. Lineage (GTDB taxonomy): Bacteria > Bacillota > Clostridia > Oscillospirales > CAG-272 > UBA1740. The sequence goes on from CAZQTN010000065.1 coordinate 881, forward strand.
GACGCGCTCAACGCGGGAGCCCTTACCGTCCTTGAGCCTTTCAACGATGATAAACGCGATACCGTAAACTATAAGAGTTATCGCGACGGTGACGTAGTTGTAAAGATGCTCGTCGAGAAAATCGTCGAGCAAAACGCCGATGGCGGCGGCAGGCAGCACGCCGACTACGACCTTTGCCCAAAGAAGCCAAGTGCCACGGCGCTCGTCGAGACTTTTTTTGCGAGAAAATGGGTTGAGCTTATGGAAGAACAGGACCGGCACGGCACATATCGCACCGAGCTGTATGACTACCAAAAAAAGCTCCATAAACTCAGGCGAAACGTCTAGTGACATAATTTCGTCGACGAGTATCATATGCCCTGTCGAGCTGACGGGCAGCCACTCGGTTATACCCTCGACGATGCCGAGGATAATAGCCTTTAGTATTTCAAGAAATAACATATATCACCTCACGAGGCGCGGATGATGTCACCCGCCTTTACAGCAAATGGTACCTTCATATAAAAATTCATATAGGGGTGCGGGGTGGACTGAATGGGGTTGTGCGACTCGTCGAATATTTCGCCGACCGTAAGGGGCACGCCGCACGAGCCCGGGGTAAGGAGCTCGATCGTGTCGCCGACGCTCATTTTGTTGCGCTGAGACATCAGCGCCTCGCCCGTCTCGGCATTGTAATCAAGTACGACGGCGAGGAACGCCTTATCCCTTATATAGCCGGTGGTTGACGAGGTATTGGCGTCGGCGTGGGAGTCATCAAAGTAATATCCGGTGTGATATTCACGGTGGCTGACCGACTCGAGCTCGCGATACCATCTTGGGTCATACTCAAATCTGCCCGAAAAATAACTGTCAATCGCCATTTTATAGGTGTTTGTAACGACGGCAGTGTAATATGCCGACTTCATTCTACCCTCGATCTTAAAGGAGTCTATGCCGGCCTCGATAAGCTCGGGTATATGCTCTATCGTGCAGGTGTCGCGGCTCGATAGAATAAAGGTCTCGCCGTTTATCTCCTCGATGGGAATGGCGAGGTCGGGGCGCTTCTCTTCCACGATCTCGTAGCCGCGGATCGTGTAGTTCCAGCGGCAGGGCTGAGCGCACATACCGCGGTTGCCGTCGCGACCGATGATGTGATTTGAGAGCAGGCAGCGGCCGCTGTACGACACGCACATAGAGCCGTGAACGAAGCACTCAAGCTCCAATTTGTCGGGCACGTTTGCCCTTATGGCCTTGATCTCGTCGAGGGTGAGCTCGCGCGCGAGAACGACGCGCGTTGCACCGAGTGCCTGCCACGCGCGGCAGGTAGCGGCGCTGACGGTGTTGGCCTGCGTGGAGATATGCACCTCGATATCGGGGAGCATTTCACGCGCGAGAGTGAGCACGCCGATGTCGGCAATTATAAGTGCATCTATATTTATATTTCTGAGGCTTTCAAAATATTCGCGAAGCAGGGGATATTCGTTCTCGCGCGGCATCGTATTTACCGTGAGGTAAACGCGCACTCCGCGCTCGTGGGCGTACTTGACTGCCTCGTTGAGCTCCTCGAGCGAGAAGTTGTCAGCGGCGGCACGCATACCGAATATCTGCCCTGCGAGGTACACGGCATCTGCGCCGTAGAGGATCGCAGACTTCATTTTTTCAAAGTTGCCTGCGGGTGAAAGTATCTCGGGTCTTTTCATTTTTCGTTCCATTTCTTTGGTATTGCGACAAGGTCGAGCTCCCATGCGGGGAGACAATAGAGCCTGCGCATATAAAAATCGTAATCGCCGCCGTAGCGGTCGTAAAGGTAGTTGACGAGGGAAAAAATATCGCGGCTACGGTGATAGAGCGACACCAGAAGTGCGGGGGTATAGATGCGTATCGTGGCATCCGTGCCCAGAAGCGCCTCGTATTCTGCGCCCTCGACGTCGTATTTTATATAATCCACTTCCCCGTTTGCCACGCTGTCCACGGTCAAGAGATGTACCCCGCCCGTTTTGTGCTCGAAGGATGCGGTGGACGAGACCGAGGAGTTGCGGTTGCCGCTTGATATAAAGCTTCCGTCCGTGCATTTATCATAAGCGGCGGCGTTATGTGCGGTGACGGCGGGATTATCCAGCGTGGATATGTATTTTTCAAGCTTTTTGAAGTTTTTGGGGTCGGGCTCGACGGCTATGGCACGCTCAAGGTGCGGAAAATACCGTATCGCCTCGGCGAGAGTATCGCCGTTGTATGCCCCGAGATCGATATAAGAGCGGATGCGGTCGGGAGAAATGAGCGAATAGAGCTCATCCTTTGTCGAGTATGCACCGAGCAGGTATGACATTTTACCGCTCAGGCGGTAATTTACGACTGCGGCAAAGGCGGATTTTGAATCCTCGTCGGCGAGGCAGTCGTAGGCGTGCATAATTTCGTCGTAGTGAGAGTTAAAGAACTCGCGGTCGAAATACTCGTCCTCGCCTGCTACGGGCATATCGGGCACGAGCATATCGTAATGCGCATCTATATCGGCGAGCATTTCGATGACCTCGGCGCGGTTTGAGGCAAAGGAGAGCAGGATCACGAAATCGTTATACTCTGCCTTTATCTCGGAAAAGGACTTCACCCTTTTGCCGTGGAAGGAGTGACCGCGCACGAAGCCATCGGATGCAAAGAAATCCGCGATCCCGACACCGTAGCGCTCAAGTCGCTTTATAAGCTTGTCTGCGCCGTTGCCCATACCGTAGACGACGATGGGGCGAGTTTCTTTGGCTAAAGAGTCCCACATATCGCACTCGCAGGGGTAGGCAGGCATTTCAAAATTCTGATAGGACATATTTTCCCTTTTTGTATTGAAAACCGCGCGCCGTTGTGGTAAAATAAAGAAAAAACGGAGGTTTTCAATATATGGATTGCTTATTTTGTGCTATAATCAAGGGTGATATCCCCTCGAAGAAGGTATATGAGGATGAGAGCTGCTACGCATTTCTCGACATAAATCCGCAGGCAAAGGTGCACTGCCTCGTAGTGCCGAAAGCTCATATCGCATCGGCGAATGAGATAAACGCGGAGAACGCGGCAATTGTGGCACACATTTTCGCCACTATACCATCGATCGCAAAGACGCTCGGACTTGATGGCGGCTATCGCGTTGTAACCAATATCGGCGAAGACGGCTGCCAGTCGGTAAAGCACCTGCACTTCCACATTCTCGGCGGTGAGAAGCTTTCCGAAACGATGGCGTAACGCTCTTATAATACTCTTAAAGAAAATTATATCACACGCGTAATTCTTTGTCAAGCAAAGTAAGAATAAAATAAAAGAGCCGCAGGATTGCGGCTCTTTTATTTGGGAAGGAAAGATTAGATCTTTTCCTTAACCTTTGCTGCCTTACCAACTCTGTCACGAAGATAGTAGAGCTTAGCACGGCGAACCTTTGCCTCGCGGAATACTACGATCTTGTCTACGTTGGGGGAATGAAGGGGGAAGGTCTTTTCAACACCTACGCCGTAGGACATACGTCTTACAGTGAAGGTCTCGGAGATGCCGCCGCCGCGCTTTGCGATAACGGTTCCCTCGAACATCTGAATTCTCTGCTTCTCACCCTCGGTGATACGGATGTAAACCTTTACACCGTCGCCGATGCCAAACTTGGGCACGTCGGTCTTAAGCTGCTCATTTACAAAAGCCTGGATCTTTTCCATTTTGGGCTCCTCCTTAAACTACGAACATTCGTGCAGAGCTATGCAGAGGACTGTTCTGATAATGTCGCGCGATTGCGCAGATGTAGTTATCATAGCATATCTGACGAAAAAAATCAAGAGTTTTTGTGAAAGTTTTTTAATTTTTTTGATATTTTTGCTTCGGCTCGGGTATTTTTCAAAAATTTAAAGGTTTGCTGTTGTATTTTTTAAAATAATATGGTAAAATAATCAGTAACGATTTTAAAGAGAGGAGGATGGCTATGGAAGAAAACAAGAAGCAAACGGCGGCCGAGGCAGTAAAAGAGGTTGACACCGACGAGGCGGCGACGGCAGACGAGGCTGTATGCGAGGAAACAACCAAGGATGACACTTCCCCATCCGAATTTATGAATATAGAGCACTTTGCGGATTATCGCAAGGTTGAGGACACGCCCGTCAAGGACACAGACGGAGTGACGGTGGAGGAAGAAGCCGAGCAAGAGCCCACAGAAGAGGCCGAAGATGGCGAGGCAGCGCCGCCCGATGAGGCAGAGGATGCGGCAGACGAGGGCGAGTTTCACGAATATGAAAACCTCACTATCCTTGACGAGATAGAGGAGGAGCCTACCGAGGCAGCAGAGGAAAACGAGCGCGCCGAGTCAAGGGATGCGGAAAAGTACGACGAGAAGGCACCGCGCAAAGTTGATGCGAGATTTGACTTTGTAGAGCTGTTTACCACTATGATGGTAGTGATAATGCTGCTCTCGGCGTTCGTATTCAGACACTCGGTCGTTGACGGCGGATCGATGGAAAACACCCTCTACGACGACGAGCATCTTATAATAAGCAATTTCTTCTACGAGCCGAAGCAGTACGACATCATCGTATGCGAGGACTACACCACCGGCCTTAAGAAGCCGATAATTAAGAGAGTCATCGCGACCGAGGGACAGACGGTGCGCGTGGAATCGATGAGCGAGGTATACGTTGACGGCGAGCTTGTCGACACGTCGTTCATCTTCATTGACGGTGAGGAGGAGCTTGCGGCATCGATCAGATACCCTATTGAATGCGTCGTGCCTGAGGGTGAGGTGTTCGTTATGGGAGACCACAGAAACAACTCGCTCGACTCGCGCCTGCTCGGCACGATAGACGAGGACACTATCCTCGGCAAGGTCGTTTTGAGATTTTATCCGTTTGATAGATTTGGAAAGGTAGAATAATGGCACAGAATCCTATACAGTGGTTCCCGGGGCATATGGCAAAGACCCGCAGGGTCATAAAGGAATGCCTGCCTCAGGTCGACGTAGTGATAGAGCTGCTCGACGCGAGGATCCCATACAGCTCGAGAAACCCCGAGATTGAGGCGATGATCGAGCAGAAGCCGCACATTACCCTGCTTACCAAGGCCACGCTGGCAGATCCCGACGTGAGCCGCAGATGGGCAGACTATTACAACGAGCGCGGCTCAAAAACAGTAATAATAGACTCGGTGACGGGCTACGGACTCGACGCGCTTGACGCGGCGATCAAGGAGGTTATGGCCGAGAAGCTTGAGCGCTACCGCGACAAGGGGATGGAGGGAAGAAAGCTCAAGGCGATGATCGTCGGAATACCGAACGTAGGAAAGTCGTCGCTTATAAACCGCCTTGCGGGCGGCAAGAAGGCGAAGGTGGAAAACCGTCCCGGAGTTACCCTTGCGAAGCAGTGGGTGCCGACCTCGGTGGGACTCGACCTTTTGGATATGCCGGGAGTGCTCTGGCCTAAGTTTGAGGATGAAAAAGTCGGGCAGAACCTTGCTATGACGGGAGCCATACGCGATCAGATAATCGATATAGAGGAGATCGCAATGCTGCTTTGTGCACGCCTTATGGAGGTTGCGCCGAAGGCGTTTTGCGATAGGTATAAGCTTGAGCTTGACGAGGTGTGCGAGAAGGACGGATACGATCTTTTTGAGCTTGTCGGAAGGAAGCGCGGCTTCCTTATTTCGGGCGGAGAGGTCAACTCCGAGCGCACGGCAAATATGCTGCTTGAGGAATTCAGGAGCGCGAAAATAGGAAGAATAAGTCTGGAGAAGCCGGATGCCTAATTTTGATTTTGAGAATGAAAAATACGCCGCAGGCTACACCGCCGTATGCGGCTGTGACGAGGCAGGCAGAGGCCCCTTGTGCGGCCCTGTGGTTGCGGCGGCGGTAATACTCCCCCGCGACTGTGAGATCGAGGGTCTTAACGACTCGAAGAAGCTGACCGAGAAGAAGCGCGAGGCGCTCTTTGAGGTGATAAAGGAAAAGGCCGTGGCGTACGCGATAGCGGAGGCGAGCCCTGCGGAAATCGACGAGATAAACATACTTAACGCATCTATGCTGGCTATGAGGCGCGCGGTTGAGGCTCTGCCCCACCCTGCGGATTTCGCCCTGATAGACGGCAACTGCTCGCGCGGATTTAATATCCCCACCGAGACCGTAGTCAAGGGAGATGCAAAGAGCGCGTCTATTGCGGCGGCGTCTATCCTTGCTAAGGTAACGCGTGACCGCGGGTGCATTGAGCTTGACCGCGAGTATCCCGAGTACGGAATTGCGAAGCACAAGGGCTACCCTACCAAGGATCATATGGATGCGGTGCGCAAATACGGTGTTGCGCCGATATACAGAAGGACCTTCCTTAAATTCCTTGACAAATGAACATACTTAAGGTACTGACCTCGCGCAGGGCGACGGGCAACGTCGGCGAGGATGCGGCGGCAAAATATCTCGGCAAGCACGGGTACAAAATACTTGAGCGAAATTACGCAGAGGTCGGCGGCGAGATAGATATAATCGCCCGAAACCGCGAATACTATGTATTCGTTGAGGTAAAGACGAGGACGCTAGGACACGAAAGTCCGAAGGAGCCACGCCCTGCCTCGGCGGTTACGCCCGAAAAGCAGAAAAAGATAATCACCACGGCAAAGTGGTTCCTCGGCACGGTGCCCAAGGGGCGCAAGATACGCTTTGACGTGATCGAGGTCTATCTGAACGAGGAAAAAGAGGTGCAAAGGATAATGCACCTCGAAAATGCGTTTAATTATAACACGGCGAATAGGAACTATAATAGGTGACGCTACGCAAAGCATTCTTTTCAAAAGTGGGCTCCCGCAGACAGCGACTTCGCGCATCAACCCGGTGCCGTTTGCTCTCACTTTAGCCGGCGACACTTTTGAAAAAACACTTTGCTCCGTTCACCGGCTATGCCTATGTAACTGCCCAATTTAAACCGTAACATACGTTGACGACATAACTCGGGCAGAGAGAAACGACCACTAGGTCACTTTACCGAATTTACTCAATACTCGCGCGATTTAAAGGTTGCGCAAACGGTGTTCGACGAGGTCTTGGCGCTGTGAGGACCAACGCAGATTTTGCCTGCGTAGCAATCGCTGACTCCGTCGTGATATACGCAGTTCTGCACGTCGCATTCAATACCCTTGATCTTCTGCTTCTTGCAGTCCGTGCCACATTCGGTCTGATACTTCTTTTCTTCCATCTTATTTCTCTTTTCTGCAAGCCTTTCGCCTGCAAGGTTATTATGAGCCGAGATGGACATTTATATACGATTTTTTTTGGAGATAATTATGTCAGTTTTCACCATTGCCGATCTCCATTTATCGACACTTGATACAACGAACAAGTCGATGGAGGTTTTCGGCAAAAGATGGACGGACTACACGAAGCGCCTTGTGGCGAGCTGGCGAAGGCTGGTTACCGACGGCGACACCGTGGTGATACCGGGTGATATATCCTGGGCGCTGTCGCTTGACGAGGCGTTGTCCGACCTGAAATTTATAGATGCGCTCCCGGGCAGGAAGATACTCGGCAAGGGCAACCACGACTTTTGGTGGTGCACGATGAGCAAGCACAGGGCGTTTTTTGAAAAGCACGAAATAAAGACGATATCCTTTTTATACAACAATGCCCACGAGGTTGAGGACTTTATTATTGCGGGCACGCGCGGCTGGTACTATGACGAGGATGCGGCAAATATCCCGTCGGGCACCGACTTTGAAAAGCTGACAAAGCGCGAGGAGATGCGACTGCGAATGAGCCTCAACGAGGCGATGAAGCTGAAAGAGGCATCACCCGACAAGGAGATAATCGTGTTCACGCACTTCCCTCCCGTATTTTGCGGCAGGGCGGCAGAGAATATCGTAAGCACCCTCGGTGAGTTCGGGATCAAGCGCGTGTATTACGGACATATACACGGCAATTACACGATGCCCGACACGTTCGAGCACGAGGGGATAAAAATGAGTCTTGTAAGTGCGGATTTTTTGGAATTTGTGCCTAAATTTATAGCGCGCGATTAAAAAATGCGCAAATCACTTGACAAAGAATATTTTTTGTTGTAAAATATAGCGGTTGAAATTAAAAATAAAAATATACATATTTTTGGAGGAAAACAAAAATGAGCCTTATTAAGAAGGAGCTTACCGAGAAGTCCGGCTTTGTCATGGAGTTCTCCGTTAGCAAGGAAGCTTTTGCAAAAGCAGAAAACGAAGCATATAAGAAGCAGGTAAAGAGCATCAACGTCCCCGGCTTCAGAAAAGGAAAGGCACCCAAGGCTATCATCGAGAAGATGTACGGCAAGGGAGTATTCTTTGAGGATGCCATCAACGCTTGCATTCCCGACGCATTCGAGGAGGCAGTTAAGGAGGCAGGACTTGAGGTAGTCGGTATGCCTAAGTTCGATATCGTATCCGCAGAGGACGAGATCGTGCTCAAGGCTGAGGGCTTTGTTAAGCCTGAGGTAACCATCGAGGGCTACAAGGGCATCGAGGCTGAGAAGAAGGTTGAGGAGGTTACCGACGAGGCAGTCGAGGCCGAGCTCACCAAGGCAAGAGAGAGAAACGCAAGAACCGTTGAGATCACCGACAGAGCCGCACAGATGGGCGACATCGCCAACATCGACTACGAGGGCTCGGTTGACGGAGTTCCCTTCGAGGGCGGCAAGGGCGAGAAGCACGACCTTAAGCTTGGCTCCGGTCAGTTTATCCCCGGCTTCGAGGAGCAGATCGTCGGCAAGAATATCGGCGAGAGCTTCGACGTTAACGTAACCTTCCCTACCGAGTATCACGCAGAGGAGCTCGCAGGTAAGGCAGCAGTGTTTAAGACCACCCTTAACGCAATCAAGTTCGAGGAGCTGCCCGAGGCTGACGACGAGTTTGCAAAGGACGTATCCGAATTTGACACTCTTGATGAATATAAGGCCGACATCAAGGCTAAAATGGTAAAGAGAAACGAGGATAAGGCACAGGGCGAGTTCGAGAACGCGCTTGCAGAGGCACTTATGGAGAAGCTCGTAGCAGAGATCCCCGAGCCTATGTTTGAGGCTGAGACCGAGAACTACGTACGCGATTACGATATGCGACTTCGCCAGAACGGACTCGATCTTAACACCTACTTCAAGTACACCGGTCTTACTCTCGATGCTCTCCGTCAGCAGATGAGACCCCAGGCTGAGCGCCAGGTTAAGGTCAGACTCGCTCTTGAGAAGATCGCAGAGCTCGAGGCTATCGTAGTTGACGACGAGGCTGTTGAGGCTGAGTACACCAGAATTTCCGAGGCTTACGGAGTTCCTGCCGATGAGGTTAAGAAGATGGTTGCGGCCGAGGATATCAGAGCCGACCTCCGCGTTGCAAAGGCTATGGACGTAGTTAAGGAAACCGCAGTAGTTAAGGCATAATTACAATATTTATCAGCCGACGGTCAAGACATTAATGAATGATCCTGATTGTCGGCTGTTTTAAAAACGAAAGGAGTACCATATTATGGCACTTGTACCAATGGTCGTTGAGCAGACCGCGCACGGTGAGCGCTCATTCGACATTTATTCAAGACTCTTAAACGACAGAATAATTTTCCTCTCCGATGAGGTAAACGACGTCACCGCTTCCCTCGTGGTAGCGCAAATGCTTTTCCTTGAGGCGCAGGATCCCGACAAGGATATCTACTTCTACATCAACTCCCCCGGAGGCTCCATCACCTCGGGTATGGCTATATAC
>CAZQTN010000066.1:0-10528 GCA_964596195.1 uncultured Ruminococcus sp.
TCAGGGTAGAATTGCCGAGATGAAAACCGGTGAAGGTAAGACCCTTGTGGCTACCCTGCCCGCTTACCTTAACGCGCTTACCGGCCGCGGTGTGCATATCGTTACTGTAAACGACTATCTGGCCGAGTACGGCTGTGACGAGATGGGTCGAGTATACAACTATCTCGGTCTTACGACGGGTCTTATCGTGCACGGACAGAACTCCGACGAGAAGCGCAAGGCTTACGCCGCGGATATAACCTACGCGACGAACAACGAGCTCGGCTTTGACTATCTGCGTGACAATATGGCGCTCTACAAGGAGCAGCTTGTTCAACGCGGACACAACTTTGCAATAGTGGACGAGGTTGACTCGATACTTATAGACGAGGCGAGAACTCCGCTTATCATTTCGGGTGTCGGCACGAAGTCGACCGACCTTTACGAGATGGCGGACAGGTGCGTTTCCCGCTTTACGAAGCACGTGATCAAGGAGATCGACGCGAAGCAGGACAACGACACCGTTGACGAGGACTACATCGTTGACGAGAAGGCGCGCACGGCCGTGCTTACAAAGAGAGGTATTGAAAAGGCAGAAAGGTTCTTTAACATTGAGAACCTCTCCGACCCAGAAAACAGCAATCTTTACCACCATATAAATACCGCGATAAAGGCGCGCGGAGTTATGAAGCGCGACGTTGACTACATCGTCAAGGACGGCGCGGTAATCATAGTAGACACCTTCACGGGTCGACTCATGCCCGGCAGACGGTATAACGACGGCTTGCACCAGGCGATAGAGGCCAAGGAGGGCGTTAAGATACAGAAGGAGTCGCGCACGGTTGCCTCGATAACCTTTCAGAACTATTTCCGTATGTACGGAAAGCTGTCGGGTATGACGGGTACTGCGATGACCGAGGACAACGAGTTCAGACAGATATACGCGCTCGACGTGGTTGAGGTACCGACAAACAAGCCTATGATCAGAGTCGACCACAACGATGCGGTATACCGCACCCTGCGCGGAAAGCTGGCGGCTATCGTCGAGCAGATCAAGACCTGTCACGAAAAGGGTCAGCCCGTGCTTGTCGGTACGGTTTCGATCGACAAATCCGAGCTTATCTCTGCCCTGCTTAAAAAATGCGGCATCCCCCACAACGTGCTCAACGCAAAGCAGCACGCACGCGAGGCGGAGATCGTTGCGCAGGCAGGTCGCTACGGTGCGGTCACCATTTCCACCAATATGGCAGGTCGTGGTACGGATATTATGCTCGGCGGTAACCCCGAGTATATGGCAAAGGCCGAGATGAGAAAAATGGGCATAGAGGAAAGGCTCGTTATCGCATCTACGGGCACGGCGGACACCGATGACGGCGAGATACTTGAGGCAAGGGCGACCTTTAATACCCTGTTTGAGAAATATCGCGAGATGATTCGCCCCGAGGCCGAAAAGGTATGCGCGGTGGGCGGTCTTTATATCCTCGGTACGGAGAGACACGAGAGCCGCCGTATCGACAACCAGCTCCGCGGTCGAAGCGGCCGTCAGGGCGACCCCGGCGAGTCAAAGTTCTTTATCTCGCTTGAGGACGATCTTATGCGACTGTTCGGCTCATCGGAGAGAATAATGGCGATCACGGAAAAGCTCGGCCTGCCCGAGGATCAGCCGATCTCTGCGGGAATACTCTCAAACTCCATCGAAACGGCGCAGAGGCGCATTGAGGCTAACCACTTTGAGCGCAGAAAGCACGTCCTCACCTACGACGACGTAATGAACCAGCAAAGAAAGGTTATCTACGATCAGCGTGCCGAGGTGCTGCACGGAGATGATATTTCCGACAAGATACGCGCTATGATAACCGAGTCGGTGGGCGAGACGTTCGACTACTGCTTCGGCTCGGACGATCCTGCGGAATACAATTTCGACGAGTTCAACAACCATTATCTCGGTCTTATCAAGGATAAGAAGGACTTTAAGTACACCGAAGATGAGCTTGCCGAGATAGACAAGGCGGCGTGGCGCGAGGAGCTCATAGAGGCAGCGCTTGCACTTTACGAGTCTAAGGACAAAATGGCAGAGGAATACCCCGAGCTGCCTGCAAATATAATGCGCGAGATCGAGAAGTCGATACTCCTGCGCAACGTTGACCAGAAGTGGATGGTACACCTCGAGGACAACGACGAATTAAAGGAATACGTAGGCCTTAACTCCTACGCACAGCGCGACCCCGTGGCTATATACAGGCTTGAGGCGTCGGAAATGTTCGACAAGATGATACACGACATCAAGGAGGACACCGTAAGACAGGTGCTTTCGGTAAGGCCCAAGGGTGATGCGGCCAAGAGAAGCGAGGTCGTGAAGATCACCTCCACGGGTGGGTCGGGTGCGCCCGTAAAGCGCAAGCCCGTCGTGGTACAGAAGAAGATCGGAAGAAACGACCCCTGCCCCTGCGGCAGCGGAAAGAAATACAAGAGATGCTGTGGCGCTGACGGCGGCACGGAGGATTGATAATATGGGATTTGGAATACTGCTGATAGGTTATTTCCTCATACTCAACCTGCCGTATTACGGTGCGACCGATCTGATAGCCGGAATAATTATGACGATGGCGTTTTATAAGCTACGCACGGTGAACAAGTATTTCTCATTTGCTATACTGCCCTCCGCCCTTTTTGCGGCGGTGGGTGTGCCCGAGCTTATAGAGATGATGGCATCTCTGTTCAGCCGTGATCTGTCGGCGATACTGACCTACACGGCGGCACCGCGATACCTCGTGATATGCATACTGAGCGTGCTTATGATGAAGGGCATCGAGAAGGTGTCCCTTGAGGTCGAGGTGTACAAGACGGCAAAGAATGCGCGCAGAGTGCAGCCGTTTATATACCTCGTTTTCGGCGGAATGCTGATTATGGAGCTGCCCATCACCTTTGGTGATCAATCGGGCGTGCTTGCGATCGTCGGTCTTGTATTTCTGCTTGGTTGCTTTGCCCTCGTGCTTTACAGCACGACCGTCATATACTCGGCGTACAGATGGATATGCATGCCCGAGGACGTTGACAACGAGGTAGAGGACAAGCCCTCGCGCTTCGGTATAGTCAACAGCTTCCGCTCTCATCAGGAGAAAAAGAGCCGCGAGTATGCGGAATATAAGCTTGAAAAAATGAAAAACAAGGCCTCAAAGAAAAAGCGAAAAAAAGGGGGTGGCACGGGTGAATAGCATCAAAAAGGGTTATCTACCCTACTTGATCGGCGAGGTCGCCTGCTGTGCGGCCGAGGTAGTACTGTTCTTCTTCGCGCTATTCTCCGACTCGCCCTTTACACTCATAGTATCCATCCTTGCCATAGCCGCGACCGGTGTCGGCGTGATGTATGTATACAAAAAATCACGGGTCAAAGGGTCCCCTCGCGGCATAACCGAGCGTGACGCAAAACGGGCGGACACCTCGCAGAATGCGACGAAAAAGAAGAAAACCGTTCGGGCGGCGTATCCCTTAGCGATACTCTCCCTTATACTGCTTGCAAGCCCGAATATAGGTATAGTTGACGTGCTGCCTGACTTTATTGCCTGCTTTGTTCTGGCAAGGCTTTTATCCCCCGGAACCGAACGCGCACCGTATTTTATGGAAGCAAAAAAGGCTCTGGTGCGACTTGGCTGGCTGAACGTAGGCAAGCTTTTCGGCCTTATGCTGATAGGCTATTCAAGAATGCAGAACGCATTTGGAAACGACACCTCGGTCATGGTGGTGACGGTTTTCTCGGTGGCGGAGCTGGTGCTGTGCGTATCGGCAACGACGGCAATCTTTAACGCGCTGTTCGGTCTCGGTGAGCGAACTGATATGAAAGCCACCATAACGACACGCGGCAGAATCAGCGCGGATGCCCTCCCCCTTATCACGTACGCATTCTTCGGTGCAAAGACGATCCTCGGCGCGATCCCCAGCTTCTTTTTGTTGACCAGGGTGAGCGACGACGGCATTATATCAACGGTGGCAAAGGGCTATGCTCCCGCCCTCGTCATCACGACGTTTATCGTGCTTGCGTGCGGTATAGCGTGGTGCGTAATAATGATCAAATATCTAAATTCGATACATAAAGAGGGGCAGTTTTATAATTCGATATTTGTGCTCTCGGGTGCCGAGAACGAGGAGCGCATCGTAAGGCACTCAAAAACCGCAAGGATCAAATCGGCGCTTACGCTCTTTTTTGCGGCGAGCGTGCTACTGATCGACGTGAAGTTTGACAACACGGGCGAGATCAATCTTTTGCCCGATCTGATATTCGGAGCGGTGCTCATAATTGCGATATGCAGGCTGCGCCCGTTCGTGCAGAAGCGGGTACTTCCCTTGCTGCTTGCAGGCGGTGCGTACCTCTGTGCAACGGCATCGACATACGTTGCGGAAAGTCATTTTCTGTACCGCTACGGCTACGACGATCTGCTTATGGAGGGAGCCGCTCAATCACAGTACAATACGGTAGAGATCCTCTCGGTGGTTGAGACCTGCGCACTTATAGTTCTTGCGGTGCTCGTCGGGCGTATGCTCATCTGCTTTGCATACGAAAACACGGCGATACCGCCGAGTGACGAACGGTACTCGCGTGCGGATGCTGATTTCCACAAGGCCTTGAAGCATAGGATAGTATTCTTCACCGCGCTTGTGATTGCGGTCGGAGTTGCAAAGTGCATCAACGTGTTTGCGCACGGATACGCTACGTTACAGCTCAATCTTGCGGGAACGTCCACGGTTATGAACGCTATCCCCTGGATGAGCGCCCTGACCACGGCGATCACCGTACTGCTTATCGGATTTTCCTACTACCTGTTTACGCTTCTTAAGGAAGAGGTTGATATGAAATACGGAAGAGAGGGCGAGCTATGAAAAGGATATCGGTGCTCGTATTCTCACTGATCCTCGCACTTGCGCTCTGCGTTTCCCTATCCTCCTGCTCACGCAACGACGTTGAGGGAGGAGTTATATACAGCGGCGTTTGGGCAATCGGGTGTGAGGACGGCGTGACCGAGGTCACGCTCCGCGACGGAACGCGCGGAATCAGGAGCGGTGCGTTCAGCGGGCGTAGCGACATTACGAAAATAAAGATACCCGACAGCGTTAAGACCGTGATGAAGGGTGCCTTTGACGGCTGTGACGGCATCATAACTATGTCCGAGGGTGTCAGATACGTCGACGGATGGGCCATCGGCTCGTCCGATGCGATAACGGTACTCAGGCTGAGTGACGGCACGCGCGGTATTGCCGACGAGGCGTTCTACGATTGTGAAGGCCTTGTGAGCATTGAGGTGCCCGACACGGTTTCGAGCATTGGATCGCGCGCCTTTTACGGCTGTAAAAGCGTAACCGAGGTTACTCTGCCCTTTATCGGCGCCGAGAGAAACGGTACGCTCAACAATCATTTTGGATATATATTCGGTGCGACGGAGCCCGACCAGAATGCCGCCCACGTGCCCACGGCGCTTGAGCGCGTGACGATCACGGGCGACAGCGAGATCTGTGACAAGGCGTTTTCCGGCTGCACCTCGATAAAGAGCGTAAGAGTTGACGGCGATATCGGCTATATCGGCGAAAGCGCCTTCAGCGAATGCACCTCACTGGTTGAATTTACTGCGGGCGGTACGTTTGAGTCGATCGACGATTACGCGTTCTTCAAATGCCGTGCGCTTAAGAGCGTGACTCTGCCCGAGGGGCTCGAAAGCATCGGACTCTACGCCTTTGCGACCTGCAGAAGCCTTGAGGAGCTGCGTATGCCCTCGACCCTCAGGCGTATCGGTGCGGCGGCGTTCGGCTCCTGCGACAGTGTTAGCGTGCTTACCCTGCCGGACGGTCTTGAATTTATCGGTCAGCAGGCATTTGACGGCTGTAACGCGCTGACGAGCGTGAGCGTGCCCGCCTGCGAGATGGAAATTATGGTGTTCTTTGAATGCATCGGCCTTACCGAGGTGACGATGGGCGAGGGACACGAGAGCCTGCCGAGGCGTACCTTTGAGGGCTGTACGGCGCTTGAGCGCGTGGCTTTGCCGTCCGGCATAACGGAAATACGCGAGTCCGCCTTTTTCGGCTGTACCTCACTCACCGAGATCAACCTTGACGAGGGTGTGAAAGAGATAGGCAACACGGCGTTTGCACAATGCTATTCGCTTGAAAATATAGATCTGCCCACCTCGCTTGAGACGGTCGGTACGCAGGCCTTTTACGGCGCTGACTGCGTTATAAAGACGGCCGATGGCGTATCGGTGGTGGACGGCTGGATAGTCGGCGCGCCTGCTTCAATAACCTCTATGACCCTTGGCGGTGACACCGTGGGAATTGCAAACGGTACCTTCACCGAGTGCTACGGCCTTACCGACGTGTACTACGAGGGTGATGCCGCGGCGTTTGAGAGGATAAGGATAGGCGAGGAAAACGCGCCCTTTACGGAAGCGGCGATCCATACGTCTTGACATCGCGTAAAAAAGTGTATAAAATATATAACGAAATAAATTAATCCGCACATCGGATCATAAGGAAGGAAATCAAATGAAAATCAGCACTATGAGGAAGCTCTCGCTTCTTACGCTTATTTTCGTCCTGGTCGGTGCGTGTGCCCTGCTCTTCGCTTCATGCGCGGAGGATGAGCCCACCGAGAGCGTGACTCTCACGTACACCGAGGAGGACGAGGTCATCACGATCACGGGATACGATGGCGTGCTTGCCGAGGGGCAGACGCTTACCATTCCCTCTGCAATCGACGGAAAGAAGGTTGACGCAATAGCGGCGTCCGCCTTTGCCGAGAGAGAGGATCTCACCTCTGTCTTTATCCCTGCAAGTGTTTCTGCCATCGGAGCGGGCGCGTTTGAGGATTGCAAAAACCTTAAGACGGTCAATATTCCCATTTTCGTCTCCGTTATCGAGGCGAGCACCTTTGAGGGCTGTGAGAGCCTTGAGGCCGTTTCCCTGCCCGCAAGCGTAATCGCTATCGGCGAGCGCGCGTTCTACGGCTGTAAATCGCTTGATAGCCTGACCATCACCAAAAACGTTACCGACATTGGCGAGGATGCGTTTGGAAAGTGCGAAATAAAGAACGCCGAGATCCCCACCTGGGTGATCGGCAGGATCAACACCAAATATCTCGAGAGCATAGTTATCACCGCAGGTGACAAGATCGAGAGCGGTCTTTTCAAAAAGAGCGAAAGCATTAAGACCGTATATATCCCCGCATCGGTAACCGAGATCGCATCCGATGCATTCAGCGCGTGCGAGGGCATAGAGAGCCTTACCGTAAGCGGCTGGGCACTTGACCGCTTTGAGCTCGGTGCGCTTAAGTCGCTGACCATAATCGGCGAGGCCGAGATCGCAAAGGGAATGCTCGCGGGCCTTGGTGAGCTTACGAGCCTGACTATCCCCTACATCGGCTCCTCCGCTACGAATGCGGAATACACCCACTTCGGTTATATCTTCGGCGCCGAGGATGCATCCGCAAATGCAAATTACGTACCCAAGTCCCTTACCTCCGTCGTTATCACGGGCGGCGATAAGGTAGCCGACGAGGCATTCTTCGGCTGCTCCTACCTCACCTCGGTAATTTTGCCCGCAAGCGTAACCGCTATCGGCGAGCGTGCGTTTGGCAACTGTGCAAGGCTTGATAGCGTTAATATCCCTGCCAAGGTCACCAATATCGGCAAGGAGGCCTTTGCAAAGACGAAGATCGAAAGCGCGACGATACCGAACGGCGTTACCACCGTTAACGAAAAGGTATTCTACGAGTGCTCGGCTCTTAAGACCCTCACGGTCGGCAGTGGCGTTGACACGGTTGAGGCACAGGCATTCGAGGGCTGTAACGCACTTGAGGCGCTCTACATAAGCGACGTTGAGAAATGGTGCAACATTTCCTTTGATTCATATTATAACAATCCCCTGTTCTATGCGGCGAAGCTGTACGTAAAGGGCGAGCTTATCGAGGAGCTTGTGATCCCCGAGAGCATCACCGGGATCGGCGACAACACCTTCTTCCGTATGACTAACGTTAAGCGCGTCGTGCTCCACGACGGCATCACTGCGATCGGCGATTACGCATTTACCTCCTGCACATCGCTTGAGAGCATCGTTATCCCCGAGAGCGTGACGAGCATCGGCAAGAGCGCGTTTGCAAACTGCGCATCTCTTACGGAGATCGTTATTCCCGAAGGCGTTACCGCCATCGGCGATTACGCATTCAATCTCTGCTCATCCGTCGAGTCGGTCAAGGTGCTTGGCGGCGCGAGCATCGGCCAATACGCTTTTAACGACTGTGCGGCACTCACAAGCCTTGAGGTATCCCCCAAGATGGTGTCTGCATGGGACAACTCGTTTGAGGGCTGCGACAACGTAAAGTACGTAAACGCCCCCATATCTGTCGCTGAAAAGGTCTCCAAAAGAGTTCTTACTACGGTTGTGATCAACGCGGGCTCTGATATGAGCGACCACGCATTCAAGGGCGCAACGAAGCTTGAGAGTGTAATGATTGCGGACAGTATGACGAGAATAGGCGTCGAGGCCTTTGCTGGCTGTGTATCCCTGCGCAGTGTCGGATATATCGGTAACGGCGGTGTTGAGTTAATTGACGAGGGTGCATTCTACGGTTGCGGAAGACTGACCAACGTTGTTATCCCCGCAAGCGTGGAGGGCATAAGACCGTATGCGTTTGAGGGCTGCTACTCACTCGCTGAGGTTTACAATCTTTCTGCACTTGACCTCACGGGCACACTTCCCTACACCTACGTTATTCACGACTCGCTCGACGATGCGAGCGGATACACCGAGAAGGGCGATTTCGTATTCTATGAATACGACGGTGTAAATTATCTCATCGGATACTTTGGTACGAGAACGAGCGTTACCCTGCCTGAGGGCGAGTACGCAATAAACAAGTACGCATTTGCCGGCTCGACCGTAACGGGAATTACGATCCCCGCGAGCGTTTCCGCCATTGGAGAGAATGCTTTTGCAGAGTGTGCTATAACCTCGCTCACCGCACCCGTATGGGCGCTTGAGAGCATTGATGCGGCGAAGCTCACCTCCCTTACTCTCGTAGGCGAGACCACCCTTGGTGCTACGGCGCTTGAGGGCTGCACCGAGCTTGTAAATCTTACCCTCCCCGCAACGCTCACTACCGTTGAGGACGGCGCGCTTGCTGCTCTTATAAAGCTTACGAGCATCAGCGTAGAGGACGGCAGCGAGTCCTTTAAGACGGTTGACGGAAGCCTTTACAGCCTTGACGGCACCGTGCTTTACCGCGCGGTCAGCGGCACTCCCTATTTCACCGTGCCCAAGGGCGTAACTGCTATCGCGCCCTATGCGTTTGCAGGTCTTACCGAGCTGTTCTCCGTAACGCTTGACGATGCGGCAGTTACCATTATCGGTGCCGGCGCATTCAAGGGCTGTACCTCTATCTCCAGGATCGAGATCCCTGCCGGCGTTACTGCCATCGGCGCAGGCGCATTCGAGGGCTGTGAGAGCCTTTGGAGCGTTGGGGTGGCTGACGGCAACACCGTATATTCGATAGTTGACGGCAAGCTTGTTGAAACCGCAAGCGGTACTGTCGTTTGGGAAAAGACGGAAGCATAATCAATAAAAAATACGGACTGACACAATGCGATGTACTCTTAAGGACAGTTTTTTATAATATGCAAAAAGCGAGCCGCAAAAAACGGCTCGCTGATTTTTTTGCCGTACCGATATTTCGGTCTACGGTAGGCGTAATTCATTAAAGACCAAGCAATTGCTTTTTCTTTGCATCAAATTCTTCTTGGGTGATGATGCCTTGTTCAAGAAGATTTTTGAACTTAAGTATTTCATCAGCTGCTGAATTTGTAGCTCCCGCAACTTCAACGACATCGTTGTTCTTGTAATTCTCAAATGCCTTTTTAATTTCCGTACCAACAGAGGTGGCAAAATCATTTGTTTTTCCAAAACTAAACATTCCACTACAAAACAAAATTCTGTTTGTATCATTCATAGCATTGAGATTTTGATAAGAACCAAAATCAATTCCAACGACTCTGTTTTTAGCATTCATGCCTGTTAAAAAGACCACTTGAGCGAACTGTGAATTCATATTTGCTTTAACGATATCAACACCTGTGTATTCCTTAAAATACCAAGTCATAGTTTGATTGCCATTGAGATATCCAACAACTTTATTTTCATAGACTTCCAGTATATCATACCACAAGTTCCCAGCAAGCGTTGTTTTCTTTCTCTGTTCAGCAGGAACGACGATTTTCTTTACTAAAGTTTCCATAATTGCCTCCACAAAAATAAAAGTGCGCCAACCGAAGTCAACGCACCGAAAAACGCGAACTCCAAGTTGTCGCCAAACGAACTTATACGCCGATAGGTATATACACCATCAAACGGGAGTCGCATTTTTACCAAATGGATTCGTTTAATGGTGTGCAAAAAAGGGTATAGTTACCCCATAAAGAAAAATATACCTATCAAAGCGTTTATTAAGTTCGTTTGGCACAATTATTATATCACATTTTTTGTGTTTTGTAAATATATTTGTGAAAATTTATCT
>CAZQTN010000067.1:0-9689 GCA_964596195.1 uncultured Ruminococcus sp.
ATTCCTTCCTGACCTGCGATCTGCCCTTGTGAGGCCGCCGCAAACGGTATGCCGAGGTGATCGTATGCAAGCTTCGTTACGCACCTGCCGCGAGGCGTTCTTGCAAGAAAGCCGATCTGCATAAGGTAGGGCTCGTACACGTCCTCGATAGTGATGGCCTCCTCGCCGATAGTGGCGGCAAGGGTATCAAGACCAACCGGACCGCCGCCGTAATATTTGATAATAGCCTCAAGCATTCTGCGGTCTATATTATCAAGTCCGAGCTCGTCGATCTCAAGCGCGTCGAGGGCGTATCTTGCAATCGTATCGGTTATCGTTCCGTCGCCCTTAACGAGCGCGAAATCTCGTATTCTCTTAAGGAGCCTGTTTGCTATTCGGGGCGTTCCTCTTGAGCGGGATGCGATGCTGTGTGCGCCCTCGTCGGTTATTGAAATATCAAGTATTCCCGCAGATCTTTTAACAATGAGCGCGAGCTCGTCTGGGGTGTAAAGCTCAAGCTTTAAAAGCACACCGAAGCGGTCGCGCAGGGGAGTGGTGAGCTGTCCTGCACGCGTTGTTGCACCAATAAGAGTGAACTTGGGCAGGGCAAGTCTTATCGAGCGAGCGCTGGGGCCCTTGCCGATAATGATATCTAAGGAATAATCCTCCATCGCGGGGTAGAGTATCTCCTCAACTGCACGAGAAAGGCGGTGTATCTCGTCGATAAACAGCACGTCGCCGTCGGAAAGGTTGGTGAGTATAGCCGCAAGATCGCCCTGTTTTTCGATCGCAGGACCTGAGGTCGTGCGAATCTTTACCCCCATCTCGTTTGCTATAATAGTAGACAGGGTGGTTTTACCAAGGCCGGGAGGGCCGTACAGAAGGACGTGATCGAGCGATTCGCCGCGCAGCTTTGCACTTTCTATGTAGACCTTAAGGTTTTCCTTGGCCTTTTTCTGGCCGACGTACTCGTCAAGCGTCTTCGGGCGCAGGGAATTTTCTACCTCTGCATCCTGTGTCGAGTCATATTCGTTTGATACGATTCGATTTTCAAAGTCGAATTCGTTTACTTCTTCCATCATTGGCGGTATAGTCCTCCGTTATCTTGAAAGCTTCTTGAGTGCCGCGCGTATAAGCTCGCCAACGTCTGCCTTCGGATCAAGCCCTGCAAGCGCACCCGCAACAGAGTTCTTGTCGTATCCAAGCACCATAAGCGCCTCGGTAGCCTCGGTGAGGTTGCCGCTCATAGGCATAACGACCGCTGCACGTCCGGCCCCCTTTGCGGGTACTGCGCCCACATCGACAGAGAGCTTGTCCTTGAGCTCGAGAATGATTCTTGCGGCCGTCTTTCCGCCGATTCCCGACGCCTTGGATATAGCCTTCGTATCCTCGGTGCATACGGCGAGCGCAAAATTATCGGGTGTCATTATAGAGAGTATGCTCATTGCCGCTTTGGGGCCGACACCGCTTACCGTGATAAGCTTGTTGAAGCACTCGCGCTCCTCATTGCTCTCAAAGCCGAACAGTTCAATTCCGTCCTCTCGCACGGCAAGGTAGGTAAACAGCTTTACCTTTTGTCCGATCTTCTCGCGCAAAAGCTCGCAGGTTATAAGGCTTGTAGTCAGCTTGTAGCCAACTCCGCCACAATCTATAACGCAGATGCCTGCATCGTTTATTTCAAGCGTTCCGTAAAGATAGTAAAACATTCAGATCTCCTTGTGGGTCGTGTTCGGTATGACCCTTTTAATTGATTTTTCAACCTTTTCTCGGCTTAGCATAAGGCCGCGGCCGCACCCCGTGCATACGATCCGTATATCGCTGCCGCATCGCGCGACCTTGAAGGTGTCCGTGCCGCAGGGGTGCTTTTTCTTCATAACAAGCGTATCGTCAACCGAAAACTGAATAATAGCCATAAGCACCTCGCATATATCATTTCATTCTATTATACCACACCGGAAGTAAAAAGTAAAGGAAATACGCAAATATTTTCACACCGCATATTTAAAATATTTATTGCACCGGTTATAAATATTTTCGCGTGTTTATTGACTCGCACACCAATTTGTGGTATAATAAAAAGAAAAACAAATTTTTTAGAGGATTATGATAATTTTAGGCATAGATCCCGGCCTTGCGACAGTTGGCTGGGGGGTGATCGAAAGCGTGCGCGGAAGCATACGCCCGATAGCATTCGGTGCGATTACCACCCCCGCACACACGGATATAGAGGCGCGCCTTCTGATGATTCAGAACGATATGGAAGCGCTTATAAACAAGTACAGGCCGGACGAGATGGCAATAGAGGAGCTTTTCTTTAATACGAATATAACCACGGGTATAGCCGTTGCAGAGGCCAGGGGAGTTATTTTATGCACGGCACATAAGCTAGGTGTTAAGATCAGCGAATATACTCCGCTTCAGGTCAAGCAGGCTGTGGTCGGTTACGGTAAAGCGGAGAAGAAGCAGGTAATAGCAATGGTAACCTCGCTTCTCAAGCTACCGAAGCCGCCAAAGCCGGACGATACCGCCGATGCAGTTGCGATAGCAATATGCCACGCAAACTGTGCGGGCTCAGTTATCGGAAAATACTATAATCAGAGAAAGTAAGTGCGATATGTGGATTGCAGATAAGTGGCAGGATTACACTATTATAGACACCTCAAGCGGTGAAAAGCTTGAAAGATGGGGAAAGTACACCCTTATTCGTCCCGACCCGCAGGTAATCTGGAAGACGGAGAAAAAGGATCCGCTATGGAAAAGAGCGGACGCAAGCTACCGCCGCTCAAGCTCCGGCGGCGGACAGTGGAGCGACAACAGGCTCCCCGAGACCTGGAATATAAAATACGGTGACCTCACCTTTCAGATAAAGCCGATGGGCTTTAAGCATACCGGCCTTTTTCCCGAGCAGGCGGCAAATTGGGATTGGTTCAGCGAGCTGATCTCAAAAGCAACGAGACCTATCAGCGTGCTCAATCTTTTTGCCTATACGGGCGGTGCGACCGTTGCGGCGGCAAAGGCGGGGGCATCGGTTTGTCATGTAGATGCATCAAAGGGAATGGTCGCCGCGGCAAAGGAGAACGCCGCACTTTCCGGCCTCGCGGATGCACCGATCAGATACATCGTGGATGATTGCAAAAAGTTCATAGAACGCGAGATAAGACGCGGCAGAAAGTACAATGCTATAATTATGGATCCCCCCTCGTACGGCAGGGGACCTACGGGTGAGGTATGGAAGATTGAGGAGAATATAGATGATTTCGTTACCCTTGCGGCAAACGTTCTCTCGGACGAGCCCCTGTTCTTCCTTTTAAATTCGTACACGACCGGACTTTCGGCATCTACAATGAAATACATAACCGATACCCGCCTTTTGGCAACGAGAGACGGATACAGCGTAGCCGACGAGCTTGGTCTGCCCGTGAAGAATACGGGTCTTGCGTTGCCGTGCGGCTCAAGTGTAAGGGTGACCTTTAGGTGAGGTACAGATGAAAAAGGAAATCATAAGAACAGAAGATCTCGGCTTTGCATACGACGATTACGATGATCAGTCGAAGGATACGTACGTTGCGGAAAAGCAGGAGATACCCGCACTCGAAAGAGTTAGCCTTTCTATATACGAGGGCGAATACGTTGCCGTTCTCGGTCATAACGGCTCCGGCAAATCAACCTTTGCAAAGCTTCTTAATATGATACTCACTCCTACGGTCGGCAAGATATTTATCGACGGTGTTGATATCACCTCTCCCGACTTCACCGAGGACGACGTTTTCGACGTTCGCCGCAAGATCGGTATGGTGTTTCAGAACCCCGACAATCAGCTCGTTGCTACCGTGGTTGAGGAGGACGTTGCCTTCGGCCCGGAAAATCTCGGACTTCCAAGGGAAGAGATACGCCGCCGTGTGGACGAGTCCCTTGCTCTTGTCGGTATGACGGAGTATGCTCGTCACGCACCGCACAAGCTCTCGGGCGGTCAGAAGCAGCGTGTTGCGATAGCCGGTATCATAGCTATGAAGCCGCGTGTTATAATTTTTGATGAATCGACGGCAATGCTCGATCCGCGGGGACGGCAGGAGGTCGTTGAGATAATGGAAAAGCTTAACAGAGAAGAGAATATCACCGTCATCAACATAACTCATTATATGGAGGAGGCGGCGCGCGCCGACAGAGTAATAGTAGTCAATGACGGACACGTTGCAATGGACGGAACGGCAAAAGAGGTATTCCGCGAGGTCGATAAGCTGCACGAAATGGGACTTGAGGCCCCGCAGGGGCGCGAGCTTATCCATTCGCTTAAGGCAGCAGGACTCGATATTTGTTCCGACGCGCTTTCAGACAGGGAGTGCATCTCTGAGCTTCTTCAATATTTGAAATCGGGAAAAGCATAAATGAATAAGATCGAAATTAAGGACGTTTCTTATCTTTACAGCAAGGGCACGCCGTTTGAGATGGTTGCGCTCGATAAGATAAACGTCTCATTTGAAAAAGGAAAAATAACCGGGTTGATTGGTCATACGGGATCGGGTAAATCAACGCTCGTCAACCTGCTCAACGGTTTATACAGACCCGCATCGGGGCGGGTTTTGCTCGACGGTGTCGATATTTGGGAAAATCCAAAGCAGATATCAAAGATAAGATATCGCGTAGGCCTCGTTATGCAGTATCCTGAGTATCAGCTCTTTGACGATACCGTCCGCGCCGATATAGGCTTTGCACCGAGAAACCAAGGACTTTCGGCCGATGAGGTCGAGGAGCGAGTGCGCGAGGCAGCGGCCTTTGTCGGTATAGATGATGAAATGCTTGACAAATCGCCCTTTGAGCTTTCGGGCGGTCAGAAGCGCCGTGTTGCGATTGCCGGTATCATTGCGATGCGCCCTGAGGTACTCGTTCTTGACGAGCCTGCGGCAGGTCTTGATCCGCGTGGCAGGCGCGAAATACTCGGCGGACTTACTGAATATGTTAAACGCAACGACGCCACCGTAATTCTCGTCAGCCACTCCATGGAGGATATGGCCGTGTATTGCGACAACGTGGTAGTTATGAATCACGCTGAGGTGTACAGATGCGGTACGGTGGACGAGATATTCTCCGATGCAGATGCGCTTGAGAATATCGGACTCGACGTGCCGGCAGTTGCCAAGATCGCATCGGCGATGAGAAAAGAGGGCGTTGATCTTTCCGGCAAGTTGTATACGGTTGACGGCGTGCGTGATGCTATAATTGAATATATCGGGAGGAATAAAGGATGATATCTGATATAACTCTCGGTCAGTTTTTTCCGGGCTCATCTGCGATCCATCGCCTCGACCCGAGAACGAAAATAATACTCTCGATCGTATTTATCGTTGGTGTTTTTCTTGCGGATACGGTCGTCGCGTTCGCATTTCTCACGCTTGCCACAGTGCTTCTCGTTATAGCAAGTAAAATTTCATTTAAGGTAATACTTAAGGGTATTAAGCCGATAATATATATACTGATCTTTACCGCCATCATTAATATCTTCTTGACGGACGGAGACGGAGAGCCGCTCCTTTCATTCTGGGTGATCAATATATATACAGAGGGACTTATACGCGCCTTTTTTATGGCCTTCCGCGTTATTCTGCTTATAATAGGAACGAGCACGCTTCTCACCTATACCACATCTCCCATATCCTTGACCGACGGTATAGAAAGCCTTTTACATCCCTTAAAGCTTATACACGTGCCCGTCCATCTGTTTGCTATGATGATGACGATCGCGCTTCGCTTTATACCGACCCTTGTTGAGGAAACGGAAAAGATAATGAATGCCCAAAAATCGCGCGGTGCAGATTTTTCGAGCGGCGGACCGATCAAGCGCGCAAAGGCGCTTATACCGATTCTTATACCGCTGTTCGTATCTGCCTTCAAGCGTGCAGAGGAGCTTGCGACCGCAATGGAATGCCGTTGCTACCGTGGAGATGATAACCGCACTAAGCTCGTAAAGCTTGAGTATAAGTGGATAGATCTCGCGTGGTTTATCATAGGTGCCGTATTTCTAGGTGCCATAATAACGTCGAGAGTCGTTGACCCAAGTACCGTCGTGGAATCGAAAATGCTCGATTACCTGTGGTATGGTATATGAGGTAGGTATGAAATATTTTGCAAAAATAAAATATCTTGGCACGGATTTTTGCGGTTTTCAGGTACAAAATAACGGTCGCACCGTGCAAGGGGAGCTTTGCGCGGCGTGTCAGCTGTTATTCGGCAAGCCGACAAAGGTGACGGGATGCAGTCGTACAGACTCCGGCGTTCACGCAAACGAGTTCTGCCTCACCATTGAGTGCGAGGGCGCAACCGTTCCGCCAAACAGGCTGCCGCTTGCGATAGCGCGCTTTTTGCCTGCGGATCTCTCGCTTTATTATGCAGAGGAGTGCTCCGATGATTTTCACCCTCGATATAGCGTTAAATACAAAGAATATCTTTATCGCATCAAAAACGCACGAATCTGCGATCCTTTTGAGTTAAATAGGGCGTGGCATTATCCCGTTGAAATTGACGACTGCGCCCTAGGTCTTATGAAAGAGGCGGCGGCATACCTTGTCGGATATCACGATTTTTCGGCCTTTATGACGGAGGGCTCTGACGTAAAGGACACTCACCGCACGGTAAAATACCTTGATCTCGAGCGTGACGGCGACCTTATAAACGTGCGTATAGCTGCCGACGGTTTCCTTTACAATATGGTTCGCATAATCGTCGGTACGCTTTGTGATGTTGCCGCAGGTAGGATTCTGCCCAATGATATCCCCAAAATTATTGCATCCTGTGACAGAGGTCGCGCCGGTATAACCGCGCCACCGGAGGGGCTTTATCTCAACCGCGTCGTTTACTGAAATTCCCCATAATGTTATTAAATGTATGATTTAAAAAGTCCCCCGAGAGGCAAAATTTTAAAAAATGCCTGTCGGGGGTTATTTATGGCTAAAAAAACGAAAAACGCGGCAAAAATAATCATTATACTGATAACCGTACTCGCGGCGAGCATACTCGGTGCAATTGGCGGTGTCGTCACCTACGCATATCATAACGTGGATCTTGATGCTGATGAAGCACTTTTTGCCGCCGCCCGTTCGGGGAACGTGACACGCTTTTACTACGACGAGAGCGGCGAGGGATATGACGATTTTACTAAATACAAGCCTGTCGAGCTTGATTACGTCAGCGGTGCGGCGGAGCATCGTGAATGGTACTCGTATTCCGAGATATCCGAAGATCTGAAGAATGCATTTATCGCAACTGAGGACAGGGCGTTTTATGACCATCACGGAGTAAACGTCAAGCGCACAGCCGCAGCGATGCTAGGCTATATCACAGGGATCGGCGACGGCTTTGGCGCCTCGACGATAACCCAGCAGGTGATCAAGAATATATCGGGCGATAACGAGCGCACAGCGCGCCGAAAGCTCAACGAGATAGTCCGCGCATTTCATCTCGAATATACACACTCCAAGGAGGAGATATTTGAGGTTTATCTGAATGTCGTTCCGATGGGCGAGGGGGTCGCAGGCGTAGGACTTGCCGCTGAGAGATATTTTGGAAAGGAGCCGTGTGAGCTTACCCTTGCCGAGTGCGCCACGCTCGTCGGTATTACAAACGCTCCGACAAGATACAATCCGTACCTCAATTACGATGCATGCCTGAAAAAGCGCAACGTGATCCTGCACTCAATGCTTGAGTGCGGCTTTATAGGCGAAAGCGAGTATTCCTCAGCAACAAGTGAGCCGATAAGACTTACCGAGCGTGTAAAAAATTCAGCTCGCATCTATTCGTGGTTTGTAGAGAGCGTGTGCGACGAGCTGATAGACGATCTGATGCGTGAGCATTCATATTCCTATGATGCCGCACGTATTCTGGTATTTAACGGCGGTTTGTCCGTTTACACAACGATAGATCCAAAGGTGCAAAGCACGCTCGAAGAATACTTCGAGGACACAAACATACTGCCAAGTGAGGTCAGCGATGGCCTGGAGATGGCTATGGTGGTATACAATAGCCGTGCAGAGCTTTGCGGAATTATAGGAGCACAAGGTGTAAAGAGCGGCAACAGACTCCTTAATAACGCCACGGTGCCGCATCCGCCCGCATCTGCATTAAAGCCTTTGGCACTGTACGCGCCCCTTATAGATTCAGGAGAAATCACCTGGTCGAGCATCGTTGATGATTCACCCGTCGAAATATATGAGAACGGTGACGGGAGCATCACGGAGTATCCACACAATTCTCCCGACGTATATTCGGGTGAAATTACGGTAGCAGATGCGCTTACCAACTCCAAGAATACTGTGGTAGTGCGATTGTATAAGATGCTCGGCGCCGAAAAAATATATAAAAATCTCACCGAAAAATACGGATTTGATACTATTGTTAGGAGTGCAAAAGCATCGGGCAGGGGCACCGTTACGGATCTTGCTGTATCACCGCTTGCTCTTGGGCAGCTTTCTTACGGTATATCGCTGCGAAAGCTTACGGGAGCGTACACCGCCTTTCCCGCACAGGGACGGTTATATGAGTCGCGTAGCTACGTTTTGTGCCTTGATTCGCAGGGGAACAGGCTTTTTAAAAAGGAGTCAGATTTTAAGCGCGTTTTTTCGAGAGAGTGCGCTCAGGTGATGAATCAAATGCTTATGAGAGTTGTCAAGCAGGGGACAGCCTCAAGAATAACGCTCGATACAATAGTCGATACGGCAGGAAAGACCGGAACCTCATCATCGAGCCGTGACAAGCTATTCGTAGGATATACACCGTATTACACGGCAGGTATATGGTGCGGATATACAGACGGTAATCATTCGTTCTATTCAAGTGCGCATCTTGATCTTTGGGATGCCGTTATGAAGGAGATACACGAGGTAAAGCTTCGCAATATCGAGCATCCCGACACATTTGACACAAGTCGTGTGGCGCGGGTTGCATATTGTAAGAACAGCGGTCTGCGATTTTCTCCCCACTGCTTGGCGGAGGACTCGCTTGAATACGGCTTTTTCATCAGGGGGACCGAACCGCGTGCTATATGCAAGCATAACGAGTACGAGCCCGTAGTACAAAGCTCCTGTTTTATAAATAATGACTTTACATTTTCATTTGGCTATGGTAAAATAAGAAGGCGGAGGGAGGGGTAAGAATTGAAATATACACTTGAGCTCTCAAAAAGAAGGACGATCTCGATTTCGGTAAAGGGCGGAGAACTACTCGTAAAGGCCCCGACGGGAACATCTGTCGAACGTATTGAAGCCGTCGTGTTGAAGCATAAAAAATGGATAGAAAAGCATATATCTATCGAGAAGGAACGAGCCAAGATCGATGCCGCCCTCACCGAGGGGGAGATTGCCGCGCTAAAGCGCGCGGCACGTACATATCTCTCCGAAAAAACAAAATATTATTCCGAAATAATGGGTTTAAAATACGGCAGAATTACGATTACGAGTGCTAAAACCAGATTTGGATCCTGCTCTCAAAAAGGCAATATTTCCTATTCGTATCGCCTTATGCTTTACCCGGAGGCCGCGCGCGAGTATGTCGTCGTGCACGAGCTCGCCCATCTCGTTGAAATGAATCATTCACCAAGATTTTACGCCATAGTTGAAAAATATCTTCCGGACTATAAAGCTCGCCGCAAGCTGCTAAAAGCTCTTACTAGGTAAAAAAGACGCTTGAAAAGGCAGGTTCTCATAAGGATATTAAGTTAAATC
>CAZQTN010000068.1:0-9534 GCA_964596195.1 uncultured Ruminococcus sp.
TTTCATATTGCTAATTCGGTTTTCAGTGGGTATTTAAATTACCCTTTATATATGCAGGTCTCGCGAAATGCGAGCCTTTTTGTTTTGCTTCGATAAATTCCACAATACTACGTTAAAGCATCGACTTGTCGCCCTCGACATAGGCAACTATGCCGTCGGGCTTCGCGCTCGCTTTGCCTTGTCTTGCGAAATTTCTCTTTGCAAAAAAACTGCTGATAATTCTAAAAATGCGAGGTAACTATGCCAAACATTACAAACGAAACAATAGCAATGATCATCAGCATAATAGCGATGGTCTTTATCGTAGTATCATTCCAAATTAAAAATAAGATCCCTCTTTTCGTGGTGCAGATCATCGGAATGCTGCTGTTTATGGTGTCGTATTTCTTCAACGCCAGCGGCATCGGAGTGATCATAAACCTGATAAATCTTATACGCAACGTCGTGTATATATTTATAAAAGAGAGCAACCGCAAGCTCGAAAGAGTAACGTGCATCTGCCTTATGGTCGCTTACGTTTCATCCTATGCCATATATACCGCCGCCTGTAGCTTGTCGCTCGCTGACAACCTCTGGAACGCGCTGCCTGTGATCGGTGCATTGTTCGGCACGATCGGCACACTCCTTGCCTCCAAAAGCGTTAACCTCTACCGCGCGTGGAAGTACGGCGACTCGATTTGCTGGTTGACGTTCAACATCCACATTGGACTTGGCGCAATCGGCGGCATTCTCTGTGAGATATTCACGTTGTTTTCTCTCACCGTCGGAATCCTCCGCTTCAGAGAAAAGAAGGGCACTTCCCAAGAATAATAAAAAACGAGCCTCTATAAGAGGCTCGTTAGTTTTTTATAAGCGTTGTTGATTACCAAGGCGTAGGAACTCCGTCAACGTAGTGCCACCAATTGCCGTCCTCGGTTGGCTCGGATTCGGAATAGTAATACCGCGTTGCATTTGTAATGTTAAAGTTGAAATATGAGTCGATATAGATCTGCTCCCATTCTTCTGGGGTTCCGAAATAGTATACCGCCCCAAGCCACTCGCAATAAAATACCTGTTTATCTACATAAGTCAAGCTCTTTGGAATTACAATGTACTTTATTTTTGATCTGTTAAATGCTCCTTCGCCGATTTTAGTAACGCCATCGGGAATAACTATGCTCTCAAGCGGAGTGCTGCTAAAAATCCAGGGAGCTATTTCGCTCATCACATCCGGCAAAACAATACTTTTCAGATGCGAATTGCCAAATGCACCATAACAAAGCTCTGTTTTGGCATTTAAAACATTGATCTCGGAAATACGGCATTCATAAAATGCATAATCTCCGATACGCGTGACGCTACTCGGTATCGTTATGCTATAAAGGTCTGAATAGCCAAAAAATGCATATTTCTTTATTTCTGTTACTCCTTCGGGAATGACGATCCTCGTAGCTTCTGCGTTGTTGATATAGAGGATCGATGCTGTATACCGGTGCAACGGATTAGAGTATCCATTGTAAAAATCTATATTACACCAACTGCCTATATCAAATATATACACGTTGTCGATGCTATTACATTCCGCAAAGACATCCTCACCGATGCTTGTCACACTTGTAGGGATAGTTACGCTCGACAGCTCCTCGCATCCATAAAATGCATTGGCTTCGATAACCGTAACACCGTCGGGAATAACTATTTCTTCAAGATCGACACAACCGCGGAATGCACTCGAACCAATGCTCTCCAAGTCTTCCGGCAAGGTCACTGTTTTGAGAGTGGTGCATTCGTAAAACATTAGTGTCTCTAGGGTTTTAAGGCTCTTTGGCAGTGCAATCCTGACTATACCTCGACAATATTCAAATACTCCCACTCCCATTGTCGTAACACTGTCGGGAATTTCTATGGTTTTAAGATGCGTGCACCCCGAAAAAGCCATGTCGCCTATACTTGTAACGCCGTCCGGAATCTTAACGTTCTTTATGTTGCTACAGTTGCGAAATGCCGAGGAATGAATTGCGGTGATGTTATTGTGTAGCGTTATCGTTTGAAGGCATGTACCTCCATGGAAGCTGAAGCTTGACACCTCCGTGATCGCATCGGGTATCACGAGCTCGGTTATGAGAGCTTCATTTAGATAAATTTCTCCCGCGTAGTATAGGGGGTTTCCAAACTGACCGCCAAATGATATGCTGCACCACTTTGTGAGATCGGATATATGTAATGAGTCGATGCCATTGCAACCGTAAAATGCACCATCGCCGATAGCGGTAACCGATTCGGGAATGGTTATACTTGTGATAGATGAGCATCCCTTAAATGCATTTTCACCTATCTTCGTCACTGTTGGCGGAATTGTTATGCTTGAAAGTTTGATACAACCACTAAGCATCGAGTCTGGAATTTTTGTAATACTGTTCGGCAGATTTATGGTTTTTAGAGTTAAGCATTCCTCAAATACGGAGCTTCCGAGGCTAACAACACCTTCAGGTATAGTTATCTCCTTAAGGGCAATGCACTTGTAAAATGCGCTATCGCCAATATTCTTAACGCTATCGCCAAACTGAATGCTCTGAATGTTTGCGCAGAACCAGAACGCAGACTCCGAGATATTCGTAACGTTGGCCCCGATCGTCAGGTTAGTAATATCCATGCAATGATAAAAAGCAGATACACCGATAGAGGTAATGGGAATTCCGTTAAACGAGTCAGGAATAATCAAATCAGCATCCTTGCATGTGCCCATGCCGGTAATCTCATAGGAGGTACCGTCTCGGCTTAGCGTCAATTCAAGGCCGTTTTCACTGTAGTCCACCTGCGGAGTATATTCCGTAATGGTTTCTGCGCAGGTATCGCAAACATCGTCGTGATTTTCGTCAACGTGCGAGGTGCATTTTTCGTTGCCGCAAGCGATCAATGAAAATGCAAGCAATAAAACAAGCGCGACAGCACAAAATAGTTTTTTCATTATGAGTCCTCCTTATCTTGATAATATGCCTTCTGTTTTTATGATAACATATAGACGCTTTTTTGTCAAGAATTAAAAACCGAGCCTTAAGCTGAAGCTCGTTTTTTATTTGTATGTATTTGCAAAATCCTTCAGCTGTTTTTTATTGAATTGCGTACTACGCTTTCAAATATCACAGCGTCCGGAATTTTTGACACGAGATTTTCGATCTTTGGCACGCTCTCTTTTTTTGTAACGCAAATAACCATTTTTTTATTCATTGCCGAATAAGCACCGTGTGCATCAACTATGGTAGCGCTTTGATGCAGTTCACCGGTTATGCTTTTGCAGAGCTCGGTTGCCTGAGAGGTTATTATCTCTATTTTAACAGTCTCGTTTTGCTTGGCTTGCAGGGATTTTGTGACCGTCGTTGTAACAAAGGAGTATATTATTCCGCATATGACAGGCTCGGGATTAAGTCCATATACAAAATACGAGCTTAAGGCAACGCATATGTTGAATATAAAAATTACATTCATAAGCTCAAGGTGAGGCTTGCCCCGCTTGACTATGGCCGCAATTATGTCCACTCCGCCGCTCGAGCCGTGTAATTTGAGCGTAGCGGCGTAAAGCAAGCCGCGTATAACGCCGGCAGTCAAGGGCGCGAGCACTATACTTGTGCCGCTTTCCGTGTGATATACGATCAAGGATAGATCTATGTGCTTGAAAATCAGGGAAGCGGCAGAAAATGCCAGTATGTATATCGCTGTTTTTATAACGAACTGCCTGTCTATCAGAAAGTAAGCGGCAATAAGCAGAGGCACGTTTATGATCAAAGAAAGATATCCGATATTGATATCGGTGAGGTATTGTATCATCGTGCAAATTCCGTCTATTCCGGATGGAGCAAAGCTGTTTGGATAAACGAAAACGCTGTAATTCAGAGCAGAACAAGCGGCCAGTATCGGCAGTATGATGTAGGAAAGCTGTTTTTTCATTTCAACCGTTTCTTTTCATAAGTGTTGACTATATTATATTACCGTGTTATAATATAGTCAAATACTAATATAAAATGGTTTTAATAGTTTAAAACTATAAGGAGGGGTATGTTTAAAAAGCTTGAATACGTATATATGCTTTATAAAGAGCAAAGCTTCACAAGGGCTGCAGAGCGCTTGTTTATATCTCAGCCATCGCTGAGTGCGGCGATTAAAAACATAGAAGCAGAGGTGGGGGCGCCGCTGTTTGATCGCACGGGAAATAAAATAACCCTAACCGAGATAGGTAGGGAATACGTTATTGCCGCCGAAAAGATGATGCGGATAAAGGATGAGTTCACAAACCGTGTAAACGATATATATAATCTTGAGGTAGGCTCGCTGAGCGTAGGCGGAACTAATTATCTCGCTTCGTACATTCTGCCCGGAATTATCAATCGCTTTGTTTTAAAACACCCTAAAATAGACGTAACACTGGTTGAAGCTAATTCCTCTAATCTCGGGCGTATGATACATAATGAGGAGCTTGATATAATAATCGACAGCTTTGATGGAGATGACGATTTATATCAGCGCTATCCGCTTTCGAGTGAGCGAATTTTGTTGTGCGTTCCGGCATCGATGAACGTAAACCGCGAGCTGGAGGAATATGCTGTTTCGCCCGAAGCTATATATAAGCAAGAGAATATAACCACGCCGATCGTTCCTATTGAGAAATTTAAGAACGAGAGCTTCGTTTTGTTAAAGAGCGGCAACGATATGAACGATCGCGCAATGAAAATATTAGATAAGGCAGGCATAGAGCCGCGAGTCTCCTTTTACGTCGATCAACTTAATATATCCTTTGCTTTGGCCGACTCGGGAATGGGTGTGTGCTTCATCACCGACACCATTTTCAAATACGGTAACTACCGTAAAAACGTGGTGCTATATAATCTCGGCAACGAGCGTAGAACGCTTTACGTTGCCCATAAGAAGAACAGATATTGCACGACCGCAATGAAGGAATTTATCGAGGTGGCCAAGCAGATGCTGATAAATTAAAAAAGCAACCGTATTGACTTTAACTCCCTCCTGTGCTAAAATGAAATCATCAAAAAGCCGAAAGGATTATCAAAAATGCAGTTCAACGATTGTATAAAGGGAACGGTCGCACCGTACACCGCAGAGATAGCAAAGCTTTCCTCGGGCGAGAGCCTCGAAATGCACGATCCCACCGTAAAGGACAGATTTCACATTTCCTTTACCTGTGACCTCACCGAGCTTGCGGACGATGCAGTTATATTGCTCGGACGCGGTTATATGCTCAGTAGCAGCGCGTGGATAGAAATTACCAAGGATACCGTCCGCGCCTTTACTTACTTTTCGTATACGGATCCTCAGATACGTGTTCTCGAGCCTCAGGCAGAGCACGGACTTAAGATCACCGATTTTCTTACCGTTACTATCGACGAGAATAGAAAACACGGCAGCTTTATCACTCTGACGACTGCGAGTGGATCTATCAAACTCGCATCACCCGGATTTTCCGCTTGCTTTGGCAAGATATTCGCTAAAGCGCAGAACTGCGAGCTCGAAAACTGCAAGCTTAATTGGCTCTATGATGGCTACGCGTTTCCCATCTGGGTATACGGTGACTCCTACCTCGGCTACGGACACGATGCCCGTTGGCCGTATTACCTCTACCGCGACGGCTACGAAGGAGTTCTTCTCTCCGGCTATCCCGGAATGAACACCCAGCGCGGCCTCGAGGATTTCAAGCTTTCGCTCGAACGCGGAACTCCCGTCTATGCCGTATGGTGCCTTGGAATGAATAACAACGACCCGAGCGTTGACGAGCCCGAGCCCAAATGGCTTGCCGCAACCGAGGAATTTCTCGCAATATGCAAGGAGAAGGGAATAACCCCCATCCTCGCGACCATTCCCTGCGTTCCGACCGTAATGAACGAAGCGAAGAACGCCTGGGTAAGAGCCTCAGGCTATCGCTACATAGACTTCAACCGTGCCGTTGGCGCGCATAAGACTAAGGAATGGTATCCCGAAATGCTGTGCCCGGATAGAGTTCATCCCGCCGCCAAGGGCGCCGCCGCTCTCTATTCGCAGGTGCTTATAGATTTTCCAGAAATTATGAAGAGATAATTAAAAGGATGATTTCCGTTTTCGGAAATCATCCTTTTTCTAGATACGACTTATCTATCTGTGCGCTTTTTGCGGTGCGGATAACGCTTTCAATGCCTTTCTTACAGGTCGATTTTTGCGTATATCCCTGCGAGTGAAGAATGCAGCTGCCGTTCGTTGCAAGCAAGCGCCACCTGAACTGACCGCCCTTGTCAACGTAGATCTCCCACTTGGGGTAGGGCTGCGGCTGATACTGCTTCAGGGTCTGATCCTCAACGTTTGCGCGCTCCGCGTTGGCGATAACGCTCTTGATGCCGGTTATCGCGCTCTGTGACGATGAGTAGATCTGCGAGGTCGCAACGATAACTCTGTTGGCCGCATAAAGGTTGAAAACGTATCTGCCGTCGCGCGATTTCTTAATGTCGAACGCACCGCCGAAGCCCTTGACCTTTACGGTCTCGGTGCTCTTGTCCTCGGCGATCTTCTCCGCCTCAGCCTCTTCCTTTGCCGGCTCGGCCTTCGGTACAGGCTTCGGTGCGGCTTTCGGCTCTGCCTTGGGGGCCTGCTTCGGAGCAGGGGATTTCGCCTTTGCGGCAGGCTTCGCTTCCTGCTTTTTCTCCGGCGCGCACTTCTGTGCGGGCTCGTCATTCTTTGCAATCGCGGGCGCCGAAACGGGCTCGACAGATGGCGAAGCTGTATTTTCTGCCTCGCTTTTATTTGCTGATTTTCTGTTTTTCTTGTCGCTTGACACGTCGTCAATAAAATGACGCTCTTCCGTCTTAGGCTCTTCCTTTTTCTTTTTGAACATCCACGAAAACAGTCCCATAGTATACCTCGATGCTGTAAAAATTCTTGCATCTTTATTATACTATATTCCGCGAATTTTGTAAATATTAAAAATGCTAATTTTCAGAAAACTTTTTCTCTACGCACCCCTTCAAATATGCGATCGCTTCTTTTATGCCGCCCACCTCGTCGATAAGTCCGCACTCCACCGCCTCGTACCCGTCGAGTATCGAGCCTATGTCGTTGACGAGCACGTCGGTGCGCGAGATTATGCGGCGCATATATTCCTCCTTAATAGAGGAGTGCCCGACGACGAATTTTATTATCCTGTCCTGCATCTTCTCAAGGTAGTCAAACGCCTGCGGAACTCCCAGCACAAGTCCGCTCGTCCGTACTGGGTGTATCGTCATAGTCGCGCTCGGCACTATGAACGAGCGGCGCGCGCTCACAGCCAGCGGCACTCCGATCGAGTGGCCGCCGCCGAGCACGATGGACGCCGTAGGCTTAGTCAGGCTTGCGATCAGCTCCGCTATTGCAAGCCCTGCCTCCACGTCGCCGCCAAGAGTGTTTAAAAGTATGATTATCCCGTCGATCCTCTCGTCCTCCTCAAGCGCCACGAGCAGGGGAAGGATGTGGTCGTATTTCGTCGCCTTCTGGTTTTGATCGAGCACGTAGTGTCCCTCGATCTGCCCGATTATCGTAAGGCAATAGAAAGTGCCGCCGTCGCTCTTGATTTCGGTGCTGCCGAGCTCGGTAATGCTCCCCGTGCCTTCTTTTTTCTCATCCTTGTTATCCATTAAAACTCCGTCCGTTATATTTTTTGTTATTTTGTTAACAAATATTTTGAATTATACATTGATTTTTTTCTTACTTTATGCTAGAATATAGTTTAGTATTGATATTCGCACAAAAATAAAAAACATATACGTAAGGAGCTTTCAAAAATGAAAGAAGTTTTGGTTGAAACATCCGCAAGACACATCCACCTCTCCGCGGAGGCTGTTGAGATCCTTTTCGGTAAGGGCTATCAGCTTACCAATAAGAAGGAGCTTTCCCAGCCCGGTCAGTTTGCCTGCGCAGAGAAGCTCGTAGTAGTAGGCCCTAAGGGCTCTGTAAAGGCGTCCATCCTCGGCCCCACCCGTCCTGCATCGCAGGTTGAGCTTTCGCTCACCGACGCGCGCTCCATCGGCGTATCTGCTCCCATCCGTGAGAGCGGTGATATCAAGGGCTCCGCAGGCTGTAAGCTAGTTAACCCCGATACCGGTGCTGAGCTTGAGCTCACCGAGGGCGTTATCGCTGCAAAGCGCCACATCCACCTCACTCCCGAGGCTGCCGCTGAAATGGGCGTTGCAGATAAGGAGATCGTTTCCGTAAAGATCAACTCCGAGCGTACCACCGTGTTCGGCGACGTAGTAGTAAGAGTAAGCGAGAAGTTCGCTCCCGCTATGCACATCGACACCGACGAGGCTAACGCATCCTGCGCTTTCGGCACCGTTTACGGCGAGATAGTAAAGTAAGGATAAAGATATGAAAATCTTGTTTCAGGGCGACAGCATAACCGACGCAGGCAGAGATAAAAGAAATTATCACGACCTCGGCCCCGGTTATCCCAAGTACGCGGCAGAGGGTATCCTCGCGGCAAATCCCGATAAGGATTTTGAATTTATAAACCTTGGAATCAGCGGTAACAGAACGAGTCAGCTTTTTGATAGACTCTATCAGGACGGTATCGCGTTCCAGCCGGATGTTATATCGATCCTCATCGGTATAAACGACGTCTGGCATCGCAACGGCCCCGAAAGGATCGCTACCACAGATGCACAGATTGAGTTAAATTACCGCTCCATCCTTGAGAGAATAAAGAGGGAAACGAACGCAAAGATAGTAATTCTCGCACCATATTACCTCGATGCGGACGAGAATGCGTATCTTAATGAGGATCTTAAGACCCTGCTTCCCATAGTACGTTCTCTTGCAAAGGAGTTTGCAGACGTATATATTCCTCTTGACGAGCTCTTCGCCGAGGCAATTAAGACTCAGCCCGAGCCTATGTACTATTCCGCTGACGGAGTTCACCCCAATGAGAACGGTCGTAAGTTCATCGGCGCGGCATACGCCAAGGCAGTAGACTGCCTCATCTGATCAGTTAATTTAAAAAAGGAGATAAAAAGAATGAGCAATGTAAGTGAAATGCCTTACGCTCAGAGCCTTGAGGTTCAGCATATGTGTAAGGTAACCAAGGGTTGCGATCACGGACCCGCCCCCATTCCCGAAGAGGGCAAGTGGATTCAGGCAAAGCAGATCACCGATATTTCCGCATACACCCACGGTGTGGGCTGGTGTGCACCCCAGCAGGGCGCATGTAAGCTCTCCCTCAACGTAAAGAACGGTATCATCGAGGAAGCACTCGTTGAGACCATCGGTTGCTCGGGTATGACCCACTCCGCAGCTATGGCGGCAGAGATCCTCCCCGGCAAGACCCTGCTTGAGGCTCTTAACACCGACCTTGTTTGTGATGCTATCAACACCGCTATGCGTGAGCTCTTCCTTCAGATCGTATACGGCCGTAGCCAGTCTGCCTTCTCCGAGGGCGGTCTCGTAATCGGCGCAGGTATGGAGGATCTCGGTAAGGGTGAGCGTTCCATGGTTGGTACTATGTACGGTACTAAGGAGAAGGGCGTTCGTTACCTCGAGATGACCGAGGGC
>CAZQTN010000069.1:0-9402 GCA_964596195.1 uncultured Ruminococcus sp.
AAGGGTCTTATGCCCAAACGGAGCAAGGTCATACGCCGTACCAAGATATAGGCCGAGGGTTATTATAACATATTTTTTATAAAAAGTAAAGGGGTTTGTAAAAAATATTTTATGCTTTTCTCTTTTTGATGTTCAACACGACTGCTACCGCAGCTATGGCAACGAGTGCGGCGGCGGATATGCCAATGATAAGTCCGATGGGTGCGCTATCCTTTTCAAGCTCGGCAGAGCACGCGTCGCAAAGGTAATCCTTGTTTTCGTCCACGTGATCGCCGGGGGCGCGAGTATCCTTACAGCGCTCACATACGGTAGCGCAAGCATTGGCATATTTATGACCAAGAGGCTCGCCGTCAGTTGCACCGCAATTCTCGCAGGTGTAGGGAGCGGTGCAGGTGGGCTCGAGCCAGCTGTGATCCTTAGGCTTGCCGAGGGCCTTGTTACAGCCGTCACGCTGACAGGTTTTTGCGGTGGAGCAAGTGGCGTCGTTATAATCGTGACCGAGCGCCTTGATTACCTGCTCTTCGGGAGTGGTAACAGTGGTGCACTCCTCGTCCGCGAAGTATGCGTCGCAGGCGGTGCACTGCCAATACTGCTCGTTACCCTTAGTGTCGCACTTAGGTGCTTTGTAGTCTATAGACTCGGGGGTATGAACGTGAGGCTCTTTATAGAGAGTGAGCGAATCAAACACGCTCATATCGTCGAGGAAATACGACTTGAAGGTGAGCGAGTTATCGGTTACAGAGAAATGGATTGCGCTCTTGCGCTTTTCGGCATTTTCGACGGCTATGTATTCAGCGTCGGGAACGGTGCTCTCGTAAAATTTAGAGCCGGTTGAGGAGCTTGCCGCAATATGAAGCGTGCCCACAGGCTCGTCGATATAACCGTTCACAGACTCTTGATCGGTAGGAGTCGCGCCGTTCATTATCTTACTTCTGACGTAAATATGATCGTGACCGCTAAGGACCACGTCGATATCCTGCTCGGTCAAAATGGGCGCTAAAGCAGCGCGGTACTTGCCGATTTCGGATTCAAAGTAATTGTAATTAGGGTCGGAATGCGAGCCGGAGGAAAAGAGGGCGTTATGCAGGATTACAATTTTCCACTTGGCGTTGGGGTTTGCGGCAATGGTTTCCTGCATAAACGACTTGTGTTCACCGTTTGTGGCAGCAGACGTATCCGACATATTAAGGTGCATAAAGAGGATACCGTTATAGGTATACCAATAGTTTGCACCGGTTTCGGTAACACCGTATTTGGTGCTGACGTTCGGAAGATTGTAGTGCTCGGTAAAGGCTACGGATTGGCTATCATGCGCAGGTCCGATGGTGGGTGCGAAGGCAAAACCAGTGAGCTCATCGACAAGGAGGTAGCCGTACTGCTCCTCAGAGGTGGGGGTGGTTATCTGGTCGCCTGCGCTGACAAGTAGCGCGGTGCCGAACTTTTCCTTTATTTTGGTGAGGGTGTCAGCCCACGCGGTGCTATGCTTTGCGGTGCTGATCTGAGGGTCGCCGACGAAGACAAATTCCACGTTGCCGGTAGGGTCGGTGGAAAAATAATACAGGTCGGAATACACGCCC
Organism: uncultured Ruminococcus sp.; assembly: GCA_964596195.1. Lineage (GTDB taxonomy): Bacteria > Bacillota > Clostridia > Oscillospirales > CAG-272 > UBA1740. The sequence goes on from CAZQTN010000069.1 coordinate 1,578, forward strand.
TCGTTCGAGAGGCGGTAAACGTAATCGGTATCCGGCTCGAGATCAGTAAGCGTTGCTTTGTGAGAATAGTAACCCGGCTTGTTGGTCGCAACCGTTGCCGTCGAAACAAAGAAGCTTGCGGTGCTTGGAAATGTATCGCCCTGCATTTCGGATACGGGAGCATAATAGACCTGACCTGAAATTGATGATGGAGAGTACCAGGTGATGCGCCTTTGCCCCTCGTCAGCACCAACGGTAAGAACGACGTTGGTAAACGTGAAGGCGGACGCTGCCGGCTCAATGGTCAGGCTGTTGAGGGCAAAATAAATATCCGAGCTTGACTTTTGGTTATTGTGCAGTTCGACCGCTATGGTGTTCGTGCCGTTGACCAGAGTGTTTGCGACCTGCGCGGAATCCATCCAGAAGGATTTATCAGCCTGCGTTTGCTCGGCGTAATAAAGATTTGTGGTCGAGGCATCCGACGGAACGGATTTGCGGGAATCGGAGACAAGCTTGCCGTTTATGTAGACAACCGTGGCGTCATCAGCAAGCATATCAAACGAGAGAGCACCGATAGCGGAAACGTCGTCAACCGTGAAGGTGGTGCGGAAGAAATAGGTGGGAATGACGGTTGTACCATCGCTTCCGTAAAGATCAATAAGGACAGTAGGTGTGTCACATCCGGAAACAGCAGCGAGCGAGCCGCTCTTTGAGCCGAATTTGCCCGAGGCACTTTTCCACGAGCTGTCATCGAAGCCGGACGCTGTCCACGCGGTTACCGAGGAAAGACTCGCGGCCGGATCGGTGCCGTTATCGAGATAGCGCCACTCTGTTGAGAGATCCAAGAGAATTTCAGCCTCCTCGGCACTTGCAGTAAAGGTGAAAAGAGAGGCAACAAGTATAAAGGCAAGAATCAAGATAGATATCTTATTATATTTTTTCATATGTATTCCCCTAATTTAATTTGACACGGGTGGGCGCTTAATGCATATCAACGACCAGCACTCCATTTGGTGCGAGAGGTTCAAGATCCCTCTCGATCGCCGGAATGATCGACAAGCGTATCGTGGTGACTGCTATGGTGGTGGCCGTGATGACTGTCGCGATGGCTGCCGTGATGGCTGCTGTGGTGCCGTCTATGGTGTCGTCTGCGACGTCTTCTGCGGCGGGTTTTGCGGTTTTTCTTGCGGATAAACAACGTCAACAAAACCGCCACGAGTGCCAGAGTCAACGCTGACACTACGATTATGATAATGACGGTGTCGACGATGTTATCGACCTCAGCGCGGCAGACGTCGCAGGCTTCATCACCGTCCGCGTCCGTGTGATCACCAGCCTCGCGCCTTTCCCTGCATCTGTCGCAGACGGCGTCACAGTCACCGGCATATTTGTGGCCAAGTGGATCGCCGTCGGTTGCACCGCAATTCTCGCAGGTGTAGGGAGCGGTGCAGGTGGGCTCGAGCCAGCTGTGATCCTTAGGCTTGCCGAGGGCCTTGTTACAGCCGTCACGCTGACAGGTTTTTGCGGTGGAGCAAGTGGCGTCGTTATAATCGTGACCGAGCGCGGCCAACGTCTGCTCATCGAACGTAGTAACGGTCGTACAGGCTTCATTGATAAAGAGCAGACTACAACCGGTACAGCTCCAATGCTCACGATTTCCGCTCTTCTCGCAGGTGGGGGCGCTTTCCGCTACCTGCTCGGGTGTATGGACGTGGGGCTCCTTGTATATTGAGAAGGAGTCGAAAACGGACATATCGTCGAGAAAATACGACTTGAAGCTGAGCGTGTCATCGGTCACGGAAAAATGGATCACGCTTTTGCGGTCCTCGTCGTTTATAACTGCGGCGTAAGAAGGGTCGCCGACCTGGTTTGAATAGAACTTGCTGCCCGTTGAGGAGCTGGCGGCGAGATGGAGCGTGCCAGAGGGCTCGCTGACGTATCCGCCCGAGATATCGTTGTCGGTGGGGGTATCGCCGTTCATTATTTTGCTTCTGACGTATATATGATCGTGACCGCTGAGGACGACGTCGATACCCAGCTCGGTAACGATAGCGGGCAGGTACTGACGATACTTGCCGATCTCGTTCTCGAAGTACGTATAATCGGGGTTAGAGTGGTTGCCGGCGGAAAAGAGAGCGTTGTGAATGACGGCTATCTTCCAATGGGCGTTCGGGTTTTTCGCTATTGCCTCCTGCATAAACGCCTTATGCTCGCCGTTTGTGATGGCGGAGGCATCGGACATATTGAGGTGCATAAAGAGAACGCCATTGTAGGTGTACCAATAGTTTGCGCTCGTTTCATTTACGCCGTATGCCGTGCTGACATTCGGAAGATTGAAATGCTCGGAAAATGCGACCGAGCGGCCGTCGTGTCCGGGACCGACGGTGGGTGCAAAGGTCAATCCTGCAAGCTCGTCGACGAGGAAATAGTCATAATGCTCCTCCGAATCCGGAGTGGATATCTGGTCGCCTGCGCTGACCACGAGGGAGGCGCCAAAATCATTTTTGATACTGGTCAAGGTATCCTTCCACGACTCGCTGTGGGCTGAGGTGCTGACCTGCGGATCGCCGACGAAGATAAACTCAAAGTCACCTGTCGGGTCGGTGGAAAAATAATAGAGGTCAGAATATTTGCCGTCGATGTAAAGACGGTAAACGTAATCCGTATCTGGGGAGAGGCCGGTTATGGACGCCTTATGAGAATAGTAGTCCGAAGCGTTCTCGGCAGGCTCAAATGACGTGACGGCCGCGCTTGCCACGGTCGGAAATGCACCGTTCTGCATTTTTGAAACGGGAGCGTAATATACCACACCGTCACTTGCGTAGCTACTGTACCACGTGATGCGCCTCTCTGTTTCGTCCTTGCCGACGGTGAGGGCAACGTCGGTAAAAGCGATTGCCGACGTGTTGATGTCATCAGCTCCTGCGTTAACGCCAAAGACGAAAGTAAAAAGAGCAAAAAGAAGCGACAACGCTAATAATTTAAAGTTTATTTTCATCGATATGACTCCAAGTTAATTTGACACGGGTGGGCACTTGGGGCTTTTTTCCACCAAAAAGAAGTATGGAGATGCGGGCGAGTTGAGAATGCGGAACTCGGAGGGGCAGATGCGGTATTTTGAGAGGGTGGAAAAATACTCGCGGAGCATTTCGCCCTCCAAAGCGCCCTCCTCGTGTCCAGGATATATGGCGACGATAAGCACGCCGTCGGGTGCGAGAAGGTCGATGGCGGCCTCGACTGCGAGCATCGTGGTTGCGCGCATTGTGGTAACGGCCTTTTTGCCGCTGCCGGGGAGGTAGCCGAGGTTAAACATCCCCGCCTTGATAGGCTCTTTTACAAACTCCTTTACCCTATCGTGCGAGGCGCAGATGAGGGTGTAGTTTTCGGGTGCGGACTCACTTTTTAAAAGACGCTCTGTGCTTTCAAGTGCCAACGGCTGAATATCGAAGGCGTACACCCTGCCATCCTCTCCGACCGTGCGTGAGAGAAAGAGGGTGTCGTTGCCGTTGCCCATTGTGAAGTCAACGGCGGTATCGCCCGGGGCGAGGTGCTGCAATATAAAATGCTTATGGAGCTCTTTCAGATCTACCATTTTTATTTTTCCTCTCTGTGGGAATTGGGTGTAACGTAGGCGGTGTAATTGGTTTTATAGATAACAAAGCCCGGCTTTGAGCCTGCGGGCTTCTTAACGTTTTTCACACGGGTGTAGTCAACGGCGACGGGGCCTGCCGTAGCCTTGGAGTAATACGCGGCGATCTCGGCGGCCTCGGTGTAATCGCGCTCATCAGGCTCAGCGCCTCCTGTGACGAGGATCACGTGCGAGCCCGGCATATCCTTGACGTGGAACCATATATCGTCCTTTGCGGCGAGCTTAAAGGTTAGGTGATCGTTTTGTATATTATTCCTGCCGACGAGAACGGGATAGCCGCCGCTCGTTGACAGCTCAATAGGCTTGAGCTTGAACTTTTTCTGCGGGTGGTAGTCCTTCATCTTTGAGGAGTAGCCTGAGCGGTAAAGCTCCTCGCGGATCTCGGCAAGGTCGTCCTCACACTCTGCCTTATCGAGAAAGGCGCGGACTGTGTCAAGGTAGACGAGCTCGCGCTCCCAGTGCGCTATCTGCTCGGTAAGGACCGCCTTGGCGGTTTTGGATTTGTTATAGAGCTTATAGAGTTTTTGCGCGTTTTGTGACGGGGAAAGTCGGGTGTCGAGGGGTATATCTATCTCCGGACAGGCCTCGTCGTAGTAATCTACGCAAGAAAACGAGGACATACCGCGCTGTATGCGGTAGATGTTGGCGGTGATGAGATCGGCCTGTCTTTTATAGAGCTCGCCGTTCTCGCTATCAAGAAGTGCCTCACGCTGAATGGCGAGCTTGCGCTCGGTACGGGCGACGGCGTTGTTCAAGAGAGTGAACAGGTCGTGGGCGCGCTGACGGATGCGCTCTACCCTATCCTTTTCGGCAAAGTAGAGGTCGAAAAGCTCGCGCAGGGTGTCAAAATGAGTGACACTTACACGGTTGCCGAGGTAGGTGATATCCATATATGAGTAGTCGATCGGCTTACCCGTATCGTCGATGGCGACGGTGGGGGTGTAGCGCTCGTCTATGAGAAGCTGCTGCCACTCGGAAACGACCGACCAGAAGTGCTCGGGCTCAATGGCGCGGACGGGAACGTCGAGCTGACCTGCCGCGCGATAAACGAGCTCACGCGCTATTTGCGTAGCGATGCCAGAATAGGTCGAGGTAATAAATTTCTCACCCGTGCGCTCTGAGGGAAATTCGGCGAGGCGCTGTAAAAAAAGCTGTTTATCTATGACGAGGGGGGAGAGCTTGGGCTGTATATCGGGGAAGGTATACTTCATACCCGGCAAGACCTGACGAACCGTGCTGGCGGCAAAATCTATCATTTTGAGTGCGGTGATGATCTTATCGTCACGGTCGAGGACTATAAGGTTTGCATACTTACCCATTATCTCGCAGACGAGCTTCTTTTCGGTCGGGAAGCCCATCTCGTCGTAGCAGGCGAGGCGGAAGTGGGCGATGCGGTCAAAGCCCGGCTGCTCAACGCCGACGATACGAGCACCGACCAGGTGCTTGCGCAGGAACATACAGAACATCGGCGCCTTTAAGGGATTCTCCTTTGCCGTATCGGAGAGCTGAAGTCTCGGGGCATTGGGGCCGACGTTGAATACGAGACGGCGCGAGGTACGGCCGCTGTGTATGACGAGGTCTATCTCATCGTTTTGCGGCTGGAGCACCTTTTCAATTTTGGCATCGGGAAAAGAGCGCGTAATTTCGGACAGTACGGCGCGCATCATACAAGCGTCAAAGGCCATTTTTATCTCCTGTGGTGTTTTATGCTAATAATTGTTTACGTTTTTGTTGTTTAGTTATGATCCGTGTAAAGTTTTTGCGGCGATGAGCAACTCGTCGCGATCGTTTTTAAGGTCACCTTTTATCACGGACGTTATCAAAAAATCGAGCACCTCGCCAACGGCCGCACCGCGGTATCCGAGAGCGAGAATATCCCTGCCGCCTATGGCAAGCTGACTGACAGTATAGGGTTCACCCGACTCAAGAATGCTCGTCACGCGGCAGTGCACACACGAGCCGGAATAACCGAGGAGCGACCTTGTCCAAGATAGCATCAGGGTGTGGTCAACACCTATATCGCGTAGACACATTTTGACATCGGCGTTGCTATCAAGCTTGCGCGAAAGATTGCCGAGCACGGCGGTGCCCGCCTCGCGCATCGCGTTATCGACCTTTAGTCTGTCGCAAACCGAATCAAAGATTTCGGCAGGGTTATCATATCCTGCAAAGATCGAGAAAAATCTGATATCAGCATCGACGGGAGCAAATCGCATCTGATCGGGGAGAGTATATCCCTTGATGCCGAGGGCAGCCTCAATGACTGCGCGGTGCTCGTGGAGCACGCGGTATGCCCCTGCACCTGCCATAAGCTTTTTGATTTCGGTATAGATTCTCTCGCCGGAAACGAAGGAAAGAAGATGTGCAAGCTCACGGGCGGCGCGCGCAGTTCCCTCCTCTATCTTGAAGCCGAGGGTAGCGGAAAAGCGCACAGCGCGAAGAATGCGTAGGGCATCCTCATCAAAGCGACGGTGCGGGTCACCGACAGCGCGGATAATGCGCGCCTCAAGGTCAGCGCGACCGCCATAGAGATCGGTCAGACCGTCGGTGGGGTTATAGGCCATAGCGTTTACGGTAAAGTCGCGGCGGGAAAGGTCATCCGATATCTGCTCGGTAAAGGTGACCGTGTCGGGATGGCGGTGGTCGCGGTAATCTCCGTCGCGGCGGTAGGTGGTTATTTCATAGGGTGTGCCGTCCACAAGGACGGTAAGGGTGCCGTGCTTAAGACCCGTCGGGACTGTGCGGAAATCGCGGAAAATCTCAATCATCTCGTCGGGGGTGGCAGAGGTGGTGAGGTCGTAGTCACAGGGTGTCTTGCCGAGCAGGTAGTCGCGCACGCATCCACCGACAACATCTGCTCTGTGACCGTTTTTATTAAGCTGATCTACAAGTATTTTCACACTCCCTGGCAGGTGCATAACAGCTCTCCCCTTTTCTCGTTTTTATATATTGTAACACATTATCCGTTAATTGTCAAAACCTATTGACAAATTTTCCGGAAAATTATATAATTAAATCAAAATCACACGGAGGTGTCTTTTGTATGAGCATTCAGGATATTATAAACGAGCGAGGGATACCCGAGCTGATGAGGATGAAGACCGGTCGCAAGATAAAGAACGCGGCGGATCTTGAGCTTCGCCGCGAGGAGTTAAAGAAGATAATGCAAGAGGAGGAATACGGATACATTCCCCCAAAGCCCGACCATCTTGAGGTAAGTGTGATCGAGGAATACGCAAACTTCTGTGCAGGAAAAGCGGTGCGCAACAAGCTTGAGTTTACCGTAACTGTCGGCGAAAAGAAGTTCTCCTGGCCTGTGATTGCAAGCATACCGAAGGATAAGACGAATATACCTGCGTTCGTACATATAAATTTCCGCCCCGACGTGCCCGATATGTATCAGCCGACCGAGGAGATACTCGATAACGGCTTTGCCGTATTCTCCTTCTGCTACAAGGACGTAACGAGCGATAACAACGACTTTAAAAACGGAATTGCCCCCATCTTCGGCAACCGCCGCAGAATGGATGCGCCAGGCAAGATCGCTATGTGGGCGTGGGCAGCGATGAGAGTTATGGACTACGTTGAAACGCTTGATAATATTGACAAATCGAACGTAGCGGTTATCGGTCACTCCCGCCTTGGAAAGACGGCGCTTGTGACAGGCGGCTACGACGAGCGCTTCAAGTTCATAATCTCGAACGACTCCGGCTGCTCGGGCGCGGCTATCACGCGCGGCAAGCAGGGCGAAACGCCCGTGGTTATCACCGATCGGTTTCCTTACTGGTTCTGCCCTAAATATAACAAGAACGCGGCGAAGTTCGATGAGGGCAAGTTTGATCAGCATTTCCTTATGGCGCTGTCCTGTCCGAGGCATCTGATGGTCGGAAGCGCAAAGGAGGACATCTGGGCTGACCCTGAGTCGGAGTTTCTCGGTGCGGAGATGGCAAGCGAGGCTTGGCGACTCCTTGGAATGCGCGGACTTGTGCATGGCGGCGAGATCCCCGAGGCAAAGTGCGTGCTCGATGAGGGAGAGGTATTCTATCAGGTAAGAACCGGTACTCACTACCTCGGTCGCGAGGACTGGCAGGAGTATATGGCGTATATTAAGAAAAATCTTTAATGATCCTTTTTAATAAGAAGAGGGTAGAGTGCGATGAAGCATACTATGCGGTTGAATGACGGGCCGTTTGAAAT
>CAZQTN010000070.1:0-9400 GCA_964596195.1 uncultured Ruminococcus sp.
TTTCGCTTTAAAACTCAAAATAGCCTTTATTTCTCTGTATTCTTAATGACTCAGCGCCTTTTTATAGCATTGGTGAGAAAATTTTGATAACGGATCGCAAAAAACGTGTCCAAGGCCCAACCTTAAGCTTGTCGGACACGACCTCAATACACTTATCAAGAGTAGAGTCGAAGTCTGCCTTGATATCGCCGATACAATCGGTGCCCCACATCCACACTCCGTTCTCAAAGTGGTGCACAAGACTGCGGTAATCGAGATTGATCGTACCGACTATGGCGCGCTCGCCGTCTGCGAGGTATACCTTTGCGTGCACGAAGCCTGGCTCATACTCAAATATGCGTACCCCGGCCTTTATAAGACGAGAATAGTGGCTTTTCGACATAGTGAAAACGAGCTTTTTATCCGGGATGTGCGGCAGAATAAGACGCACGTCAATGCCGCGCAGGGCGGCATTCTCTATGCTCGTGCACAGCTCGTTGTCTATTATCAGATAGGGCGTCATTATATAAACGTACTCGCGTGCGGTTGCAAGCATACTCTGTATGGCGGATTTTGCCACGTTGCGGTCGTAAACCGGGCGCGGACCGTCGCCAAACGGAAGGATGAACCCGCCCCCGTGTAAAGTTTTCTCGCTGTTATAGTAGCGGTCGAAGCTCTCGTCAACCGTCTTTACGTTGATGAAATAGTCGCCAAGAAAAAGGCTGGTCAGCTCGTTTACCGCACTGCCCGTAAGGCGGAGACCTACGTCCTTCCAATGGCCGAATTTGGTAACGATGTTTGCATACTCGTCGGCAAGGTTAGCACCGCCCGTATAGGCAACCGTGCCGTCGATCACGCATATCTTGCGGTGTGAGCGGTTGTTAAACTCGCTATCAGCGTTGCCGCGCAGTCGCGAAAAGGGCGTTGCCTTGATACCAAACGAACAGAGAGTTTTGGCATAGTCGCCGGGAAGTGTCATCATACATCCGACGTCATCGTAAACGACACGCACGTCTACGCCATCGGCGGCCTTCTGCTTGAGGATGTCGAGCATCGCGCCCCACACCTTGCCCTCCTCAATGATAAAATACTCCATAAGGATGAAGCTCCGAGCCGATTTCAGGTCGTCAAGCATCGCGGCAAAAAGCTCCTCGCCGATCGGATAATAACGGCAGGAGTCGGAGTGATGCAATCCCGAGCGCGATATATCGGCAAGCATCCGCGCCTCGGATGCGGCAAGCGGGTCACACGCACGCAGCGCGGCAAACGTCTCGGTATCATCCGTCTTCTTCAGCTTGCAGTGCACCTCGACAAGACGGCAACGAAAGCGCGCGTGCAGGGTGCGTGAATAGAACATAAAATAAAGCATAAAGCCCACGACGGGCAGCACTAGCACTATGATAAGCCACGGCACCTTGTAATCGGGGTTGTCCTCAGATGCAATGATCCTTATTACGCAGGCGACCTCGGTGATGAGGGCGGCCACGTAGAAATAAGGTATATAAATGCAGCATAATATCACCACGCCGATAACGAGCGCGATCTCCAGAACGGTGATAAGCCCTGCTATAATGTATCTTACGGGTATGTAGTTGTACTCTACCTCGCGTGTTTGGCCGTTAACGGCGTATTTATACGATTTTTTCATACTTCCTCACAAAAAGTCTATGGGATGACACCAATAGGTGCCACCCCGTGCGAAATTATTTCGTTTCCTTTGCCTTTTCGATGCGCTCCTCAGCCTCGGCGCGTCTTTTGTTCGCGGCCTCGATCTCAGCATCTCTTTCCGCTTGCATCACAGCCTTGCGGGTTTCGGGCTTGCCCATAGCCTTAGCCTCCTCAAAGTTGGCGCGTGACTCTGCCTTCGCGGCGGCGAAGTTTGCCTTGTCGACCTCGTGCTGTGCCTTGGCATCCTCCTTCATATCCGAGAATGCGTTCTTAAAAAACTCCTTGATCTTTCCCATAATTTAAATCCTTTCTAAAGCTATTATTCTTAAAAATCAAACGTTGAGTATGCTGTCGGAAAGTGCGATTATTTCGTCGGCGTATTTTGCTTTTCTTGATTCGAGAATTTTATTATAAATAAAGTAATTTGCCGTGACGAGTGCAATTCCAACTATGCCGATTGCGATGCCGGGTATCATCATTCCCGTGCCGATGACCTCCATAGCAAAGCACATACCCGTACCGAGCACAAGGCTCGCAAGAGTGCCGAATACGTATGCGAATACGAGCGCAGGGGTCTTTACCTTAGAGTCGAGGGCGCGAAGCTGATCGAGTTTGCTCTCCTCTCTCTGTACGTATTGATCTCTGATTCTTTTTACCGTGTTGTTAGTCATTTTTCATTTCCTCTCTTTCTTACACCAACATTATACTGCGCCGATGTTTGCGAAAAAATAAAAAAATGAAAGCATTTCGAAAGAATTTTGTAAGCATTTTGTTAACAAGGTAATTTATAAAGAAACCCTTTTAAATGATGTATTTATTCAATATTGAAAGGTGATAAAAATCATGATATAATATAATTTGGAGAGGTGGTGAAAATAATGGTAATGATATATTTGCTTTTTAGCATGTCAATATTTTTTATCCGCGTTTTGGCGGGATACGATAGTCGTTATCAAACAGGAAAATATATTTCTATCAAGAATACCGTTTTAAGTGTTGTATTGTTAGATAATATGTCAATTTACGGAAGGACTAAACGCTTGAAGAAAGACAAAAACAAGATGTCTATTTGTGGCATTCCTTTTTATCTTGGCATAGGTCTTGTTCTTATAACAAATATAATTTTTTCGCTAATTCCGGATCTTCCTACTGAACCTTGGCAAATAGAAACAAATAAATTTTTGGTGTATGCAAATACGCTTAATGATAAAATTTCTGCTATTGCTATTTTAATGCTGTTTGCCTCGGTTATCGGTTATACAGCTATTTCAATTATACGTTCCACAAAAGAAACAAAACCAAAGTGGATAAAAGTCTTTGTTAGGGTTGTAGCATCTTTGATGTTTGTTGTGGCTGTTGCAACAGGAATCTGTTTTTTTTGTTGAGCTGATTTCTTGTTTTTTGTAGTTAATAAAATATGATATACTACTTTTGTGCCCACAAAAGCAGTACTTATCAGAAAAAGCATATAGACTTTCGGGACGCACAAGCCAAAGGCTCCCTTGTGTAAAGGGAGCTGACGCCGAAGGCGGCTGAGGGATTGTTTTGCGGTAGAATGTTACTTTTACAATCCCTCCGTCACAGCAAGCCGTGCCACCTCCCTTTACACAAGGGAGGCTTATTCCCCCCCGATAATGCACCTAAAAGGTGTAACGCACTATACCTTGTGAGCGAGGCGTGTGAAAAGGAGTACGAACAAAAATGTCCGTACTCCTTTTGATTTTGCGGCAGGTAAAACCTGCTTTATGGAAGGCACCCCTTGTCCGTGCTTTTCTCTTATTCGCCGAGGATGTCGTTCGATAGCTCGATTATCTCGGGGCCGTACTTTTTCTTAAGCTTATCCGAGATTCGGTTGTGGAGCGGATACGCAAGCGCAACGAGCGGAAGTCCTAGCACCGACACGATGACCCCCAGGGGGAGGTTGTTCCATTCGAGAACGGTGGTAAGGCCAAGACCAAATATAAGCGTGCCGATCACACCGCAGGTAAGCGAGAACGCCATCGGAATGCTTTTGACCTTCGCATCAAGCGCCTTTATCCTCTGCACCTTATCCTCAGAGGTGCACTTTGGCTCATACTGCTTTTTGATATCGGCGACTATGCGGCGCTCTGCCTCGGTCGAGGCCGAGTAGGTATAGTTAAATTCTTTATTATCCATTGCTTTTTATTTCCTTAATTTTCTTACTTCCCTTTACTATCATAAACACGGACAGCGCAACGTTCGATACGCTCACGACCGAGCCGGTCAACGTATTTAACAGGGATACGTCCACCTCTCCCGTTCCGAAAGCGTGAAGCAGAGCCGTCTGCAACGCCAAAAGAGATACCATTGCGGCGACGAGGTTTATATCCCTTATCGCGTGGACGGTATAGTCGTCCTGCCGACGGGAGCGGAATATATTGATTATCGACATTGTGATCTTGTAAAAGGCGTACGCCGCGTAGGCAAACACCGTCCAATCGGGGTAGTCGAAAAACCTGTCGTCGAATATCATCTGCGCGATAGCAGACGAAAGCGCAAGATTGAGCAAGAGCAGCTGTATTCCCGAATTGCGGTAATTTGCGGCACGAAAGAGCTCACCGCGCTCGGTGTCGTCAGAGGTCTTGACGTGGGAAAACACCGTTCGACCGCGTATGACCGCTATAATAATATGGTAGAGGGCGAGTGCGCCGTACCAGATAGAGTGTGCGATTATACCGAGCACGCCGTTGAAGATGCCGAACGCAAGGCTGATAAAGAAGCCTCCCGCAGCAAAAACGACCGTACGGAAGCTGTAATTCTTCACAAGGCTGCGGGTGATGGCGTTTGAGTTAAGGAGCGCCGCCAGGCTGTCCTTAGCTCGCGGTGCGAAGCGAACGATCAGGTACACCGCATACGCAAGCGTTATAGCCGCGAGCGCAAAGATCGCATACACAAGCGGCGCAAGCGCACCGGACATAAGATCGAGTGCGAGCGCGACCATCGAGACGACGGAAAAACCGACGGCAAGCACTATTGCAACAGCACTCACAAGTGCCGGTGGATGTGCGAGAGTCGCAAAAATTGATTTAAACTTACCTTTCATTTTGAACGTCCTTTAGAGTCACCGTAAATTCGGTGCCGCGACCGACCTCGCTCGTGACGGAGATCTCGCCGCCGACAAGGTCAATGACCTTTTTGACAAGGGCGAGGCCAAGGCCGTTGCCCTCCTCCTTGTGCGAGGTGTCACCCTGATAGAATTTTTCGAAGATACGGCCGCCCACATCGGGGGATATGCCGCACCCCGTGTCACGAATTTTGACTATTGCACAATCCTCGTCGCCGCGCAGGGTGACCGTAACGCTGCCGCCGCGGTCGGTGAATTTCAGGGCGTTTGATATAAGATTGTTCCACACTATCTCAAGGTACGCGGGAACTGTACGGATGCTGACCTCATCAAGCTCACACACGAGATCTATTTCCTTCTTTTCTATAATACTCTCAAACGCAAGAATTGAGTCCGCGAGCATTGCCGAAAGCTCAACCGTCTCGTACTCTCGGCGAACATCACCGTTTTCGAGCTTATTGAGCTTTAGTATATTGCCGACAAGGTTGCCAAGCCTCTCGGATGCCGAGAGAATGACCGCAACGTATTTTTCTCTGTCGGGGTCATTCGGTTTTTCCTTAAGGAGGGTGGCGTAGCTCTTTATTACGGCTATGGGAGTCTTAAGCTCGTGGGAGACGTTGGAGATAAAGTCGGTACGCAGAACCTCGCTTTTTTCAAGCGCCTCGGCCATCGAGTTTATATTGTCCATTATGACGTCATATTCGTCGTACTTGCCGTATTTGTGGCGCACCTCGGTGCGATATGAAAAATCACCGTCTGCAATACGCTCGGTGGCGATAAGTATTCTCGATGCCGGCTCCTCCACCATTATACGGCGGCGTACCGCGTCGGCTATCGTGCATAAGAGGGCGAGAAATGCGATGACAAGCAACATTACAAGCGCGATCTCGGGCTTAGTGATTCCCGGGGCGCTTCTGACCCTGTCGTAGACGAGGATGGATACCATAGCGATCATAGCTACGGTGAGCATAAATATAGCCGCGCCCGAGAAGCGCAAGAGTGATCTTCTCCTCTTTCTCATTTTATTACCGCCTTATATCCAAGGCCGTGCACGGTGAGTATCTCAAAGCCGTCGGCCTCTGCGGTCTTCTCACGCAGCTTGGCCATATACACGTCGACAGTACGCGAGGTAGCAGAGGAGTCGTAATCCCAGAACTCTTCCATAAGCGCTGAGCGCGTAAAGGTCTTTTTTGGATAGGATAAAAGCTTAAAAAGGATGTTAAATTCGCGCACCGTTAGTGAAATTTCCGTGCCATCGATGCTTGCGCTGTGTTCCTCGGAGTTCATCGTAAAATTGCCGATGGTTATCTCCTTTTCCTCCTCTATCCTCGCTCTGCGCAAGAGGGCGGCGATCTTCATAAGAACGACGTCCATATCAAACGGCTTTATAACGTAGTCGTCGATACCCGCACGATAGCCGCGCATCTGCGAGACCTTGTCGTCCTTTGCCGTCATAAAGATTATCGGCAGCTTATCATTTATGAGCTTGGCGTTTTCGGCAAGCTCGTAGCCGTCCATACGCGGCATCATTATATCTGACAGAAGCATATCGGGATGCTCTCTTTCAAGCGCGTCAACCGCTTCCCTGCCGTCGGCACACGAGATCGCCTCGTAGCCCGCATTGCGCAGGCAGGTGCAAACAAATCTGTTGAGGTCTCTGTCGTCCTCGGCAACAAGGATCTTTACCATAATAGGCTCTCCCTTCGCGTTTTTATATATTCTACCTTTCCTATATTTAAAAAAGGTTGTTGAAATATTACCAAAGTGTAAACAAACCGCCGATTGCTCGGCGGTTTGTCTTTTTATTTCATATTGATGCCTTCTTTTGCAAACGCCTCTATGATCTTGTCGGTCGCAAGCTCTCCCTTGGTGAGGGTGCGCTCAGCAGACACGAACGAGAAGCGGAGGGTCAGTGCGGTAACGCCGTCGGCGGTGTAGATATCCTTTACCTTAACGTCACTGAGATACTCGCCCGAAACGCTCTTTGCAAGCTCTGTGAGAGCATTGAGGTTTACAGCAGAGATGTCAACTGCGAAGGTAAGGTCGATGTCAACGCCGGGGAACTTAGAGGGCTCGGCATACTTTACCTTGCCTGCTTCGATCGCGGCAAAATCCTTAGTGATTATCTCGAAGAATGCGACTGCGCACTTCTTGTCAATGTTGGCAAGAACGGTGGGATGAGGAACGGAGAGCGTACCTATCTCGCGGCCGTCTACCTTTACTGCAAAGGTGTTTACGGGGTGCATATACTCAAATCTCGGCTCGCAGGATGCGAACTCGGCATTCTTATGCAGAATATCGCCGACGAGCTCTGCGATAACGTCGCGGCAACGCATAAAGAGCGCTTCCTCACACTCGGTCTTGGAGAACAGACAAGCGCCGAGCTTGGTGAGCTCATTGCAGGTACCGTCGGCAAGGGTGCCGTCAACGGTGTGACCGATCTCGAAGATACCAAAGGTATCGGTGTAGGCCTTGTTCTCCTTGACGAAGGAGAGGAGAGTGGGTATCATAGAAATGCGGATATACTGATGATCGGGGGACTGAGCGTTGATTATTCTCATACCCTCGGCAGTCCTGATGCCGAGCTCCTTATCCTTGGCCATATCCGACCAGATGTAGGAGTGAACCTCGTGCATACGGTAGCTCTTTACCAAAATATCCTTCATTCTGTCCTCTGCGGAGCTGATGACCTCCTTGCGCACGGGGGCAAGGGCACTCGTAGAGGTGAATACGTCAAAATTGTCGTAGCCGTAGATTCTGGTGATCTCCTCGATGATGTCGGCCTTGATGGTGACGTCCTTGGTGGCACGCCAGGAGGGCACGACAACGGTGAAATCGTCACCCTTGTTATCAACCTTGAAGCCAAGGCCGGTGAGGGTCGTCACGATCTCTGCATTGGAGATCTCGATACCCGTGTAACGATTTACGTACTTTTTATCAAAGGAAAGGGTGATGGTGGGATATCTTCTGACGTAAGCATCGGAGAAGGATGAGATGACCCTTGCGCCATTATCGTAAGCGAACAGAAGCGCGAGAAGTCTTTCGGTCGCGGTGCGACAGAGCTCGGGGTCGAGCATCTTCTCATATCTCATAGAAGCATCGGTACGCAGGCCAAGACGGGTGGTCGTCTTACGAACGGAAACGCCGTCGAAGGTCGCGGATTCAAGAAGCAGAGAGTCGGTGTCGTCCTCGATCTTGGAGGCATCGCCGCCCATAACACCGGCGATCGCAACGGGTGCATTGCCGGAGGTGATCATAAGCATCTTATCGTCGATATTGCGCTCCACTCCGTCGAGGGTCGCAAACTTGAGTCCCTCGGCAAAGGTCTGCACCTCGATCTTATCAACCTTGCGGTTGTCGAACGCGTGCATAGGCTGACCGATCTCCATCATAACGTAGTTGGTCAGATCGGCAAGGAAGTTGATAGCGCGGGAGCCGCAGTAGAAAAGGCGGATGCGCATATTTACGGGGCTTGTCTTGCGGGTGATGTTCTCAACCTTGATGGCGGAATAGCGCCATACAAGCTCGGTTGCCTTAACGTCGATAGCAACGGGGGGCAGATCCTTATAGATCTCGGTATCGTGAAGCGCGGGCGCCTTAAGCTCTCTGCCGGTGATGGTGGCGAACTCGCGCGCCATACCGTAGTGGCTCCAAAGGTCGGGGCGGTTGGTAAGCGACTTGTTATCGACCTCGAAAATTATATCGTCGATATCGTATACGGTCTTTATGTCGGTACCGAGGGGGATATCGTCGGTGATCTCCCAGATACCGGAATGGTCATCACTGATGCCAAGCTCAGCCTCGGAGCAGCACATACCGTAAGAGGTAAAGCCTGCGATCGTCGCAGGTGCGATCGGGTGGCCGCATACGGCACCGCCGCTGGTTGCAAGAGCAACCTTCATACCCTCGCGAACGTTGGGTGCGCCGCAAACTATATCAACGACGTCGGTACCCGTGTTAACTTTCAGGAGGTGGAGCTTCTTCGAGGAGGGGTGATTTTCAACGCTCTCGATCTTAGCGACGATAACGCCGTGAGTATCGCTGCCCTTCTCTATTATGTCCTCGACCTCTGCGGTAGAGAGAGTGAAATTGCGTATAAGTGCTTTCTTATCCAGTCCGGAAAGATCAACGAAATCGCCGATCCAATTCATAGATAAAAACATTTCGCCGATACCTCCTTATCTCGATTTGAACTGTGAAAGTGATTTAAGGCTACCGCTGTTGAAGTCGCGGATGTCCTTTACGCCGTACCTCATCATTGCAAGACGGGTAAGACCGAGACCAAAGGCAAAGCCGGTATACTTCTCGGTGTCGATGCCGCCCTCTTTAAGAACGTTGGGGTGGATCATACCGCAGGGACAAAGCTCAAGCCAGCCGGAGTTCTTGCAGGAGGGACAGCCCTCACCGCCGCAGATCTCGCAGTTGATATCAAGCTCAAAGCCGGGCTCGACAAAGGGGAAGAAGCCGGGACGAAGTCTTACCTTAACGTCGCGCTTGAAAACCTCGGAGAGCATCGTCTTCATAAAGTAGATAAGGTTTGAGATCGAGATATTCTCGTCGATCATCATACCCTCCATCTGGAAGAAGGTGTTCTCGTGGCAGGCATCGGTGGACTCGTTTCTGAAGCAGCGTCCGGGGAAAATTGCACGCAGGGGCGCGCCGTACTTC
>CAZQTN010000071.1:0-9369 GCA_964596195.1 uncultured Ruminococcus sp.
ACATTTTAATGTTCCTCCTTGGTTTTTCCGCCATAGCGACATAATACTGCGACTTCGGGGTGAGTGGCACCGAAGCACCGGCAGTAAACCTACTCGCTATGTGAGATTTATTTGTCTGTCCTTTCCCGGACAGCCTTAATATAATAACACACGCGATATAAAATTTCAAGAGGAATTTTCGGTAATGTTGCATAATTTACAATTTGTTAATATATTCCGATTGGGTCGCGAACAGAATAATGACTACTATTGTTTACAAAAGCAGGTTTAAGTGCATGTCCGTGTGAAATTATTCGATTTTTACGCGTTATTCCCTCCCGGACTTGAAAAAGAAAAATAATTGTGCTAGAATATATACATTCCCAATCACTTGGAGGCCGGCTATGCAAAATGAACGTGTGACGCGCGGACGGATCGTGCCTTGGTTTATCCTCGCGGCGTTTGTCGAATTTATTATATATTACGTTTTCACCCTGCTTGCAAAGGACTTTGACGCGGTCTACTACTACGTATATTTCGTCGAGCGTTTTATACTGCTGTCAATACCGGTGACTGCGGCGGCGATCATACTGCGACGCTGTGAGAAACATGCGGACGTATTGAAGATGACGGCCGGTATTTCCCTTACACGCTTAATAGTATTTATTCCTTTTTTCTATATTGAATACGTTTACGGCATTTACGACTCGCTTGAGGCTCTACTGCTCTCCCTACTCTCCTCACTTGCGGCAGTGGTGATATACTTCCTGCTAATACTCGGAGTGTATGCGCTTATGCGCTTTATCGTAAGTAAGCGCGGTGGCGCGGAATATCCGGTGCGTATGCTTGATTTATCCTCGCCCGCAACTCTCGCGGTGCTTGCGGTATCGCTTGTAATTTTCGTCATCAATCTCGGCTTTGAAATATACAGCACGGTGCTGTTTTTCATTGAGAACGGAACGGTATATTATATAGACGAGATAGTGCTTATGGTCGTATCGTACGTCTTTTTGGCCGTTTTGCTGATCGGAATACACGCGCTCGGATGCCTTGCACTTAACCGTGCGATCAAGAGCGAGGAAAATTAAACAAAAACGGACTTGGCCCTTCGGTCAAGTCCGTTTTTGTTCTTATAAAATCAAATGTTGTGCTTTGCTCTGATCACGGTGAGAGCCGCCTCATCTGCGCAAACGACTACCTCGCCCTTGAAGAACTGAAGTATCGATGCGGGAACCTCGGGGGTGACGGGGCCGAAGAGAGACTTCTCAAGGATGTCGGCCTTACCTGCACCGAGTGCGATAAGAAGGATCTTATCAGCCGCCATTATCTGTCCGATACCCATAGTGAGCGCCTGAGTGGGAACGAGGTCGCGGGATGCGAAGAAGCGGGAGTTTGCATCAATGGTGGAGTCGGTGAGGTCAACGAGGTTAGTGCCTGCGGTGAAATGGTCTGAGGGCTCGTTGAAGCCGATGTGACCGTTGTTACCGATGCCGAGAACCTGCACGTCAACGCCGCCCATAGAAGCGATAACGCCGTCGTATCTCCTAGCCTCTGCCGCGGGATCCTTTGCAAGTCCGTTCGGGAGGTTAGTGTTCTTTTTATCGATATCTATGTGATCAAAGAGGTTAGTGCTCATAAAGTATGCGTAGCTCTGATCGTGATCGGCAGAGAGTCCGACGTACTCGTCAAGGTTTAC
This sequence comes from uncultured Ruminococcus sp., assembly GCA_964596195.1. Classification (GTDB taxonomy): domain Bacteria; phylum Bacillota; class Clostridia; order Oscillospirales; family CAG-272; genus UBA1740. The sequence goes on from CAZQTN010000071.1 coordinate 1,676, forward strand.
ACTCTTTACATTTTTAAAGGATATCTCACCTCTTTCGTACTTGGCGATAAGCTCCTTGTACATACCTATCGGCGATGAGCCGGTAGCGAGGCCGAGGGTTGCGGTGGGATTGTCCTTAACGATTTCAGCGATAACGGCAGCAGCGTTTACGCCTGCCTCCTCCGCAGTCTTGGATGCGATAATCTTGATCATAATTTTCTCCTACGTGTTCTTATTTTGAGTACTTCTTTACGATGGCGCGCATCTCGGGAAGCTGCTTTTCCATATCGGAAACGAGCTTAAACTGGTTGCGTGCGCGATCGAGGTTGTGGTTCGGGCGAGAGATCTTGAAGTAGGTATCACCCGAGAGATAGTCGGTCAGGAATCTGGTACCGCACTCAAAGGTCATCATCATAGCGCCGATGGGAAGAAGCTCAAGCTCTGTCTCGGTAAGGCCGCCCTTTGCGCCCTCGATAAAGCCCTTGACGTAGAGCTCATAGAGGGATATATCGAAGTTGACCTTGGAGAGGTCGGTCTCGTCCTCAAGAGCGGTGGTAGCGCCAAAGCGAATGGAATCACCGAAGTCGTTTACGGAGTAGCCGGGCATGATCGTGTCAAGGTCAACGATGCAAAGTGCCTTGCCGCTTTCTTCATCAAAGAGGATATTGTTGAGCTTGGTGTCGTTGTGAGTAACGCGCAGGGGCAGCTTGCCCTCCTTGCGTGCGTTCTCAAGGGTGTTTGCAAACTCTTCCCTCTCGTTAACGAATGCGATCTCATCCTTTACGGTTGCGACTCTGCCGCAGACGTCCTTTGCAACCGCGTCACGGAATTTAGCAAGTCTGTCGGGGGTGTTGTGGAAGTCGGGAATGGTCTCGGCAAGTTGATCGGCGGGATAATCGCGAAGCATATACTGGAAATTGCCGAATGCAACTGCGCTGTCGTAGAACTGCTCAGGCTTCTCAACCTTATCGTAGGAGAGGCTGGAGGTAACGAATATAAGAAGGCGCCAGTAGCTGCCCTCGTCATCGATGCAGAAATTCTTGCCGTCCTTTGTCTTTACAACGTTGAGAGTTTCTCTCATGGGGTCGCCGCCGTTCTTTTTGATGATGTCTGCAAGGTATGCGGTGACGGAGGCGAAGTTGTTCATAAGGCTTACGGGGTCGCGGAACACGTTGGTGTTTATACGCTGAAGTATGTACATCTCCTGCTTGCCGCCGTTATCGGTAACGACGAGCTTGGTGTCGTTTATATGGCCGGAGCCATAGGGGGTCGCGCTTACGAATTTACCGGGAATATCAAATTTTTCGGTAACGATCTGTTCTCTTGTTTTCACTTTAGAATTCTCCTTCTGAAGTCCGAGTAATGCTGCGCCCAGAATACCCGCGTCGTTCTTGAAGGTTGCGGCAACGAGCTTAGTCCTTGACGACTCTACGCCAAAGCTCTCGTGCATAACGCGCTCACGGAGGGGTGCAAGAAGTGTCTCGCCCTCTCTGGAAATGCCGCCTCCGATACAGAATACCTCGGGTTGAAGAATATTGATTATGCTTGATACGCCTATCGCAAGATACTCAACGAAATCGTCAAACACAAGCTGTGCGGCGCGATCTCCCTGCGCCTTTGCGAGAAAGACGGTCTTGCCGCTTACGCGCTCTATATCGCCGCCACAGAGCTTCCACATCTCGCTCTCGGGATAAAGCTTCATTATACGCTTAGTTTCCCTTACGAGGGCGGTTGCGGAGCAATACGACTCAAGGCAGCCCCTTTTGCCGCAGCCACAGGGAATACCGCCGACGTCGACGGTTATATGGCCGAGCTCGGCAGCGAAGCCGTTTACGCCCTCCCACATCACGCCGTCGAAGACGATACCGCCGCCGACACCCGTGCCTATGGTAAGAGCAACGAGAGAGCGTGCGCCCTCGCCTGCGCCCCACATAGCCTCAGCATATGCGGCACCGTTAGCATCGTTTGCTACGTATACGGGGCGGCGCACTGCGGATGCAAGGATCTTGGTGAAGTTGGCATTTTTCCATCCGAGGTTAACTGCGGACGCAACGACGCCGTCCTTAACGATGCCGGGGGTGATCGCACCAACCCAAAGGATGTCTGTCATCTTTATTTTTTCTGCGGAGCAAAGACTGCGACAAAGTGTCGCTATGTCAGCGCATATTGCCTCGCATGAGCGGGGGGCATTGGTTTTGGCGCTGGTCTGTCTTACGATCTTTCTCGAATCGAGGTCTACGAGGCCTACGGCGATGTTGGTACCGCCAAGGTCTACACCTATACAATAATTCTTCTTGGACATTTGTCTATCCTCCTTATTATATACCATTTTTCCTGTTTTTGCAACACCTTTACTAAAAATATTATATTTCTGCGTGTGATCCGCGCAAAATAAAAATATTTTTCGTGTATTACGTTTTTATTATAATTCACCCGATTGACAAATACAATGGAAAATAGTATAATAATTTGTAGAATAGAACTTTTTTAAACATTTTATACCAAAGGATGGTCGCTATGAAACACGACGAGATAGTTTCAATACTGTGCGAGCTTCACAACATATCCGGCTTTCGCGTTTCGTTGCACGGCACGGATTTCGAGGAGATAGCTGCGTATCCGGCAGAGAGACTGCCCTTTTGCTCTGAGGTGCAAAAGAGGCCGGAGGAATACGCAAGATGCGTGGCCTGTGACTCAGATGCCTGCCGCAGGGTCGAGTCATCGGGACAGACGCTGATATACAAATGCAGATACGGTCTGACTGAGGCGATATGCCCGCTTTACAACTTCGGCACGCTTACAGGATACCTTATGATGGGGCAGATCGGAGACGAAAAAATTGACACGGGTGCCCTCCTCGACGTTTTAAAGGCGACGGCTATACCACAGCGTGATGCCGAGGGGCTGGTAGAGGCCATACCGATAATAGCATCGGACAAGCTCCCCTCGTTCGTCCGAATAATGACGATATGTGCGGAGTATATGACTCTGACCAACGCCCTGCCCTCTCGCTCACCGAGACTGCCCGAGCTTGCAAAGATCTATATGCACGAGCGCTTTGGCGAGAAGATCACGATAAAGGATATGTGCAGGGTATTGGGGTGCTCCAAGTCGGCGCTGTTGACCTCGTTCAAGAGCGAGTACGGCACGACACTCAACAGCTATCTGTGCGAGATCAGAATAGAGGAGGCAAAGCGCCTGCTCAGAACGACGAATATGACGATAAGTGCCGTGGCGGAGGCGACGGGCTTTTACGATCAATCCTATTTTTCAAAGGTATTTTCGGCAAAGCTGGGAATAACGCCAAGTGATTACAGAAAGGAAAGTCAACACAAATGAGAATTATACACACCTCGGACATACATCTCGACTCTCCCCTTACGACACACCTGTCATCCGACAAGGTAAGAGAGAGAAAAAGAGAGCTGGTGGCCACCTTCCAGCGCACGGTCGAGCGTGCCGAAAGGCTGGATGCAGTCGGCTACATAATTGCGGGAGATCTTTTCGACACAGAGAAGGTAACTCGCTCCTCTCTTGAGAACCTCGTGACGATAATGGCAAGAGCGCCGCAGATCACTTTCTTTTATCTGTTCGGAAATCACGAGAAAAGGATGCTTATAGAATCGGGAGTCGAGCTGCCTAAGAACCTGAAGCTTTTTGATGACGACTGGACCTACTACCGCCTCGACGACACGGTCATTGCAGGCAGGTGCGAGACGAGCAAGGATATGTTTGACACCCTCGTGCTCGATCCATCGAAGCGCAATATCGTCGTTTTGCACGGTGAGCTGTGCGACCGCTCGGACAAGGGTGGTGCGATAGGCGTCAAGGAGATCGAGAGACTGCCGATAGACTATCTCGCGCTTGGACACTATCACTCCTACGGTGCGACCTCGATCGGCCAAAGATGCACGGCGGTCTACTCCGGAGTGCCTGAGGGACGCGGCTTTGACGAGGTCGGTGAGAAGGGCGTGGTAATGCTCGAGGTCGACAGATACGGAGTACGTCACGAATTTTTGAAGACCGCGAAGCGCACTCTGCGCATCATAGAGGCTGACGTAAGCGCGGCAAGACGCGGTGTTGAGGTCGAGGGTACGGTAGAGTCCGCGATACGCGGTATTGACGGAGGCGACCTTGTACGCGTGGTGCTGGTCGGTCAAAGGGAGCTTACCACAGCGATCGACACGGCCGCAATATACGACAGATTCAAGGAGAAATTTTACTATTTCGAGGTGAAAGACGCGACACGGGTGCGCATCTCGGCAGATGATTTTAAAAACGACCGTTCCCTCAAGGGTGAGTTTATCCGTTCGGTAATAGCCGACGAGAGCTTATCCGATGAGATGAAGGAAAAGGTCATAACCACAGGATTGCGCGCCCTGCTCGGCGAGAGCATAGATTGAGGAGGTAGAGTGATGAGGCTTATTGAGCTTTATATTGAAAATTTCGGCAAGCTGTCAAATTACAGATACTCATTCACCTCCGGTCTAAACGTGATCAACGAGGAAAACGGGTACGGAAAGAGCACGCTTGCGGCGTTTATAAAATCGATGCTGTTCGGCCTTGAGGACACGAGAAGACCGAAGCTCGACGAGAATGACAGAAAGAGATATTTGCCCTGGCAGGGTGGCGCCTTTGGCGGCACGCTGACCTTTTCGGTCGGGGCAAAAAAATACAGGATAGAGCGCACCTTTGCCCCCAAGGCGGCAGACGATACCTTTGCGCTTTACGACTGCGACAGCGGCAAGGAGTCGAGGGACTTTAGTGAGAATCTCGGCGAGGAGCTGTTCGGCATCAACGTTGACGGCTTTGAGAGAACGGTATTTCTCTCGGAGAGGCGTTTGTCGGTAAAGAACGACAACAAGACGATATCCGCGAAGCTGTCCGACCTTGTCGGATGTGACGGAGACGTCGGGGAGCTTGACGAGGCGATAGACCTGCTCGAGGAGCGAAGAAAATACTATTACAAGAGAGGCGGTGCCGGACGGATCAGCGAGATACGCGCCTCGATCAGCGCCCTTGAGGGCGAGATAAACGACGTGACGAGAATAAGCGATGCCCTGCCTGCGAAGGAGGAGCAAGCACGCGAGAAGGCGCGGCAGATACGCGAGGCCGAGGCAAGGATCGTCGAGTTTGACTCACAAAGGCAGACCCTGTCCTACGAGAGGCAATATCTTTCAAAGAAGGCGGCTAAGGAGGATGCCGAGAAAAGACTTGGCAACGCATTGGCGTTCTTCAAGGGCGGAATCGTTACACAAGGAGAGTTAAGGCAGGCAGAGCGCACAGCGGATGCCTACCGCGCCCTTAAGGACAAGCTGGCGATAGCGAAGGACACCCCCGACAGACGCGTGATGCTCACGCACGACATAAGCGAGGCTGAGGGGTATATTGAGAGACTTGGAGACGGGAAAGAACAGAAAAAGGCTAAAAAGGTCTACCCCGCCCTGTTTCTGATCGCAATTCTGCTTGCGGCGTGCGGCGGTGTATTCGCGGCTATGGTAAACACGATCACCGGTATAGCAATGATCGCCGTCGGTGTCGTTGCGCTGATATGCGCAGTTGCAAATGCCGCGGCGTGCAAGGCCGGGCGCGGTGACGACGAATTAAAGTCGGGAATACGCGCTATGCTCGGGCGCGAGGGAAAAAGCTACGTGACCGACGAGGAATTTCTGCCTGTGCTGATAGCCATCAAGGCAAAAAAAGAGGCCGAGCTTGAGCTTTTTGAGGAGCAGTCGGCCAAGATACAGGAAGATACCGAGACTATGTATCGGCTGAAGGGCGAGTGCGAGCAATTCCTCGCCAGATTTGAAATAACGGACGGTGACCCGTATTTACAGATACGCGAGCATCTGTCCGACTACGATTACCTCACCGAGAGAGTCAAGGAGCTGGCGGCCGAGGTGGCATACATAGTGCGCGAATACGGCGTGAACGTTGAAAAGCTGAACAGAAGCGGAAACGTCATCATAAACGAGATCACGGAGGTCGAGCGCACCGAGCTTGAGGAAAGGATACGCCGACTGCGCGGAGAGGTGACACTGCTTGAGCGCGAGTGCAGACACGACAAGGAGGAGATGGCGCGTCTCGACGAGCTGTACGAGAGGCGATCGGAGCTTAATGCAAGGCTTGCACAGAGTGAGGAGCGGCTGGCTGTCATCAACCTCACCAAGGAGCATCTGACGAGAGCAAAGGACCTTTTGACGGCGAAATACCTTGGAAAAACCAGAGCGGCCTTTGCGGAATATATGAAGCTTATCGGAAACGAGCAAGCGGAGCTGTTCACTATGGACACGAGCTTTGGAATAACGAAGAGCGAGGGCGGCCAGTCGAAGCCCACGGAGGCGTACAGCCTTGGCACGCAGGATTTCTTTGCGCTGGCGGCGCGGCTTGCGTTGGTGGAAACGCTCTACGACAAGGAGCTGCCGTTCGTTATGCTTGACGATCCGTTCGCGCATTTCGATGACAAAAAATGCGCTACTGCACTCAAGGTGCTCAAGCGCATAAGTGAGAGAAATCAGATAATCTATCTCACCTGCTCCAAATCGAGAGCTATATAAAAAAGGCACGCGGGGCGCTATGCTCTGCGTGCCTTTCGGGTTGCCGACTAATCTCCTATAATTTTCACTTAGGCAAGCCTTCGGCCTGCTCGTTAACATTATATGAAATTTACGAAAAAGGCTTGCAATGATGCGGAAATAATGGTAGAATACTATCATAACACTTAAAGAGGTTCATATGAAGATAAAAAGATTACTTGCGTTTGGCTTGGCTGTGGCGATGGCCGTATCGCTTTGCGCGTGCGGGGAGGATGCGCCCTGCACCAACCATATCGATAAAAACGGCAACGGTCTTTGCGATGCTTGCGGCGCCGAGTATATGGCTGAATGTGAGCACGTTGACACAGATTTTAGCCATACGTGTGACAAATGCGGCGACCTTTTCACCGCGAAGTGCACAAGTCATTTCGACAATGACGGCAACCATACGTGCGATTACTGCAAGACCGTAGTGAGCACCTGCCGCGACGACAACCGAGACAAGAGGTGCGACGTGTGTACGATTGAATATCTGGCCGAATGCACCGAGCACTACGACGAGGACGAAAACTATTTATGCGACTACTGCGGATACGATATGCGACCTGAGTGCGACGGACACAGGGACGAGAATGCTGACAAGACGTGTGACAAGTGCGGCGTTAGATACGAGCCCACGTGCACCGAGCACGAGGACGAAAATGAAAATCTGCGCTGTGACGTATGCGGAGAAAACCTTGAGTGCACCGAGCACGAGGATGAAAACGAGGACAACGTGTGCGACAAGTGCGGCGACGAAATACCGAAGGTAACACACACTCACGCTGACGAAGACGGTGATAGGTACTGTGACGTATGTTACAGATGTATCGTTCACGTGGATTCCGAGGGAAACAACGTATGCGACTCGTGCGGTGCGGCACTCGGCGAATGCGCCCCCCACCTTGACGAGGACGGAAACGACATATGTGACAAGTGCGGCGAGGTATACGACCCCTACTGTCTCTACTGCTACGACAACAACAAAAACGGAAAATGCGACAACTGCGGTGCACCCGTTGATGCGCCGATAGTGCTGCCTGAGCATTCGTGGAGCTAAAATATGATAAAAAAGCGTTGACCGATTAGCGTGTTATCCTTAACGGAGAACACGCATCGAGATAAATCCCTTGCGGGATT
>CAZQTN010000072.1:0-9160 GCA_964596195.1 uncultured Ruminococcus sp.
CGGTAAAGCTCTCGGGAGAATACTCAAAGGTGATCCTGCCCTCTGCCGACTCCTTATATTTTTTGCAATGCTCTGCACCGGTCGTCGCGATCTTGATTATTTCCGATTTATCCTTTTTAAACACCTGCTCACGCTGTGCAACAGAGGTTGAATTGTAAAGGTGCACCACGGCATGCTTTGCGCCGCGGATGGCCTCAAAGGTTTTTGCGATTATGTGCTCTCTTGACTGTGTGAGCACCTGTATGGTAACGTCGTCGGGAATGAGATCCTGCTCGATTATAGCTCTGCAAAACTCATATTCCGTCTCGGATGCGGCAGGAAATCCGACCTCTATCTCCTTGAAGCCAACCTTGCAGAGGAGCTTGAAGAATTCCAGCTTCTCGTCAAGACTCATAGGAATAATAAGCGCCTGGTTACCGTCGCGTAGGTCTACGCTACACCAAATCGGCGGCTTTTCAATATATTCCTTGGCCGTCCATAACATTTCGACACCCTGCGGTACGAAATACTGCTTCTTATACTTTTCGTAACCCTTCATAGATCCTCCTTTCGCCGCATTGCGGCAACAAAATAATTTAAAACAAAAAATCTCTTTTACGCAACCAAGCATTGCATAAAAGAGATCAGATACGATCACATTGCCGTTGGCGCGCAAAAATCCGCAACCATGCCGTGCGGTCTTTACGCGATTCGTGCCGATCACGCGGCATAGCTCCCAACTCCGGTGACAAAATCATCACCGTCATATCCGCGCTCTCTGCTGGATATGAGTCCGGAAAACTCAAGAAATTGGATTTTCTCACCAAAGTCAAAAAATAAAATATAAATTATTTTATATTATTTTCGCGCGTTTGTCAATATGTTTTTGCGATTTTTATTACAGAAATTCCGTTTTTTTCACAAGTTAATGCCGTACGGCATAAATACAGCAAAAAAACCGCCCGCAGCGAAGGCTGAAAGCGGTTTTTAAAGATCAGATCTTGTGTATCCAACCGAATTTATCTTCTATCCTTCCCCACTGGATACCGGTGAGGATATCATAGAGCTTCTGCGTGATATCGCCTATCTGCTCGCCGTTTACCACATACTCAACGCCGTCATACATCAAGCGGCCGATCGGAGAAACGACTGCTGCGGTTCCCGTGCCCCACGCCTCCTCAAGCTTACCTGCCTTGAGAGCATCAATAAGCTCGTCAATGGAGAGCAGCTTTTCGGTGACCTTGTAGCCAAGGCTCTGAAGCACCTCAATGCACGACTTGCGCGTGATACCGGGCAGGATCGAGCCCGTAAGCGCAGGAGTAACGATCTCGCCGTCGATCTTGAACATAACGTTCATCGCGCCGACCTCCTCGACGTACTTACGCTCAACACCGTCAAGCCAAAGCACCTGGGTATATCCCTTTTGCGCCGCTCTTTCGCCGGCGCGAGTGGAGGCCGCATAGTTGCCACCGCATTTTGCATAGCCGGTTCCGCCCCTTACGGTACGAACGTCCTCGCTCTCGATCATTATCTTGACGGGGTTTATGCCCTCTTTGTAGTAGCTTCCGCTCGGTGATGCTATTATCATAAAGGTCGCGCTCTTTACCGCGTGAACGCCGAGAGCCTCGTCGTTGCCAAACATAAACGGACGAATGTAAAGCGACGTTCCCTCGGAATGAGGAACCCACTTTTCCTCGTGCTTTACAAAGGCTTCAATAGCGTAAAGCATATCGTCCTCGTCAATGAGAGGTAAGCACATACGCTCAGCAGAGCGATTCATACGCCTTACGTTCTCCATCGGACGGAAAAGCTGAACGCTACCGTCCGCCGTACGATAGGCCTTGAGTCCTTCAAATATCTCCGCGCCGTAGTGAAGAACGGTCGAGGCGGGGTGAAGCGAAATGTAGCCAAACGGTACGATCCTGGGATCGATCCATCCCTTGCCCTCCTCGTAGTCCATAACGAACATATGATCGGTAAAATGCTTACCGAATCCAAGCTCGCTCTCCTTAGGCATCGCCTTGGGTGCCGTTGCTTCTATAACCTTGATCTTCATAGCATAAGTTCCTTTCGATTACATAAGGAATACGCTTACGGCAGCAAAAACAACGCCTGCGGCAAGCACGGCTACAAGCACGGCTGCAATTATACGTGTTCTCATATTTGTTTTCATTTTGTTTATCCTTTCTGCCACGCTTTATATCGGCGTTTTGGTAAAAGCCAAATGCTTGGGATTATCAAGCAGGCTGTGATTTATTATTTCGTTTGTTGCTTTTTGCTCTCGTAGAATTTAGCTATTTGCTTGGTAATATTCTTACCAGATGAATGCTTCTTCACAGGGAGGAAGGTATGTATTCTCGAGAGGCCCTTGGCAACGGAATCTATCGCGTTATTCGGTTTTGTAACGGATATGCCGAGAACCTTGGACATCATAGTGTCAAGACCGTAAAGCTCTGCACCGCCGCCCGTAAGGACGATTCCGTTTTCAAATATATCCTTGACAAATTCTATCGGTATCTTTTTGACAACGTTAGCAACGCAGAGAAGGAGCTTTTGCAGCGGCTTCTCAAACACGCCGACGACGTCCTCAGTTGATATTGCCATCTTAACCTTGCTACCGGTAAGAGATAGCGTGCCCTCGATGTCTATCGTTTCGGACTCTCTGCCCTGCCATACCGCACCGAGGCGCTCCTTGATAGTGCGCGCAACGAGGAGGGATACGTTCATATCACCCTGCTCGAAGATAAACTGCTTTATAGCACGGTCAAAATCCTCACCGCCGATCTGCTCTCTTACAGTTGTGAGAATCTCGCCCTTATGTATAACGGCGATCTCGGTAGATGCGGCACCAACGTTTACGGAAATTGCGCTGATCGTAGGAGAGTACCCCGCTCCGATAAGAGCGGCAACCGATCTTTTGACAGCATAGCATTCGGAAACGCCGGCTGACTCGAGCATCGCAAAGATCTCAGACTCCTGCTTCGGGAGAAAATCGGAGGGTACACCGATTATGCAACGTATCTTCTCTGCGGGCTTTACTGCGGCGACGACGTTGCTTATGATCTCCTTTGTAAGATCGGAGGAATAAAGAAGTCCGTTTTTGAACGGGCGTATCAGAACGCCGTTCTCGACCTCCTCACCGTCCTCACCCATAGCAGCCCTTGCACCAATGGAAAGAATACGGCGAGTATTCTTATCGACGAGAACCACCGAGGGCTCCCTATATATGTCCGCAACTATATTCGACAGCGTGATGTTAGCATATCCAAGATCAATGCCGATTTTCGTTACCATGCCGCACTCCTTTCATAAAATGCACATTTATTGTTTCATTGTATCATATATTTTTTGAAAATTCAAGTAGATTTTTAAATTATTATACCGATAAAGGCCAAAAAAGTCGTTATTCGTATCTTTGCATAATTTTTTCGGATACAAAAACGCCGCTGGCAGACGCGTGAGAGAGCGAATGAGTCACTCCGCTGCCGTCGCCTATGACGAACAATCCCTTGTGCTTGGTCTCAAGATTTTCGTCAAGCTCGACCTCCATATTGTAAAACTTGACCTCGACGCCGTATATAAGCGTATCGTCGTTAGCCATACCGGGCGCGATCTTGTCGAGGGCGTATACCATCTCAATAATACCGTCGAGGATACGCTTGGGTAGCACGAGGCTGAGATCACCGGGGGTTGCGGCAAGGGTCGGGCGAACGGTATTTTCCTCTATTCTGCTGACCGTGCTTCTTCTGCCGCGCTCAAGGTCGCCGAAGCGCTGTACCATAACGCCTCCGCCAAGCATATTGGAAAGTCTGGCTATGTTCTCACCGTAGCCGTTGCTGTCCTTAAACGGCTCTGAAAAGTGCTTTGCGACGAGGAGAGCGAAATTCGTGTTCTCGGTTTTCTTCTCGGGGTCTTCAAAGCTATGGCCGTTTACGGTAACGATGCCGTTCGTATTTTCATTTACAACGATACCGTAGGGATTCATACAGAAGGTTCTTACTCTGTCCTCGAATTTCTCCGTCTTATATACTATTTTGCTCTCGTACAATTCGTTCGTAATATGCTCGAATATTACCGCGGGAACCTCTACGCGAACTCCGATGTCAACACGGCTGGAGTTGGTAGGAATATCAAGGTCTGTGCAGACGCTCTCCATCCACTTGCTTCCGCTTCTGCCGACGGAAATGATACAGTACGTGCCCTCGTATACGTTTCCCTTGGCTGTAACGGCATAGCCGTTTTCGACCTTCTCTATGTGCTCAACGGGAGTGTTGAAATAGAAATCGATATTATCCTTCATCTCGTTGTAAAGATTCTCAAGCACGACGTAGTTTATGTCTGTGCCGAGGTGGCGCACCGATGCGTCGAGAAGTGTGAGCTTATTCTGAATGCACTTTTTTTTGAAGGATGAGCCTGCGGTGGAATACATACGAGTTCCCTCTCCGCCGTACTTCATATTAATTCCATCAACGTACTTCATAAGCTCTATGGCCTTTTTACGGCCTATGTATTCGTAAAGCGAGCCGCCAAAATCGTTGGTGATATTGTATTTACCGTCCGAAAAGGCGCCGGCACCGCCAAAGCCGTTCATAATAGCACAGGTCTTGCACTTTATACAGCTTTTGACCTTATCGCCGTCTATGGGACAGCGGCGCTTGGAAAGCTCGTTTCCGGCTTCAAAAACGGCAACCTTAAGATCGGGTGCCTTCTTCATAAATTCGTATGCGGAGAAAATGCCGCCGGGGCCTGCTCCGACAATTATAACGTCGTATTTCATAATACCTTTTCCTTTATGCGTTTTGTATTCTGTGCTTAAGCGTGGTGTAACGCAGTACCTCCATATTATTGGCGACCATCCTTGAGGGGATATCGCTTCTGCCTACCATAACGACCATTCTTTTAGCTCTGGTAACCGCCGTATACAGAAGGTTTCGGGTCATCAGCATAGGTGGGCAATAATACATAGGGATGATAACCACGGGGTACTCACTTCCCTGACTCTTATGCACGGTTATTGCGTAGGCAAGATCAAGCTCCTCAGCCGTATCGAACGAATATTTTGCAAGGCGGTCATCGAAGCGTACAAGGATCTCCTCGTCGGCGGGCTTGATAAGCTCTATCACGCCTATATCGCCGTTAAAAACTCCCGTGCCCGAAACACCGTTCTTTTCCCATTCGATGTCGTAATTATTGGTCGTTTGCATTACCCTGTCTCCCTCTCGCAAAAGCAAAGAGTGTATCTCTATCTCCTTTTTGAATTTAGCGGGGGGATTTATTTGCTGTTGGAGCTCCGGGTTCAGCACGCTGATACCGCCGTATCCCTTTTTTGACGGAGTTATTACCTGTATTTCGTTTCGTATTCCCTCTCCGTACGTCCTTGGTAATCTCTGCGTTATAAGAGATGCGACGGTAGCGGATATCTCACGCTCGTTCTCGCGCCTTACGAAGAAGAAATCACTCTTGGTATCGTTAAGTATCGGATCCTCACCGCCGTTTATACGGTGAGCGTTCGTTACGATAAGGCTCTCCTTTGACTGTCTGAAAACCTCGGAAAGGCACACGGTGGTTATTCTCTCCGATGCAATAAAATCAGCAAGTACGTTTCCCGCGCCTACGCTTGGGAGCTGGTCGGAGTCACCGATCAGAATGAGGCGCGCGCCTCTTTTGAGCGCTTTGAAAAGAGCGGTAATAAGAGATAGGTCTATCATTGAGGCCTCATCAACGATTATAACGTTCTCGTCGAGGGGGTTCTTGGCATCGCGGAAAAAGCGCGGCTCGTCGTCTACGACACGCTCCATCTCCAGCATTCTGTGAACTGTTTTGGCCTCCTCGCCGGTGGCTTCGCTGAGCCTCTTTGCGGCGCGACCGGTGGGTGCGGCAAGAACACACTTATGGCCTATATTATCAAATATGGCAAGCAACCCCTTTACGACAGTAGTCTTTCCCGTACCGGGGCCGCCCGTGAGCACCATAATACTACCGTTCAAGGCCTCGAAAATGGCTCTGCGCTGAAGATCCGCATAGCTGATGCCAAAGCGGCTCTCGACCTGTTGTATCATCGCCCAGATATCACCCGCGCCGAAGTGATTGACGAAGCGATCCATCTCCGCGATACGAGAGGCAATGTATCTCTCCGATTCAGCGACGTCAACGGTCATAACGTAGCGTGTACCGTCAAACTCGTTTATCACAAGCTCCTCGCGATCTACAAGCTCCGGCAAAAGCGCAATTATATCCCCCTCGGGAATAGCGAGGATGCTTGCCGCGGCGCTGACGAGTTTATCGTAAGGCAAGCAGGTGTGGCCGTTTGCCGTGGCGTTGTAGTTAAGGGTGTAATTGATACCCGCAAGAATGCGCGCAGGAGAGCTGGCAGGCACGCCGAGATCCTTGGCCATACTGTCTACCTTTTCAAAGGAGATGCTATGGCGGTCGGCACAGAGGATATACGGATTTTCCTTTATCAAGCCGACGGCCCCCGCGCCAAAGCGCTTATAAACCTTGGTGACGTCACCCTTGTCCATATAGCTCTTGCAGAACATCATTACGTTACGCATACCCGTCTGCTCTCTGAAGGACTCGGATATAGCGGCGGCCTTCTTCATCGTTATACCCGGGACGTCGACGAGCCACTCGGGGTGATTTTCAATAACGTCAAAGGTATCAACGCCGAATTTATTCACGATTTTAAGCGCTGTAACAGGGCCAACGCCCTTTACGGTCTTGGACGAGAGGTATTGCAATATTCCGTCCACCTCTTCGGGCAGCGTTTTCTCATAGGAGTCAAAGGCGAACTGTCTGCCAAACTCCTTGTGGAAGGTGAAGTCACCGTACAAGGTAACGTTCTCGCCCTCGAATGCCATAGGCATAATGCCAACGGCGGTAATAAGGTTATTTTCGGAGTCGACCACCTCAAGAACGGTGTAATCGTTGCTCTCGTTGCGGTAAACGACATTTTCTATAACGCCGCTCAGCGTCTTTTGCTCTGCTATTCCGTTCATAGGTCGCTCCTTTCTTTTAACTAACATCTCTATTATAACAAACCAGCGTTAAAATGGCAAGGGGTTACGGGCATTTTTTGAAAACAAAATCAAAACGAAAAGTGAACAAAAAGAAAAGCGGCACGGGTGGATATTCCCGTGCCGAGCGACTGCTTATCGAGCGTGTGTTATAGCTTTTCTTTTGACTTTCTGCCTCTGTTTTCGTTCTGCTTTTTGGATTTTACTTTCAATTTCAAGTCTTGCTTTCCTATCTCTGCCGATGGAGATCGCACTGACGCCGATCATACGCGCGATAATGAAGGCAAAGCCAATGATATGGAAGTAGTAAAGCTTGGCGCCGTTGAATATGACGTCAACGGAAACGGTGACGAGAGTCGATATACCGCCAAAAGCCGACATGGTTGAGAGCTGTATTTTTGAGAGCGCGTAGTTGTTCATTCCCGTGGCTACGATCGTGGATATGACAGCAAGGAATATGAATCCGATTATATTGTTCAGGTCGAAATACGGGTCAAAATAATGGAGAATATCCCCTGCCGCAATGTGGCGAATAACGTTGACCGTATTGAAGGCTACCGTACCGAGCAGGCACGAGACGTAGGTTATCTCCATCGGTGCAAAGTGTGAGGAGGACTTACGGGAAAATACGCCGAAAAGTGAGCCCGTGACGAGTGCGCAGACGAGGAAAACGATGCCCATAATGCTGTTCTCTCCGTCGGACGTACTAGTGTTTGCGGATATGTATATGACACCGAAGATGCCCGAGGCGAGAAATAGCTTTTGAAGCCAGGTGCTCTTTTCCTTGAGGACGACCCACTCAATAATGCACGAGGTGATGGGAGTGAGGGACAGTATTACTGCCGTTGTGATGCCCGTGGTCATCGATATGCCCAGGGTCTCGAACATCATATACAGCACCGGCTCAAACATTGCTGCGAGTAGGAGATTTTTTATGTAAGGGGTGCGCTCGTTCTTCTTGAAGATATCCTTAATACTAATATCTATCCTGACTATGCGCGTCAGCTTAAGCAGCCATATAACTACAAAGCTCATAAGGAAACGAAGCGCTAGTATATCGAGCACGTCAACCGATTCGGTAAGGCTACCCGTAAAGAATATGGTCGAGCCGTAAATCACAGATTTAAGTATAGCGAACAGATAAGCAATAAAATTCATAATTATACCTACGTTATTCCTGTCAGATATTGACATCCTTTTTCACACGTGGTATAATTATAGCACCAATTTCAGGCATTTGCGTGCCATTTTGTATTATGTTTATGCCACTTTTTGATATGTTTTCCACGAAAGGAAAAAGCTATGCAAGCGGAATTCGGTATAAAGCGAGAGCACAACAACACTCTATTTTATAAATCCTGCAAAAACGACCGCGGTGTCTTTCACTTTCACTCGCAGATAGAGCTGTACTTTATCGACGATGGCGAGATGGAGGTGCTTATAAACGACAAGCGCAGAGTCCTCGGTGCGGGCGAGATGTCCGTAGCACTCAGCTTTGTGCCTCACGGATACTCTACCCCACGCTCCTCTGCCTCGACCTACATTATAATCCCCACGTATCTATGCGCGGATTTCGTAGCGGCAACCAAGGGCAAGAGTGTCGAAAATCCCTTTATATGCGATAAGGAAACGGTGGCGCGCATCCGCTTCTTTTACGATATGATGAGGCGCGAAGGCATAAACGAGGTCGAGAAGCAGGGGTACATATACGTCATACTCGGTATAGTAATGGATCATCTCAGCTTTGAGAGCTCGGACTCGTCACTTTCGCCCGAGCTTTCCTCAAGGATCCTTATGTACATAAGCGACAACTACAAAGGCGGCATAACCCCCGGCGACGTAGCCGAGCACTTCGGATACAGCCAAAGCCACATCTCGCGCTATTTCAAATCGCGATTCAATATAACGCTCGTAAAATATATCACGATAATGCGGCTAAAAAACGCGATACTACTGATGCACGAGAACAAGCACAATATGACTTATTGCGCACTTGAGAGCGGTTTTTCATCAATGAGAACGTTTTACCGCGCCTTTTACGACGAATTCGGCTGCTCACCCAAGGACTATATGAGTAAGAAATAAATAAAAATCCCCCGGAGGTATTTCATTTCGGGTAAAACCCTAAATGTTACTGGCGACGCACAAGTGCGTTTTAGATTGGC
>CAZQTN010000073.1:0-9151 GCA_964596195.1 uncultured Ruminococcus sp.
GTTACGAATACTTTTCGTATAAACCTTTTCCATAAAAAGATTCTCCTTAGTGGTATTGGTGCTATAATACGGTCCCCCGTATAAAAAACCTATTCTTATTATACTATAAAAGATAATGTAATTTCAAGATTTTTGATTGAAGAATGTGCATACTGAGTGTAGAAATTAAAGGGCTGATTTTGTCACAAATTAACAAAATTAGCCCTTGTTCAGCTTAAAATTCGCTTGTTTTGGTTTTGGCAGTCATATGCGCAAGTACCTGATATATATTTGATACTCCAACGAGCTCAACGCTTTCCGGAACCCTAAGACTTTGCGTAATGTTTTTCTTCGGCAGGATTATCTTGGTAAAGCCAAGCCGTACCGCTTCCTTGACCCGATAGTCTATGTGAGATACGGCACGTACCTCGCCTGACAGTCCTATTTCGCCGAATGCTATGATCTCGTCGGATATTACCTTGTCGGTTATTCCGCTTATCAAAGCCATTGCGATGGATAGGTCGGCGCTTGGCTCATCCAGATGGATACCGCCGGCGACGTTGAGATATACGTCGTTCTCGTAGAACTTAAGTCCCATACGCTTCTCAAGCACAGCGATCAGTAGCGCCATTCTGTTGTGATCAAAGCCGTCTGAGGTGCGCTTGGCGGAGGGATACGCAGTCTTGGTTACAAGTGCCTGTATCTCTGAGATCATCGGCCTTGTTCCCTGCATTACACAGCCGGCACAGGAGCCGCTCGTATTTACGGGGCGCTCTGCCATAACGACCTCGCTGGGGTTGGGTATCTCTCGCAGTCCCGCATCTCCCATTTCAAAAACGCCGATCTCGTTTGTCGAGCCGAATCTGTTCTTTATTGCGCGGATTATTCTGTACGAATTTGTGCGTTCGCCCTCGAAGTAAAGCACGGCATCAACCATATGTTCAAGAATTTTCGGGCCGGATATACCGCCCTCTTTGTTGACGTGACCAACAAGGAAAACAGCCGCGCTGTTCTTCTTCGCATAGGCGATCAGACACATGGCGCTCTCGCGCACCTGCGTGATGCTTCCCTGTACCGACGTGAAGCGCTCGGATGACATAGTCTGTATCGAATCTATTATTATGACATCCGGCTTGAGTCTATCGCATTCCGAAAGAACCGAATCTGTATCAGTCTCGGTCAAAAGATACAGCGTATCTCCGGTTATTTGAAGCCTTTCGGCACGCATTTTCAGCTGTCCCTTTGACTCCTCGCCCGAAACGTAAAGAACCTTTCTCGTGCGTCCGAGCTCTGCGCAGATCTGCATAAGCAGAGTGGATTTTCCTATACCCGGCTCACCGGACAGAAGAACGACGGAGCCGTCGACAAGACCGCCGCCAAGCACTCTGTCAAGCTCATCCATTCCCGTATGCGTACGCATATATTCGGGCATTTTAAGCTCGGAGAATTTCTCCGCACGGTTTTCTCCTATCCTTTCACCCACTCGTGCCGTCTTGGGGGTGACGTCTATTTCATCAAATGTGTTCCACGCCATACAGTCGGGGCACTTACCAAGCCATTTAATGCTTGTTGCTCCGCATTCGCGGCAGACGAACATCGTTTTACTTCCCTTCATAATTTTAACTCCATTACCGTATTTTTACGATTCGGTTGCGCTTGTATACTCTATAATACCACAAACGATCGAAAAAGACAATCGCTTTTGATATTCTTTTTCAGAAAGATTTTTACACTCCTCAGGATTTGTCAGAAAACCGCATTCAACAAGCACGGCCGTATTCTCGATGTTTTCGAGAATGTACATATCCTTGCCGGGCTTTGGCACCCTGTTGTTATCCGGCTGTATATCCTCACGGACTCGGTTCTGTATCGTATATGCAAGTCTCTGCGACGCTTCATCCTCCGGAGCGTAATAAACGTGCATTCCTGAGTATTTTGCATCTGCATATGAGTTCATATGTATACTCACAAATATCGAATCGTCGTATTCTGCCGCGATTTTACATCTGTTTTTGAGATCTGATATCTTTCTAATTCCCTTTATGTCCTCAGCCTCGGTGTACAGCAGCTTATCATCCGTGCGAGTATACACGACAGCATATCCCTCATTGGTCAGATGCTCACCAACGAGACTTGCGATCATCAGATTCAGATCCTTTTCGTACACACCGCTGGCACCGATCGCACCGCAGTCCTCGCCGCCATGCCCGGCGTCTATAATTATGGTTTGTTTCTCGGCTATGGCGCTGACCTCAGCTAAATGCAATGCCGAATTTTCAAACGCTATGCTCGATACGTGTACGCATAGCGTGAGCACGATCATAAATGCCAACAGTCGCACGGCGACTCCCGCAACCTTAACTCCCTTGCGGATATTTAACGTGATTATCTTCAAATCAAAAGCCTCCAATACCGTTCTATGATAACTGTATTGAAGGCTTTTTTGATTTATTCGTATTTTTTGTTGGATTTTATAAAGCCGAAGAGCTTTTTGTCCTTAGAACCCAGCGTATAAGCAAAATGAGTCACGAGAATTGAGAGCAGGATCATAAAGATATATCCGCAGGTTTCGGCAAGATAATAGGGGTAATTGGTAACTCCCTCGGCATCGTTCTTCAAAAACTCGAAAACGTTTACGATAAGCCCCTGGAACATCGATGCGGTGAAGCGAAGGATCACTATGAAAACGGCGCCTACCTTTGCGACGAAGGATTCGATGCCGAGAGCACCGAGTCCGAATCCGACAGCCGGAACGAGGGCAAAGATGTAGTTGGGCACGTTGGATATGGCGACCATTTTGAGCGCACGTGCTTTATCGAGCGTCAGTTTGCCACCGTCCGCACGTATCTTGTCGTTGGCGCCCCAATCCCAGGCCGCCGTATAAAGAAGAACGAAGTAAAAAAGTATCGAAAATACGGAAATAATGATCTGTATCGTTGTGGACAAAGCTGTGTCCGCCTCAACGAAGCCTGCGGCCGTGTACATTATAAGTGCAAAAACCGAAATGGCAATCTGGGTCAAGTATAGCTTAACAATGTCATAGGAATTTTCTTTAAAGAAGTTCATACATACCCTTTCAACGATTGAATATAGAATTATTCTATCATATAACGGCAAAAAAGCAAGTGAAAAACAAAAATGTTTACACTTTATCCACTAAAAAAGTTAAAAGTTTTGTATAATAGAAGTGTAAAATATGACGAAAGGGGTATGATATGGCAGTTTTGACGTTTAAGAGCCCTGAATTTAATACGTTTCCACCCGTGCTTAAGGAGTATGCATCCTACACCGCTATGATCAAGGGCAACAGCGAGAAGACCGTGTGCGAATATCTGCTTGATCTGCGCACCTTTTTCAGATTTTATTTAATGAACCGGAGTGGAAAGCAGTGTTCTCCGGACGAATTTGAGAAGATAGAGATATCATCCATAACCGAAAATGACGTAAGATCGGTTACCTCTACTCTGATCATCGATTTTCTTATGTATACCGGATTCCAACGCAATAATAACACCAGCACCAGAATGCGCAAGCTTTGTGCACTTAAATCGTTTTATAAATACGCATATTCAAGAAAGCATATTGTTGACTCAAATCCAACCGTCGATATTGATGCTCCTAAGAAAAGCAAAACGTTGCCAAAATATATGACGGTCGATGAATCGGTGCATTTTCTGGAAACGGTTCGCTCCGATATTACATCCAAAACTATGGTGCGTGATTTTGCTATCGTTTCCTTGTTTTTAAACACCGGAATGCGTCTGTCTGAGCTGGTCGGATTGAACCTTAACAGCTTTGACTCGGATATCACTCGTGTTGTCGTGCACGGTAAGGGCGACAAGGAGCGAGTCATATATCTCAACGCAGCCGCAAGGCGTGCGGTGATCGACTATCTTAAGGTAAGACTTGATCCAAAGCACATCGTCACCTCGGACAAAGCCTTCTTCCTGAGCAAAAGACAGCAGCGTATATCCAACAAGACCGTTCAATGGATGGTTAACAAATACCTTGATCTTGCAGGGCTCGGAGGGCGTGGACTTTCGGTACATAAGCTCCGTCATACCGCCGCTACCCTGATGTATCAATCCGGAAAGGTCGATATAAGAGTACTCAAGGATATACTCGGTCACGAGCAGCTGAACACTACGCAGATATACACTCATGTCGTTGACAGAAATATGGAGGATGCGATGACGAATAATCCCCTGTCCGATATAAAGATAAAAGCTAAGCTGCCGTACGATATCGACGACGAATAAAGGAGATAAACGAATGCTTTTAGGCGAAAAAATAAAGGCGGCAAGACAAGTCAAGAGAATAACTCAAGCTCAGCTCGCGGGCGACAGGCTCACGAGAAATATGATCAGCCGCATAGAGACCGGAACGGCGAATCCGTCACTTGATACCATACGATATCTCGCAGATCGCCTTGCCCTCCCCGTCTCCTACCTTCTGTCAAATGACGATGACCTGCTTTTTTACGAGAAAAAGGAGAAAATGTCCGTGATTTACACGGCCTATGCGGCGAAGGATTATTCCTACTGCATAGAAAAGATCGATTCTCTTTCCGGACTCGATAACGAGCTTGCATACCTGTTGACTCTGTCCCTTTTTGAGCGTGGAAGACGCAACGTTGTACGGGGATCGCTGCAATCGGCATTGAGCGATTTTAAACGCGCAGAGGAAAGCATAAAGCTGACTGTGCTTGACACGGTACATATTTCGACCGTGCTTAAAATGTACAAGTCCATAGCATCGAATATACAGGCACCTCTGCTGGAATTTGACGGAGGCGAGTATATCGACGGCCTTTATGACACCTTTGATTACGAGATCTACCGATATCTTATGCAGGACTATGATTTTGATTTTAAAGGTGAGAGCCTTAGGCTTCACGCGGCGGCAAAGAAGCTTATGCGCGAAAGAAAGTATTCCGAGGCTGTGACCTGTCTGCTTGATGCGAGCGAAAAAATGCTTACCGACGGATACAATTCATTTATAGTTTTTGGAATTTACACCGATCTCGAGCAATGCTATAAGCAGTTGTTCGATTTTGAGAATGCGTATCGGTATGCGAGCAAGCGAATGTCAATGCTTGAGGGATTTAAAACGTAAAAACACGATAAAAAACGCGGCAGAACAATCAGTTCTGGCGCGTTTTTTTGTTTTTCAGATCACATCAAAAGAGATGCCGCGCCGAGCGTTCCTGCCGTGTTCTCAAGCGTAGCTATGAGAACCTTTACCTCAGGGCCTGCATTGCCTGCAAAAACTTCCCTGTTTACGATCTGTTGCAGAGGCTTGATAAGCTCGTCGCCCTGTGCACATACACCGCCACCGAGAAGGACGACCTCGGGTCTGAAGATGTTTCCGAAGTTAACAATTCCGGTAGCGAGAGCGCCGATGTAGTTATCTACAACTTCTTTTGCGTATTCGTCGCAGTCTTTATAATCAAATGCGGTCTTTCCTGTTACGGCATCAAGTGGGCCTATCTCCCACATTTTGCTGTCGGGATGTGCCTGCATAGCACGCTTTGTATCGCGGATAAGCGCAGTAGCCGATGCATAAGCCTCAAGGCATCCGCGTCTGCCACAGGTGCACTGCTCTCCGCCTCTTACTATCACCGAGTGGCCAAGCTCTGCGCCGACAGAGAGATTGCCCTCGATAAGCTGACCGTTTGCAACGATACCGCCGCCAACACCCGTGCCGAGCGTGAGCATAATTACGTTGCGCCTGTTTCTCGCAGCTCCGAATTTTACCTCTGCAAGTGTCGCTACGTTTGCGTCATTCGCAATTTTGACCTTGAGTCCCGTACGCTTTGATACCGCCTCTGCGATGTTGAAATTGTGCCAATTAAGATTATTTGAGAGAATGACGACGCCGTTTTCGCTGTCTATCATACCGGGCACGCCCATTCCGATACCTACGAGATCGTCCTTTGAAAGACCGACCTTTTCGATAAGCGAATTTGCAAGCCCTGCGATATTTGCGGCAACCACGTCCTGTCCGCCCTCTGCCTCGGTGGGAACCTTGTCTGAGCAGATAACGTTGCCGAGGTCGTCGACTATTCCTCCTTTAATAAATGTTCCGCCGAGGTCAATACCGACGTAATACTTTCTGATTTCGGTCATAATTATCGTCATCCTTCCTTCAAGCTTGATCGTACCGTCGTGCGCTGTTATGAGCCTTGTATCGCCAAGACAAATGCGCTCGCCGCCGAGTGTGCCATCGCCGTCAACGCAGGTAAACGCCTTGAACGTTGCCCGATCCATATCAACGACGGTGCTGCCATCAACCGCAATTTTCGTTACCGTGAAGTACTTGCTAATGCCGAGGCATTCACCGTATTTTGTGGAAATGCCCAGCGGCTTTGCGGTATATCCGTTAAGGTTTGTTACCAGCCTTGCCTTTTCAACGTGAAGCTCACGCTCACGGCCGTTCTTATCCTTGCGGCCGTAGTCGTAGACTCTGTATGTGAGGTTTGAGTTCTGCTGAATTTCGCAAATAAGGCAGCCTGCACCGATCGCGTGGATCGTGCCGGACGGGATAAAATAGCATTCTCCCGCCTTTACCTCGTAAAAGTTGAGCAGCTCGGTGAGCGTGTTTGTTTTGATAGCATCCTCGAATTGGGCGCCGGACACGTCTTCTTT
The DNA here is from genome assembly GCA_964596195.1 of uncultured Ruminococcus sp. Taxonomy (GTDB): domain Bacteria; phylum Bacillota; class Clostridia; order Oscillospirales; family CAG-272; genus UBA1740. The sequence continues at coordinate 6,627 of CAZQTN010000073.1, forward strand.
AAAACCGAGATATATTCCCGCGCCCTCATCCGCCTCAACTATGTACCACATCTCCGTTTTGCCGAAGCTGTTTTCATTCTCAAGGGCGTATGAATCAGACGGATGCACCTGTACGGAAAGATCCTGACGGGCATCTATAAGCTTGACGAGAGTTGGGAAAAAGGAGAAATCAGCACAGTTGGCGCCTATTTCATCCGCCGAAAGCGCCTCTGTTATCAAAGATCCGTCCTCAAGGCGGGATGGCCCGTCCTTGTGATATGAAAGCTCCCACGTTTCAGCCACGATATCCTTATCGGATATTTTACCATACTTCTCTTTCAGCTTCGTTCCGCCCCAGATGTTATCCTTGCATTCGGGTATAAGCTTCAAATTCTTCATTATTTACTTCCTTAGTTGGTTTTATTGGTGAGTTCCACTCAATTCTACCATATATCCGCGTTTTTTTCAAGTATATATTTAAATATAAAATTATTTTTTAAAATCTATTGACATTCGACGAAATACGTGGTATAATTGTTATACCTCTGTCGGAGGGCTTTTTTTGTGTGCTCATTTCTGGGACGCGCACACGATCCCTCGCGGACATTGAGGGAGGTATTTTTTACGGGTCATACCCGAATTTCTATTAGGAGGTGCCGATATGAGAGTCAAAATTACTTTGGCATGTACTGAATGCAAGCAGAGAAATTATGACACAAAGAAAAACAAGAAAAACGATCCGGACAGACTTGAGATGAATAAGTTCTGCCGTTTCTGCCGCAAACACACTTTGCACAAAGAAACCAAATAATTTTATCGAGAGGATAATTTAAGATGGCAGAAGAAAAGAAGGTAAAGGAAAACGGCGAAAAGAAGCCTAATTTCTTCGTACGCGTTGGTAAGAAGATAGGCAAGTTCTTCAAGGACGTCGTAGGTGAAATGAAGAAAGTAACCTGGACCTCTAAGGATGAACTCTTTAAGAGCACGAAGATCGTTCTTGTGACTGTAGTTGCAGTTGCGATCGTAATTGCCGTTATTGATACCCTGTGCTCGCTGGGTATTAACGCAATCGCCGGATTGATTGGCTAAGAGGCTTTGTAGGTATGAGTAACATTAACGAGAAGAACCTCGGTCCCAGATGGTATGTTGCACACACATACACAGGCTATGAAAACAAGGTAAAGGTCAGCATCGAGAAGATCGTTGAAAACCGTGGATTGCAGCATCTTATTTACGATGTGCAGGTTCCCACTGAGATCTCCGTAGTCACTAACGACAAGGGAGAGTCCAAAGAGGTTGAGACGAAGCTCCTGCCCGGCTACGTCCTTGTAAAAATGACGATGACAGACGAAAGCTGGCACGTCGTTCGTAACATCACTGGTGTTACAGGTTTTGTAGGCCCCGGATCTGAGCCTACTCCCCTTTCCCAGGAGGAGCTTGAGATATTCAACGTCGACGTTAAGGCGGACGAGCTTAAGTTCAAGATCGGTGACAGGGTTGAAGTCGTCGCAGGCATTTTTGCCGGTTATTCAGGTGTACTTCGTGAGATCAGCGAGGATAAAAAGCAGCTTGTGGTGCTTGCCTCGACGGAAAGACGCGATATCCCGATTATGGTTGAAGCCCAGGACGTTCGTCTTTCAGAACAATAAATAGGTATATATCCGCTTCGCCATGAAGCATTCGTGGGAGGGATAAAATTTTTTATTACGATTATCCCGATTAAACTACCACATTTGGAGGTGTAAATATTATGGCAAAGAAAATTACCGGTTATATTAAGTTACAGCTTCCTGCCGGCAAGGCTACTCCCCAGCCCCCTGTAGGTCCCGCACTCGGTCAGTACGGTGTTTCCATTCCTAATTTTACTAAGGAATTCAATGAGAGAACCAAGAACGATATCGGTCTTATTATCCCCGTTATCATTACTGTTTACGCAGACCGTTCTTTCACTTTCATCACCAAGACTCCCCCTGCAGCAGTTCTTATTAAGAAGGCTTGCGGTATCGAAACCGCATCTGCTACCCCCAACAAGACCAAGGTAGCAAAGCTTACCAAAGAACAGCTTCGCAAGATTGCAGAAACGAAAATGCCCGACCTTAACGCTTCTTCTGTAGAAGCTGCTATGAGCATGGTAGCAGGTACCGCACGTAGCATGGGCGTTACCGTTGAAGAGTGATAGGAGGATACGAACATGGCAAATATGAGCAAAAAATATAAAGCAAGTGCCGAGCTCATCGACAGAGCAAAGCTTTACGATGTAGAAGAGGCTATCGGTCTTGTTTGTCAGACCGCAAAGGCTAAATTTGACGAAACTGTTGAGATTCACATTCGTCTTGGCGTTGACTCTCGTCACGCTGATCAGCAGGTTAGAGGTGCTATCGTTCTTCCTAACGGAACCGGTAAAACTGTAAGAACTCTTGTTTTCGCACGTGGCGACAAGGCAGAAGCTGCTCTTGCAGCAGGTGCTGACTATGTTGGTGCTGAAGATCTCGCTCAGAAGATCACTACCGAAAACTGGTTCGATTTCGACGTTGTTATCGCTTCTC
>CAZQTN010000074.1:0-9039 GCA_964596195.1 uncultured Ruminococcus sp.
CTGCCTTGAGCACGTCCATGTGGCAGGAGAATTCCTTGTCGGGCTTTGCTATGGCCTCGAGTGTTACCTTTTGGTTTTCGTTTTGGAGATACTGATAGAAGAGCATAGCGTGGTCGCGCTCCTCTTGTGCCTGAATCTTGTACCAGTTTGCAAATCCGTCAAGACCCGCATCCTCGAAATAGTTGGAAAAATCGAGATAGAGATAAGCGGAATAAAATTCCTTGTTTATCTGGGCGTTTAATAGCTCATGTACTCTTTCGTTCATACGATCAAATCCTCCTTATATAGCTCTTAAATTTCTGCCTTCCACAGTCCGTGGAGATTGCAGTAAGCGTAAGCCGCTACGGGCTTCTCGTCAGCTAGTGCAAAGGTCACGACGGGCGCGCCGCCTACCTCAAGGCACTTGCGCTGTCCGCCCTTGTCGGTCTGAAGATATACCCAAAGAATGCTGTGCTCTGCGCTCATCGGGTGCTCGACCGATCCGACCGTAACCGTAACGGTCTTGCCGTCAACCGATACCACGGGAATATGCTTTTCGCGGCTTGCCTCAACCACACCCGCTTCGAGCTTTGTCATCTTCTGACCGCAGCATACCATACGCACGCCGGAGTCGTTTATCATACCGACAAGATTGCCGCATTTCTCACATATATAAAACTTGCTGTTCTCACACATTTTATAATACCTCCAAAATCTGAAATTATTTGTCTTGATAGTTTAATTGTTAAGCTCCTCTGCAAGAGCCGCAAGGGAAGCCTCGGTATCGGCATTCACAGCCGACTTTATCGTTACCGTCGTTTCGATGAAGTTGATATCCTTGCTCTTTTCAAACGCCGCGCGCATCACCTTTGCCGCCATAGGTGCCCAGCTTCCGTTTTCGATCAGGGCAACCGTGCGCTTCTGATAATTGCGCTCGACAAGATGCGCAAGGAGCTCGCGCATAGGGGGGAAGACGTCGGCATTGTAGGTCGGACTCGCAAGCACGAGCTTTGAGTACTTAAACGCCTTTGCGGTAGCCTCGGACATATCACAGCGCGCAAGGTCGACAGCCTCGACCGTCACGCCCTTCGCCCTGAGCATCTCCTCAAGCTTAAGCGCCGCCGCCTTTGTGTTGCCGTAGATGGATGCGTAAGCGATAAGCACGCCGTCCTCCTCGGGAGTGTAGCTCGACCACTTGTCGTAAAGAGCTATATAATAGCCGAGATCATCCTTAAGCACCGGGCCGTGCAGTGAGCAGATCGTCTTTATGTCAAGGCCTGCCGCCTTCTTAAGCACCGCCTGTACCTGCGCTCCATATTTCCCGACAATTCCAATGTAATATCTTCTTGCCTCATCGATCCATTCCTCATCAGCATCAAGGGCACCGAACTTGCCGAAGCCGTCCGCCGCAAAGAGCACCTTTTCCTTGCTCTCGTAGCTCATAATGACCTCCGGCCAATGCACCATCGGCGCGGTAACAAAGTTCAGCACGTGCTCGCCGAGAGGGAGTGAGTCACCCTCGCCGACTACGATGCGCTTGTCGGCGAAATCCGTGCCGAAAAAGCTCTTCATCATTGCAAACGCCTTTGCCGATGCGACTATCACCGCATTCGGGAACTCGCGCACAAACAGAGTAATATTTGCCGAATGATCGGGCTCCATATGGTGTACTATAAGGTAGTCGGGCGTCCTGCCGTCGAGCGCAGTCTTGACCTTAGCCATCCATTCCTCGCCAAATCCCGCATCCACCGTGTCGAGGACTGCAATCCTTTCGTCTACAATAACGTAGGAGTTGTACGCCATTCCGTTCGGTACAACGTACTGACCCTCGAACAGGTCAACCTCGTGGTCGTTTACACCCACGTACTTAATGCTTTGTGAAATGTTCATATTCTTAATTCTCCGTTCCTTTATTGCTCTAATATTCTTCCATCCGTGGAGACCGTGATAACCTGCCACGGTATAAATTTTCCGCTTGCCTGGAGAGCGCGCTTGACTGCGTTTTCAATTCCGCCACAGCAGGGCACCTCCATACGTACTACCTTAACGCTCTTTATATCGTTTTCTGCGATTATCCTCGTCAGCTTCTCTGCGTAATCACCCTCGTCAAGCTTCGGACAGCCGATAAGAGTTATGTTATTTCGGATAAAATCGTTGTGAAAGCTGCCGTACGCGTACGCCGTGCAGTCCGCCGCAATAAGCAGGCTAGCACCGTCGAAATAGGGGGCGTTCACGGGCACGAGCTTGATCTGGCAGGGCCATTGCATAAGCTGGCTCGTCACACGCACGTTGCTCGGCACTTCGCACGCCTGATCGCGCTTGAGCTGCTTCGACTGTGTGCCGGGGCATCCGCAGGGAAGGGTCATACCTTGCTTCTTCATCTTCGCCTGCTTTACCGCAAGCTCGTCGTACGCAGGCGCTTCTCTTTCTTCAAAGGTTATTGCTCCCGTCGGGCAGGCGGGCAGACAGTCTCCAAGACCGTCGCAGTAATCCTCGCGAGTAAGTCTTGCCTTGCCGTTCACCAGCTCTATCGCGCCCTCGTGGCACGCCGAAACGCAAAGACCGCAGCCGTTGCATTTTTCTTCGTCTATTTTTATTATCTTTCTTATCATATAATAACCTCTTTATATATAATCTTATCAAGTAAAATTCGTTTTCCACTTGATTTTCTGAGGCTATTATACTATAATGTTAGTGATAATTCTGTTGAAAATTCAACAAAAAGGTGAAAAAATTGAAAAAATATCTGGAAATTTTAAAAAAATGCCCTCTCTTTCGCGACATAGAGGAGGATAATCTGCTCGGCGTACTCGGTTGTCTGAACGCGCGAGTCGTGCAGTTTGATAAGAAATATACCATATTATCCGAGGGAACGCGCGCAAGGTATGCGGGAGTTGTTCTCTCGGGCTCTGTACACATAGTGCAGATGGATTATTACGGCAATCAGAGCATCGTCTCCGACGTCCGACCGCCGCACCTGTTCGGTGAGGCCTTTGCCTGCGCGGAATTAGATTCGCTCCCCGTGTCCGTCGTGGCAAACGAGCCCTGCGAGATACTGCTGTTTGAGTGCCGCCGAGTGCTTCACACCTGCGAAAACAACTGTGAGTTTCACCGCAAGATCATATATAATTTCGTAAAGGATCTTGCTAAAAAATCGGTAAACCTGCACCAGAGGATAAAAATAGTATCCAAGCGTACCACGCGCGACAAGCTGATGGAATATCTGATGGTTCAGTCCGACAAGGCAGGCAGCCGCACCTTTGAGATCCCGTTCAACCGCCAGGAGCTCGCCGACTATCTTGAGGTTGACCGTAGCGGCCTTTCCGTCGAAATAGGCAAGCTCCGTCGAGAGGGAATTATAGAGAGTGAGAAAAGGCGTTTCAGGCTTCTCTGATCGCGGCCTGCCTGTATTCCTTCGGCGTTTGTCCCGTATGCTTTTTGAAAAAATGGCACATATACGCCACGCTCTCAAAATTCAATTCGTTTGATATCTCCGAGACCGACTTGCCGGTTTCGGAGAGTAATTTTTTTATGTACGTAAGCTTTTTATCGGCTATATATCCCACGAAGGTCGAGCCGGTCAGCGCCTTGAACCGTCGGCAAAAGGCCGAGCGGTTTGTATTGAACAGAAACGCCATCTCGTCAAGGGTGATCTTGTCCTTGAAGTGCGCATCGACGTAGGTGATGATCTCGTCAAAGAGAAAATCTCCCGTGCCGACCTCGTCCTCTCCCTTGAAAAAGACGTGCTTGCGCACCAGCTCGATCAGAAAGGTCTCAAGCAACGAGCACAGCATTTGCTCGCTACCGAACACCTGCTTGTCCTTTGCCTTCTTTTTCATATCGTACATCGGTACGTCGTACGGCGGCGCAAATACGTTGCGCCCCTCCTTGACTATGCGCGCGATCTGCTTTTTCTCGTTTTCGTCAAGGCGTATCGGCTTTTTTGAGAACTGTGAGAGCATTTGTGACGTGCATTGAAATCCGATTATCACCACGGTGTTCTTCTTGTTCTTTTGCGTGCGCAGGGAATGGCGCTCGTTTGCCGCGTGTATGATAAGCTCGCCCGGGCGTAGCTTGCCCTTATAGCTCTCCGCATCTATTACCAGAGTCCCCGTATAGGAAAAGAGCATTTCGCAAAAAGAGTGGGAGTCCTCCTTCGTTTTGTGATCCCTTTCAAACTCGAAGAAATGCACGTTCGCTATTTTGGGTATTTCCAGCACGTTGTCAATAGCTTTCAGTTTAAATTCCATATTTTCATTTTATATCCTGCGGAGAGATAAGTCAACAGGAATTTTAAAACTTTTTTATAAAAAAATACGATTGTGTAATTTTTAGTTACAATTTTACAATGACAAACTCGCCCCTCGGTTGTACAATATAGTTAAAATACTATAAAAGGAAGGTAATATATCATGAGCAGAGTTTGTATTCCGGATTACGAATATCAGGAAAGAATTAAAAAAGCGGCAAAGCTCGTTGCTGAGCGCGGCCTTGACGTTATGCTCGTCGCCTCGACCGAGAGCGATTATGCAAACGCGCGTTATTTTTCGGGCTTCTGGCCTCTTTTTGAGAGAGCCGGCGTTGCCATCTCCGCTACGGGAGATGCCGCACTCCTCGTCGGCCCCGAGTCGGCCGTATTCGGCAAGGATTGGAGCAAGATAGAGAAGGTGTTCGTCCTCCGCGAGTTCCGCGAGTCTGCCGACCCCAGCTATCCCGAGCTTCAGGCAAGCACCTTCGGTGATGTGTTCAAGTCCATAGGCGTTAAGGGCGAGAACATCAAGATAGGTCTTGGCAGCTACGTTGAGTGTACTCTCCCAATTTACGAGGGACTTAAGGATGCATATCCCAAGGCTGAAATAGTTAAGTGCAACGATATTATGGTACAGCTCAGACAGATAAAGAGCGAGAACGAGCTTAAATGTATCCGCGAGGGCTTCCGCATCATAGAGCTTGCAACCGACGAGGTAATTAAGTGCCTCAAGCCCGGTGTTACCGAGCTTCAGATGGTCGGCGTTGCTCAGCGCGTTATCTATGAAAACGGCGCAGAGTACGAGGGACTCCCCATGTACGTATTCTCCGAGGAGAGCACGAGACACGCAATTTCGCGTTCTACGTACAAAACCATAGGTAAGAACGATATAGTTCAGCTCAATCTTTCCGCTAAGATAGACGGATATTCTCCCTCTATCGGTCTGCCCGTAGTTATGGGCAAGCTTGAGGGCGAGCGCCGCGAGATCGTGGAGTTCTGTCACAAGATGCACCATTGGACCGAGGAGCAGCTCAAGGCAGGCGTATATGCCGATGATGTAGCAAAGCAGTTCCTAGAGATGTACAAGGATGCAGGCTACGGCAATAACTACGTTTACGGCCCCTGCCACGGCACGGGTATGATCGAGGTTGAGGCTCCCTGGATGGAGACCTCCACGCATTACCCCCTTGAGGAGAATATGACCTTCCAGATAGATACCTTCATCTCCGGACCTACCTTCGGATGCCGCTGGGAGAAGGGCGCAGCTATCAAAAAGGACGGCTGTGAGAGCTATACCGACTATCTTAAGCGCGGTATAATCGAGCTCGGATTCTGATTTGATAAGTGGCGCTTTCGTTACACGGGGTGCCACTTGCGACCTATTTTTACAGAAAGTGAGATGCACGTTATGGAATGCGGCAAGAAATATTGGATAATCCCCGACTGTGAGCTCCCGCCTGAGGGTGAGGGAGTGCTTAAGGGGCACGAGAGCGTTATAGTCGTAAACGATACAAAGAGAGTGGCGAAAATAAAGGTCAAGCTGTTCTTCGCCGACAGGGAGTGCTATGAGGATATAGAATGGACGGTGGAGCCTCAGCGTGTGCGTTGCTTCAGAATGAACAACAAAGAGGATATGTGCGGCTTCGCCGTTCCGCTTGAAACACAGTACGCAATGAAGCTCTCAAGCACCGAAAAGATCGTCGTGCAGTACGGCAGACTTGATAACAGACAGACCAATCTTGCATACTATACGACTCTTGCGTTTTAAGGAGATAAAAATATGCTGTTGAATTATAGCTTCCCGCGCGAGACCGATCGCGTAAAGGAAAAAAATCTTCCCCTCGTTATCGTTGGCGGAACCGTGGAATATCACGGTGCGCATTGCTCCTACGGTTGTGATACTCTCGTCGCCGAGGGGCTTGTAAATCAGCTCGCCGAAGAGAAGGAGATAATGATAGCTCCCACCATCGCGTACAGCCCCGCGAGCTATGCCGTCGGCGGCAGGAAGAGCGGCACGGTGCACGTTCCCGAGCGCGCCTTTGAGGATTACGTGTACTACGTATTCAAGAGTATGCTTTACTCAGGCTTCCGCAATATCTACGTTGTGATACATCATCAGTTCGAGCAGGAGAGCGAGATGCCTATGACGCTCTGCTACCGCACCGCCGCAAAGCGTGCGACGATGGAATATCTTGAGGAAACGCTCGGCGAGGGCTGGTGGGGTAGCGAGAGCTACGCAAATTACTACGAGCAGCTCGAGGGCGCGAACAACCCCTTCAATTGGATAAAGGTCGTGCCCACGATGAGCACCGCCGTGCAGAATGCCACAGGCTACGATCACGCAGGTAAATACGAGTCGTCAATACTTATGTCGCTATATCCCGAGGCGATAGCTCTCGACCGCATAGACGATATAAAGCATTGGTTTACCGAGAGCGCAAGAGGGGCTAACAAGGAACTCGGCGACGAGATGGTGCGCCTCTCTCTTGAGCACTTAAAAGAGACGATAATTTGACACGGGTGCCGCTTTTTCGGCATTATGGTGGTTTTATGGAAAAGAAATTTGCTTTCAGAGATAAGCTGTGTACTACCTTTTTCCCTCACTCGTTTAATATGCGCCCCGTCCTGCCTGATGAGGTGTCGCTCTTTGGCGGGGTTGAGTTCGTCGGGGGTGAGGGAGAGGTCGTAGCGCACGCAAAGGAGGACTTCGTCCGTTTCCTTAAAGACGGCGGCGCGCCCCTGTGCGGCGGCGCGGTCAGCATAAGGCTTGAGGTACGAGAGTGTGACCTTGAGGACGTCTGCTCGTATAAGGGCAGGATAGTTGAGGTGACCGATCACGGCATCAGCATTGCGGCTTTTGACGAGCGCGGATTGGCACAGGCGCTGTACGATCTCGAGGACGAGATGCGTGAGGCGGGTGTTCCGTATCTCAAAAAGGGTAAGCGTAAAAACAAGCCCATCTTTTCACCGAGAATGGCGCATTCCTCATATGATTACGATATATTTCCCGACGGATATTTGCAGAATCTTGCACGTGATGGCTTCGATGCCGTTACCGTCTACGTCAAGGGGCCCAACATCGGTATAAAGGGAGAGTATTACGACTTTGGCGACCTCATAAAGCGTGCGGCAAGCTACGGAATGGACGTGTACGCTTACTGCGTCGTGCCCAACTTCAAGCACCCCGACGACCCCGATGCCGAAGAGGTATACGAGCAGGTATATTCCCCTCTCTTCAAGGGAACGTCGTTTAAGGGTATAGTCCTCGTAGGCGAGTCGGTCGAGTTCCCAAGCCGCGATCCGCATACCACGGGGCGTCACTATTTTGAGAAAAGCTCCGACCACATTCCGGAGGGCAAGCCCTCACCCGGATGGTGGCCCTGTGAGGAATACCCACGTTGGGTGGAGCTTATAAAGAAAACGATCAGGAAGATAACTCCGGGTGCAGACGTCATTTTCTGGACGTACAACTGGGGTTGGGCGCCGAAGGAGGCGCGCATCGCCTTGCTTAAGGCACTCCCCACGGACATCACTCTGATGGTAACGTTTGAGATGTTTGAGCGCTATCCCGTCGGAGATATCCACGAGATGGTATGTGATTACACGCTCGCCTTTGAGGGCCCCGGACAGTATTTCATCAGCGAGGCCGAGGTCGCTAAGGAAAGGGGCATAAGGCTCTATACGCAGGCAAACGCAGGCGGCAGAACCTGGGATTTCGGATGCGCACCGTACGAGCCGATGCCTCAGCAATGGCAGAGGCGGTATGCCGCCTTGCGCGAGGCGCACGAAAGGTACGGCCTCGTCGGCATTATGGAGAGTCACCATTTCGGCGTAACTCCCTCTTTTATAACCCGAATTGAGAAAAAATCGTACGAGTACTTCGCAGACACCCCCGAAAAGATACTTTCCGACGTTGTGGGCGAGTTTTCGGGCGGCGAAACAGAGAAGTGTATAGAGGCATTCTCTTATTGGAGCGAGGCAATACGGCTCTATCCTCCGAATGATGAGGAGCAGTATTGCGCAATGCGCGTGGGTACTGCCTATCCACTGAATTTTATGCGCCCGATAACGCCCCCCGACAATCTCGTAAAGGATGCGGGCAAGGTGCGCCTTGGTATTACGGTTTACGATTACAGACCCTTTGACAGCGGACGTTATACACCGCATTGCCTGCGCATACGCCCCGAAATAAAGACGCTTCGCCGTATGGTCGAGCTTATGCGTAAGGGTCTTGCAATTCTGAAATCGGTCAAAAACAAAACCCAGGAGCTTAAATATATCATCAACCTCGGCGAATATATAACCTGCGTTTTGCGCACGGATATAAACGTAAAGAGGCTATTTATCGTGCGTACGTCCCTCAAAATTGCCGACACAGAGGCAAGGGTGCGCGCCTTGCTCAAGGAGGCACGCCGCATAATTTCGGATGAACGAAAGAACGCGGAGCGTAGCATAACCTTCCTCCGGCGCGATTCCTTCCTCGGCTACGAGGCGACGATGGGATATTCGGGCGGCGAGGAGTACGTCCGTTGGAAGCTTAAGCACCTCGATTACGTTGAGGCGGTTGAGATCCCCATGGTAGAGAACAGTCTTACGCTTACGCCCAGCACACTTTTCATTCAGTATATGATGTGATAATTAAAGGTGCTGTCTCATTAAGAATTCAATAAAAACAAGGCAAAAACTTGGAAAATTCAGTGAGAAATATAAATCAGGCGAATTCTTAATGAGAACAGAACCGTGGGGCGAACGGATCTAGATGAGAAATCGTCGGCTGAGGAGCGAGAGGTGTACAAGGGTACACCGAGCGA
>CAZQTN010000075.1:0-3791 GCA_964596195.1 uncultured Ruminococcus sp.
TCTAACCAACTGAGCTATTGGTCCAAATGATATTAAATTGATGGGATGGAGCGCGCCGGGCGACCGGTTATACTCCTTGCGAGCTACGCCTTCTTGGAAGGCGGCGCTTTGCGCCTTGCATCGCTACACGATGCGCTCGCGGAGCAATCTGCGCGCGGCTCGCTTGTGCGAGCACAGACTCGCTTGCGCTTGATTATGACCTTAAGCTCTAACCAACTGAGCTATTGGTCCAAATGATATAATCAGTGTATTGCTAACTATTGTATTATATCAAATGAATATGAATAAATCTTTAACATATATTGAATAAATGATAAATTAGCGGTTTTCGCTAATCATTTTGTTTTGCGGAAATGCGGGTTGGTAGTTTCGTTTGTAAAATCGCAGAAAAATTCGCAAAATTTTTCATTTTTTCAACTTATTTTGATATATTTTCCTTGACAAGTTGATTTTGATATGCTATTATACTTATATAATATATAAAATATTTTAAATTGTACATTTTAAAATAAAGGAGAAACGAAATGCCTGAGATTAAATACGAAGTAGTTGAGACTGTTGGTGTCGTCAGCGAAGGTAAGAACGGCTGGAACAAGGAACTTAATCTCATCAGCTGGAATGAGCGTGAGCCCGTTTACGATATCCGTACCTGGTCTCCCGATCATGAGAAGATGGGCAAGGGTATCACCATTTCCATCGAAGAAGCTAAGGCTCTCAGAGATATGCTCAACACCCTTAAGCTCGACTAATAGATCAAAAGACTACATATTAAAAAAGATCGGAGCTGTCTGTTCGGTATAGCTCCGATTTTTTTGCTGTTTTTCGTTTAAAAATGTAATTTAAGACTTGGCTATAAATTGTTCAATAGCACTTGAAATATCTTCTGAATATGGTATAATATTCTCGCGGGTACTTCTTGTAAGGAAGGACATTGAATACATATCACTAGGCACAAAAACATTTAAACAACAGGAATGTTATGAACACTAAAAACAGATCTACCGTTTTAGCTTACTTGGGGATAATTGCCGTTGTATTTATATGGGGGCTTATCCCTTCTGCCAAAAAGGCGCTTATCGGAGACAGCTTCTCCGCATCCGTGTATAGCGCGATCACAGCGTTTGCGGCCGCGTGCGTTTTGCTCGCTATGTCCGCAAGAAAATTAAAGGAATTTAATCGCGGCTATTTGAAGATCGCCGTTCCCACGGGACTTTGCGTGGGTATCGCTTCGCTTCTTCAGGCACTTGCGTACAACTTCAACGCCTCTCCGACCAATCAGGCCTTTCTTGAGAATCTCTCCTGCATTGTCGTGCCTGTGATACTGTTTTTTGCGGTAAAAAAACGCCCGACCTTGCTTACGATAGCGGCGTGCGCCACGTGCCTTGTTTCGTCTATGGTATTGGCGGGTGTGTTCAGTGTGGGCTTGGATTTGCACACGGCGGACATTCTCAATGCTCTGGCAGGTGTGTTCTACGGTATAAACATCGCCGTGACGGGAATATGTGCAAAAAAATATTTGCCCGGACTTTACGTTATGGTACAGCTTTTCGTCCAGGCGTTCATTTCGGCGGCTATGGCGATAGCATTTAATTTTATTAATATCGGCGGATCTCCGATAGATCCCTTCGTGTTCACCCCGAACGTTTTGCTCATTCTTGCAATCGTAGGTATCGGTATTCTCACCAACTCCGTGTGCTGGACTATACGCACCACGGCAATGAAATACGTATCCGCAAACGTCGTTGCGGTAATAATGCCGTTGTCCGCAGTGATAACCGGCGTATTTGCGGTCATTATTGGACAGGATGAGCTGACGGCAACGCTGGTTGTCGGAGCTGTGCTTGGACTCGTAGCCAGCTTTATGTCCAGCGCGGGCGATATACTGGAAAGCAAAAAGGCCTCCGTTCCCGACGAGAACGAAAACGAAAACGCGAGTGCATCCCACGACGCGCAGTAAAAGAAAGGGAAGATGTCACTATGGATAGCAAGAGATTCAAGCCACTGGTTGACAAACTTTATTTGATAATCTGCATACCGACAGCGCTTCTTTTGGCGGCGCTGACGACAGTAGCGGCCTTTAATCCTACGGCTTTGCTCGTTACGATCCCCGTGGATCTGTTCGTTATTTATTTCCTCATATCTCCCTTGTTCGGCTACGTTGAGCTTAGGAAATATACGCTTTACATAAAGTATGGCTTCATACTTAAAAAGGAGATTCCGTACGGGAAGATCAGGGGCGTCAAAAAGGAGCGCAGATTTTATTCCGATTCTATGATGTCGCTCAAAAACTCCTTTGAGCACGTCAATGTAAGGTACAACACGTACGACGTCACCACCGTCAGCGTCGTCGGCAACGATGATCTCATCAAGGCGATAGAGGACAGAATATAATATATATGGAAGAAATAATCGGACAAACACTTGGTGTCATAGCGACACTTATTACGTTTCTATCTTATCAGATGAACACGAAGCGCTCGGTGTTGATCACGCAGACTACGGCAACGGCCTTTACCTGCGTGAGCTATCTTCTGCTTGGGGCGACTCCGGGATTCGTGCTTAATATCGTGTGTATCTTGCGCAACGTGATCTATTATTTTCAGAAGGCGCAATCTCGCACCAATCTCGCTTGTGCTCGCGGCGGCAATAGGCGCGCTCGGCGCGCTTTCGTGGCAGGGGGCAGAGTCGTTGCTTATTATAATTGCGCTCGCGGTCAATACGGTGTTTTTGTCCTTCGGGCGGCCGCAGCTCCTTCGATACAGCATACTGTTTACCTCCTCGGCGATACTGATCTATAACGTTTTGGTGTTCACCGTTGGCGGCATAGCCAACGAGGCAATCGCTATCACATCATCTGTCATAGGAATTATAAGATTCAAAAAAACGAATAACGTATAGCGAATTTTCGGACACTATACATTCTCGGCGCTTTCGTGATTTTTATTGCGAAAGCGCCGTTTAATTTTACACGCATAGCTACTAGAGCGTGAAAATGTAAATAAACATTTACAAATACGCCCAAATCGGCCGCTTGACGATTTTGGGGGCGATAACGGGCGGATGATGGGTGAATGCAGTTCGTGCGCCGCGCCGGGGATGCAAAAAACGGTGTTTGCGGGCGAAAAACACGCCCGTGGCATTGTGCACAAAATAATTACGCTCGCGTTGGCAAATATGCCAAAAATTTGCCGCTTTAATACATACTGTCTTGACTTACCTATAAATTTATGTTATATTAATATGCGACAAAGTAGCGTGCACATCTGACGCCAAGCGTGCATCCCGAACGGAGGCACTCTCGGCAGTAACGGCATGGTGAGCTTCCTTGTTTACCGTTATTGCCGGGGCAGTCGTATCAGGATGTGACGATGCTTGGCACCCGTAAGCTGCCTGCGGGAATCAAGGCGGCAAAAATTTACAAAGGAGTAAAAACATGAAAAAGAAACTGTTATGTCTGTTTCTCGTACTGGTGATGAGCTTTGCTTGCGTTGCCGTACTTGGTTCTTGTGGCGGCGGTGATGATTCTTCCGAATGTGATCATTACGACGATAACAATGACGGTAAGTGTGACGACTGCGGCGATATTCTCAAGGTTCAGTGTGAGCACGTCGATTCTGACGGAGACGGCTATTGCGATAAGTGTGATGCCGATATAACCGTTACCGGCGAGCAGTACAACTTCCCCTGGGACAACCAGACCCTCATTTTCCAGTTTACCGAGAACGACAACAACACTGAGCTTTCCTCCGGCTGTCACAGATACCTTGCAGGTGACGATTCGTCCTACACCA
>CAZQTN010000075.1:3891-8998 GCA_964596195.1 uncultured Ruminococcus sp.
TTACTGCAACGCAGTAAAGATGGATGACGGTAACGGCGCTACAACCGAGTGCTGGATCGGCGATGAGCAGGTTGGATTTGCCGTATCTGCGGGCGGTCTTGCAGCTTCCGGTATGCTCTACACTACTTCCGTTGTAGTAATCGAGAAGAAGTGGAACAACACCACAAACGACTGGGATTACTACTATCCCGACGACAACGAGGCTCTCGGCAAATTCAACACTGCCGTTCAGGAGCTTCTTGCAGCGCCCGGCGTTGCATACGTTAAGAACGTTACTTCCGGCGACTACAACATCTCCACTTGGGGCGGTAGCGGTAGCGGTAACTACATTAAGGCTATCCGTACCAGATTCTCTACCGGCAACGTGCTCTTCGGAGACATCATGCTTGTTGGTGCACTTGAGTACGAGGAGTACCAGTCTATGAGAGAGGGCTCCGGCTTCGGTGTCGTTGTAGTTCCGCTCTACGATGATGAGGCAGGCTACAAGGAGAATGCTCCTTACCTTACTCAGATCCATAACATGGCACGTCCCGGTGCTATCGCAAAGAACACCACTAAGTTCGTTGAGTGCTCTGCATACCTTAACTATCAGTCCACTCACTCTACCGACATACTTAACGAGTACTACAACTACGAGCTGATGTACAACATCGCAGGCGGTGCACAGGGTACCGTTGAGATGCTCAAGTACGTTCGTGCAAACGTTCGTACCTCCTTCGATAAGGCAATGGAGGACGCAATAGGCGTCTTCGGTGGCGATGCAGCGTACGATATCAAGGTTCTTCCTATGCTTACTACCGGTGGTTGGGCAGTTGAGGATATCCGTGGCCAGTACCAGTCTGTACTTGCAGAGAAGAGAGGATACCTTAACGACCTTATCAGATGGTTCGAGAGCGCATCCGACTAAACCTTAAAAACATTTTGGCAGAGTCCCTCGGGGCTCTGCCTTTTTGCTTGCGATCGATGCGACGTTTCGTCCTTTTGCACAAGAAACGGGGGCAAAAAGTGATAAATCGTTAGAATTTGGGAAAAAGGGGTTGAAACTTTGGCGTAAGTGTGATATTATTAAATTGGCTCTTTATAAGATTAAAAAACAAAATGAAAGGAAAATTTTTATGACAAAGAAGCTGATATGTCTGCTTCTCGCGATGGTAATGAGCTTTGCTTGCGTTGCCGTACTTGGTTCTTGTGGCGGCGGCGGTGATGATCCTTCCGAATGTGATCATTACGACGACAACAAGGACGGTAAGTGTGACGACTGCGGCGAGACGTTGGCCGATGGCGGTTGCGGCGGCGTTCACGTTGACGAGGATAAGGATGAGCTGTGCGACAAGTGCGGCGCGTACGTTCCCGACGGTGGCAAAGTCATCAACTATCCCTGGGACAACCAGACCCTCATTTTCCAGTTTACCGAGAACGATAACGGACAGGAGCTTTCCTCCGGCTGTCACAGATACCTTGCAGGTGACGATTCGTCCTACACCAAGGCCATCGACACCAGTATCGACCAGAGAAACGCTCGAGCAAAGATCGCAACCAAGATCGACGTTACCTATCTCTACTGGGATAACACCGCTACCTACGGCTTCGGCAAGTGTATCGAGCAGATCGAGCAGATAGTTAACTCCAAGACTGCAAAGAACGCTCCCGACGTATACGTTAACTTCGTTTACGATATCGTTGGTTCTGCGGTTAAGGGCTATTTTGCAAACCTCAAGGGTACCTCTCGCGGTACCGGTGAGCTTGCAGGCCTTAACTACTTTGAGTTCAACGATGCTGACTACGACGAGTCCGTTGACAACCGCGGTTACATGAACGACTGGATGAACTCGGTAACCCTTTCTCAGCACAAGATGTACGTTCTTGCGTCTGACTACTTTACCGATATGATCCGTGCGTTCTTCATTATCCCCGTTGGTATCGACCTTCTCGAGCGGTACGGCGAGGGTATCACCGGTGACCTCGACGGTGACGGCGAGTTTACCATCGACGACTTCTATGCACAGGTATGGAAGGGCGAATGGACCTACGACCTGATGATGGATTACTGCAACGCAGTAAAGATGGATGACGGTAACGGCGCTACAACCGAGTGCTGGCTCGGCGATGAGCAGGTGGGATTTGCCGTATCTAGCGGCGGTCTTGCTGCTTGCGGTCTCGTTTATACTACGTCCGTCGTTATAATTGAAAAGGAATGGGATTACGATACAAACGACTGGAATTACTACTATCCCGAGGACAACGAGGCTCTCGGTGCTTTCAGTACGGCTGTAAAGGAGCTCGTTACCGCTCCCGGCGTTGCATACGTTAAGAATACGACCTCAGGCAATTATAACATCACTACTTGGGGTGGCGCAGACAGCCACGCAAATCTTAAGGCTATCCGTACCAGATTCTCCACCGGCCACGTTCTCTTTGGAGATATTATGATGGTTGGTGCTCTTGAGTACGAGGAGTACCAGTCTATGAGAGAGGGCTCGGGCTTCGGTATAGTAGTTGCTCCCCTTTACGACAAGGATGCGGGCTATAAGGAGGATGCTCCCTATCTTACTCAGATCCACGTAGTTGCCCGTCCCGGCGCAATTGCAAAGAACACTACTAAGTTCGTTGAGTGTACTGCATATCTTAACTATCAGTCTACTCACTCTACCGACATACTTAACGAGTACTACAACTACGAGCTGATGTACAACATCGCAGGCGGTGCACAGGGTACCGTTGAGATGCTCAAGTACGTTCGTGAAAACGTTCGTACCTCCTTCGACAAGGTAATGGAGGATGCTATGGGCGTATTCCATGGTCAGGAGGCATACGACGTTAAGATCGTTCCCATGCTCAGCGGTGCAGGCTTCCAGCACGAGGATATCCGTGGTGCGTATACCGCAGTACAGGATAAGAAGCAGGGATACCTCGTTGACCTTGTAGCTTGGTTCGAGAGTGCATCTGACTAAAATTCAAGAGCAAATTTCGGCAGAGCCCTTCGGGGCTCTGTCTTTTGTTTTTTGAAAATAGCTTTGCGCGGTCGATTAAATTATACAAAAAGGTTGAAAGCGCGGGAGTTTTGTGTTAATATATTAATGATAAAAATCGTAAGAGGGCAGGGCAGATGAAAATTATACTTGCATCAAAGTCACCGAGAAGGAGGGAAATATTCGGCGCGTTTGCGCGTGAGTGCGGATTTCAGTTTGAGATAATAACGCGCGAAACCGACGAGGAGCTCTGTGGTGAGCATCCGAGGACGGGGGTAAAAACGCTCGCAGAGCGTAAAGGGGCGGCAGTTGCCGCCGAGTATCCCGATGCGCTCGTGGTTTCGTCGGATACGCTCGTAGAGCTTAATGGCGTTCCGCTCGGCAAGCCGATAGATGAAAACGATGCTTGCAGGATGCTCCGTGAGCTGTCCGGCAAGACCCATAACGTTCACACGGGTATAGCCTTAACGCTTAACGGACGCGTGTACAGCGGCGTTGCCACGACTGAGGTCACATTCCGTCTGCTTAGTGATGAGCAGATACGTGCTTACGTTGCTACGGGCGAGCCGATGGACAAGGCAGGTGCGTATGGAATACAGGGCGAGGGCGGCCGTCTCGTCGCAGGATATAGTGGCGAATTTGATACCGTAGTCGGCTTTAATATGACACTTCTCCGTGCCCTGGTCAAAGAGGCTGTGGGTGACGTATCGCTCCTTGGGGGATGCGAAAATGACTAAGACGGAAAAACGGGAGCGTATGGCGGCGATCGTCGCACGCCTTAAGGAGGTATACCCCGAGGCGACCTGCGCGCTTGAATACGGCGGCGACCCTTGGCGCCTGCTCGTTATGGGGCGGCTCTCCGCGCAGTGCACCGACGCGCGTGTGAATATCGTTTGCCGCGAGCTGTTCGAGGTCTTTCCCGACGTTTACTCTATGGCGAGCGGTGAGCTTGCAGAGATAGAACGCATCGTAAAGCCGTGCGGACTTTACAGGACTAAGGCAAAGAATATAAAGGACTCCGCAATCATTTTGGTCGAAAAATACGGGGGACGTCTGCCGGATAATATGGACGCGCTGTTGGAATTGCCCGGCGTCGGGCGTAAGATCGCCAACCTTCTGCTCGGAGATATATTCGGTCAGGCGGCAGTCGTGTGCGACACGCATTGTATAAGAATTTCGGGCAGGTTGGGGATGTATCCCGAAAAGGAAAAGAACCCGGACAAGATCGAGAAGATATTGCGCGAGATAATAGACCCGGCCGAGGGCTCGGACTATTGTCATAGGATAGTGAATTTCGGTCGTGAGGTCTGTACCGCCCGCTCTCCGCGTTGCGGTGAGTGTCCCCTTGCCGATCTTTGCAAAAAGAGGGAAAGGGAAGGGTAGATATGGAGAAAAAGAAAATATCCCTTCCGATAATCGTTGAGGGAAAGTATGATAAAAATACGCTTTCGCAGATATTCGATGCGAGCATATTTACCCTCGGCGGCTTCGGAGTGTTCAACTCAAAGGAAAAGCAGGCGCTCCTGCGCCGCATCGCAAAGGACGGCGTAATTCTGCTTACGGACTCGGACGGCGGCGGTCGGCAGATAAGATCGTTTCTCCTGGGCATATTACCCCCCGACAAGGTGCACAACGTGTATATTCCTCGCATTGAGGGCAAGGAAAAGCGAAAGACAAAGGCTTCTCGCTCCGGATTTCTTGGGGTCGAGGGAATGAGCCGCGAGGTGCTGGAGCGATTGCTCGCTCCGTTCGTTACAGACGGGGGGCGTGTAACGTTATTGCCGGAGAACGACGGCAAAATAATAACTAAAGTTGACTTTTATATGGACGGGCTTACAGGTAAGGACAACTCAAGCGAGCGCCGTCTGGAGCTGTGCCGCTATTTTGAGCTACCGGAGGATATGACGGCAAAGGCGCTGATCGAGGCTCTAAATCTGCTTGTCGGCTACGACGGATACAAAAGGGCGATCGGTGCGCTGTTCGCGGACACTAATTAAAATATGTAATATTTTACTCGAAAACTCTTTACTTTTTTGATAGTTTGTGATATAATTGTCAGTTGAGGGAAACCTCTTTAAATTTGGGTAATAAAAAAATTTATACGGAGGACAACCCAATGATAGAAAGAAAGAAAATTT
>CAZQTN010000076.1:0-8926 GCA_964596195.1 uncultured Ruminococcus sp.
AACGCGATGCTTGCACTTTTGTCAAAGTGTAAATTCTCCGCTAAGAACATCACCCCTTGCGGTTGCCTCTTTTTGTTGCGAGCCAGTGGGCTCGGCCTCGACCTGACCGGTGTAGCCGGAGGCTACACAATCAAACGAAACGAGGCTGCAAGCTTGCTTGCGAGCAAGTGAGTGCAGATTGGCTCCGCGAGCGCATCGCGAGAGCGATGCAAGGTGCGAAGCACCGCCGACGAAGGCGGCAGGCTCACAAGGAGTATAGCCTGTCGGTCTTGCAGAAAACTCGCTCTCAAGGCGCAGATCATAGAAAATGACGCTTGCCGTCAAAATCCTAGATACCGAACAGCCACCCAAAAGGTTGACTTTTAAGGGGATTTATTATATAATAAACACACTAAATAAGAATATGTAGGAGAGATAATATGGCTATTGTAAAAAATGAAATACCAATTTTGGAATTTGATACAGAACAGACGGCTGTTTTGAATCCTACTCACGAAAAACTTGGTCTGAAGCTTCCCGAGAAATGTGTGTTTGCTTTTTTGGGCGATCATATAACAGAATATGCGAGTAAGACTGAAACGGTGAAGGTGTCCGAGTTCCTCAGTATGACTAAGCGTTATCCTATCTATATAACTAAGTACAAAGGCGAAGAAATCACACTTTGCGAAGCTCCCGTGGGTTCCGCGGCATCTGCACAGATACTTGATTGGTTAATTGGTTACGGAGTACGCAAAATCATTTCTGCTGGCTCCTGCGGAGCTCTTGAAAAGTTCGATGAGGGAACATTCCTCGTGCCTTACAGAGCTTTGCGCGATGAAGGAACGTCTTACCACTATGCGCCGCCTTCCCGTTATATGGAAATAAGCGATAAGGCAAGAAAAGCAATAGAGAAAACAGTCATTGAACGTGGCATGAAATATAAAGAGGTCATCACTTGGTCAACTGATGGATTTTTCCGCGAAACCAAAGAAAAGGTTGCTTATCGCAAAAGCGAGGGGTGTGCGGTTGTAGAAATGGAATGTGCTGCTCTTGCTGCTTGCGCTACCTTTCGAGGGGCAACTTGGGGAATGATACTTTATACTGCGGATAGTCTTGCAGATGTTGACAAATACGATGAGCGAAACTGGGGCGGCAATGCATATGAATATGCCCTTACACTTGCTCTTGATACGGTTATCAAATTATAAAACAAGTAGTGTATAAAACCAAAGCGGCGTCCGCAATGGACGCCGCTTTGGTTTTACTTATTAGTTGTACTGGCAAACGATGGATACGCCGGTGTAACTAAGGGTGATGGAAGTGATCTTGCCGTCAGCCTTGGTTACGGTAACGAGCGCATCGGAGCCGACTGCGTAACCGATAACAGCCTGGGTGTCAGCTGCGGGAACGGTGATAGCAAGAACATTACCGTCGATGGAGTAGGTGCTGATCTTGTCGCTGTCGTAATCGAAGCTCACGCCGGTAGCAGCAAGCTTGCCGGAGATCTCACCGCCGTCAGAGTAGTTACCGCTTGCATCGCAGGTAACGGTGCCGGTAAGAACCTCTACGTCCTCGGTGGAGTCAAGGCCGGGAATAGTCTCGATGCTGTATGTCATCGTGCTAGTGTTGTCGGAGTTGTAGGTAGTGGTGTAAACGGAGGTGAGAGTGCCCTCTGCGGTATCAGCGGTTACGGTAACCTTAAGAGTGGAGACCGTGGTAGCGCCGAAAGCGGTGATGAACTCTGCCGCTTCTTCTGTGTATGCAGAACCTTCGTCGTTACAAGCAAACAGCGTAAAGGCACAGGTAAGTACGAGTATAAGAGCTAAAATCTTTTTCATTGCTTTTTCTCCTATTCCTTTGATCAGTGAGCAAGCTCAACGTCCTGCACTTTGTATTCATACTCGGTGGTCAGAACTACTCTGCGCTCGGGATAGTAACGGGTTCCCGCAATAGAGTAAGAGATGATTATGGAGGTGACGAGAGCGCCCTCGTTGGTGATGGTAACCTCTACGTCGGAGCTTGCGGTAAGGAGAGCAGCATTGTCAGCGTTCGCGCCGAATACCGATGCGATGTTAGCGTTTGCAACGGTAAAGGTAAGAGTGTTGATGCCGTTCTCACCCTCGGTGTACTTAGCATTCGTAAGAAGGCTGTCATCAAGGTTGATCGCAATAGAGCCTGCGGTAGGACCGAAGTTAAGGCCGTTAGCATCCCAGGAGCCGCCGTTAACACGACGTCCGTAATCCTCGTGATACTCAAGAGAGCCTTTCTCGGTGTCGATGGGGCCTACGATATTAGCGTTTGCACCGTCAGCAACCTCACGCATGTAATCCTGCTCGTAGGTCTGAACGGTAGCGATCTTGCCGGCGATGGTGCCGGATACAAGCTCGTACTTGCCGTTAAGAGTTGCAACGGCAACGCCGCTGTCGTTTATAATGCTCTGAACGGAGGTGGTAACTACCTTGGTAGGAAGGCTGTTTTCGTAGCACTGCGCGGTCTTCTGCGCGCCGGTAAGCTCCTCTTCATCCTTGCAAGCGAAGAGAGTGAAGGAACAAGCGAGCACGAGAATCAAACAAATTATCTTTTTCATCTTTTTCATCCTTTCAATGCACAGTCTTGTTATCCGTTACTCTGCAACGGTGGTAGCAGGAACGTAGGTGTAAGAGGTCTCGATGAGAACCTCGGTGCTATCAGCGGTGGTATAAGCGAGATTTACTCTGGAAAGACGGCCGCCCGCGATCTTAAGAGTAAGAGTAGCGGCAGTAGCGGAGATCTCTGTACCGAAGATGGACTTAACCTGCTCGGCAGAGAGCTCGGCGGTAAGGGTGTTACCGTCTCTGGAGAGTCTGTACTCACCGATAGTCTCAGCGGTGAGATTAAGGGTAAGGGACATATAAGCAACGTCAGGTGCTACGGTGGTGGGCTCGCCGCCGTTAACAACGTAGTTCTGACCATTGTATACGATCTCACCCGTCTTGGTTACAACGGAGCCGGAGGTGCTGTCCGCAGTAACGGGAGCCTTCTCCTCATATTCATAGGTAAATACGAAGCCATCCTCAGTCATTACAGTCTCATACACGCCGGTGTAATAAACGTCCTGGCGAGTGTGAGTAGTCATCGTGGTGATGTTCGTAGGTTCTGATGCGTTTACCACACCGAGGTAAGCCTCAAGCGTTTCATCGGTCTTGTTGCAAGCAAAAAGAGCAAAGCAGCAAGTAAGCGCCAGAATCAAGCAAATTATCTTTTTCATCTTAATACCTTTTGCCTTTCTTTGGTGTTGTTCGTGAAAAATATATTAAACTAATATAATTATATCTTTTCAAAAGGGAAAAGTCAATAGCAAACTTGCCCGTTAGTGCCCACGACCCCGCCAAATTTTACACAAAGATTTTATTAAAAATAACCAAATATAGCGTAAAAGTCGCATTCAAGAGCCTGTTTTGGGAACGAAAATGAAAAATGCAGCCCCATCGAGACTGCATTTTTCGTTTTTACTTACTGATGATGCTGACGTTCTGCGGATCGATGCCGGTGGTCTCGTAGACGATGGAGAGTATCTGTGCGGCCTCGTTAGCCTGCAAGCTGTCCGCTCTTACGATCACGCTTACCGCATCGTCGCTGATGATGGCAACGCAATCCTCAAAGCCCTTAGCCTTGACGAGAG
This sequence comes from uncultured Ruminococcus sp., assembly GCA_964596195.1. GTDB lineage: Bacteria > Bacillota > Clostridia > Oscillospirales > CAG-272 > UBA1740. The sequence goes on from CAZQTN010000076.1 coordinate 3,641, forward strand.
TCTCGATGTTCATCTCGTTCTGGATGTCAACGGCGATCTTGGAGATCTGTGCGGCCGCCTCGGCCTTTGCCTCCTCGCTCGCCTCGGCACTTTCGGTTACGAGGGTGAGCACGTCAATAGCCTCATCTCTCGACTGCTCGCGCGAGAGTGCGGTCGCGGTAAAATAATTGTTTTCCGAGGAATCGGTAGAGGTGTCGGCGCCCGTAGCCTCGCTGTCGGAGTAGCCGTCCTCCATATTATTATCTCCGTAGCCGAGCGACTCAAGCGGATCGTAAAACCAACGGTAATTAAGATATACCGCAAGGCCGATCAGGAGCACCGCAACGACCAGAACCGCGCTTCTTGCTGCTTTCGATGCAAAGAATTTCTTGATTTTTTCGCTTTTCATTGTATGCCTTTCTCCTTTTGTTTGTTACTGATTAAGCCTATGACGGCCAAGTTGCGGATATTCCGCTTCGCGTTATTTAATTTTTCGTTGGCAGAACGGCGATCCGATTACTCCCTATATCAAATAGGGCGGAAAGCATTTGTACGAGCCGCGCCTTTACCGCCGTGCTGTCGCCGCCATCACACACCACCGTTACTCCGAGCACCTCGGGCGGCCGCGTTTCGATGATCTGATTGCCCTTGTAGGTGTTCTCCTCTCCGCGCGAGAATGTCACCATAACGGTGCACTTCCCCACCCCGTCAACCTCTGAGCAAAGCTTTTCCAGTCGCTCCTCAAGCTCCTCCTTATATTCCGAAAGGCTGTCGGAGTCGTTCTCATCCGTCTGTTCAATTGATGATAGCGCCACCAGCAAAAGGCCGATCGAGAGAAGAATAAATATTAACGCTATTTTCTTTTTCTCTTTAAAAAATGTAAAAATCTTATCTGCCGAGATCAATTTTAACCTCACATTCTCCGAGCCCGGCGTCCTCCACCGTCTGTGCGACCGAGCGCGCATCGGCGGTCGCAGCACGCCCGCTCAGAATTATTATTATCTTTTCGGCGCGCATAGTTTCGACGTCGAGCGCGCGCACACTGACCTCTACACCCGTCCCGTCAAGACCGTGTTCGTCGCACACCAGACGTTCCACCCCGTCTGCAAAGGCCTCCGAGGTATGCTCATAAAACAAGGTATCCCCTACGTCGTATTCAACCTTGAGCTGTTCGAAATAGTCCGTGGAAATGATGTCGGAGAGGTCGTCTGTGACCGAAATTATGGGCAACGTTACCGTGTAAAGCAGTACCATTGCCATCGCGGCGCGAGAAACTCGAGCCGTCTGACCTCCGTATGATATAAGCCCGCCTAGAGCAACGACAGCGGTCGCCGCCATAACGGAAACGATATATCCGCTCACGCGACGGTAACACCCCCTTTGACAAAAACGACAACCTCGATAATACACACCAGAACCGACATGGAATAGACCGCAATCAACGTATCAAGAGCCGCCCTGAATGCCGAATAACATCGCACGCCCCCCGCCGAACCCGAAAATTCGAGATATATAAGGCACGCCGAAATCGCCAGTCTGTACAAAAGCAAGGATATGAGTGGAGCAATGGAAAGAACGAGTATGATGGCAACGCTACCCATACCGACCGTGCTTTTGAGATACGCCATACCGCCCCCAAGCGTCGAGAGCGCGGATGCGACGGTGGAGCCTACTATCGGTATCATACCCGAAGCGGCGTAGCGCGCGGCGCGAAGTGCAGCGTTGTCCGCGGCAGAGGCGACCACGCTTTGCATAGCTATAACCGCGGCAAGCACGCTGCCGACAAGACCGACACCCCACAAAAAGGCGCTCTTGACACCCTTTGCCACGTTCCCTGCTCCGCCCTCGGAGATCGAGGCGGTAAATCCAAGTGAAAAAACGGCGAATGAGGTCGGGAGGAGGGCACCCGTGCAAAATTTTTCGATCAAAGCGAGGGTCAAATTCATATTAAAGGCTTGAGTGCTTGCAGTACTCGTTGCGCCCGATGATGTACTGATAAGAGTGAAGATCGGGATGGCGGAGGCAAAAAAATCAACTACGGCGGTAAGACCGGCCTCGACGGCGGCGCACACGTCGTAAAGCGAGGCAAATATTGCGGCGGCGGCAATCACCGACACGGCGGTCTCCACCCCCGAATCAAGCGCACCGTCGATTCCGAGAGAGGCGTGTGAGGTAAGGGATATTATCACGGCGAATCCAAGCAACAGCAGAAAAAACCTCACGGCTGCCCCCGTCTTGTCGGCCAGGGCGGCGGCGATCTCCGAAAATATAGCGTCTATGCCGAGCTCCGCCGTGACGTTATCAACGTTAATATCCACGCCGTCGGGTATGATAGCCGAAAACTCATCAAGCACCTCATCGCCCTCGTCGGCAAAGGCGGTAACCGAAAATATCGCCAATAGAAAAAGAAAAACGGCAAAAAATCTCGTTACCCCCCTCATCCTATCAGCTCCGCTCCCATCCTTAATATTCCTATGAAATACGGCGCGGCGATGGCGATTATCTCAAGCCTACCGATCAGAGTCACGGCATTGCCGATGCGCGGCACGCCAAGCTCTGAGCATACGTCTGAGGATATGCCGGCAAGGTACCCCACCCCCACGACCTTCAAAACCGCGCTAAGGCTCTCACTGATGCCGGACGACTCCGCGATATCGCCAATCACACCCCCAAGATCACGGGCGTACGGCTCCGCTTCGGCAAGCAATGCAATGAAGCACAAGAGGGCGAGCACGGGTGCGCCACGCCATTTGAGCTCGGATAAAAGAAAAAAGGAAAGCGCCGCGATCAGCGCAAAAGCACATATCCTAGCCATCAAATGCCGAACACTTCCTTAACCGTATCAAACAGCGTACCGAACTCCTGCACCAGAAGCAGAAGCACAACGATCACTCCTGCGATAGATACCATCGTGGCCTGCTCGTCGCGACCGATCTTCGAGAGTATCTGACAGCATATGGCCGTAATCATACCGATGCCTGCTATTTTTAAAAGAAAGGATAAGTCCATACGATCACCATTTAAACAATCAAAATAATCAGCCCGAGCGAGACAGACGCAGTAAGAGTCCTGACAAGGCGTACCCGACGCGCGGACTCCGCTCGCTCACCCTCAACCAGCTCCGAGAGCTGTGCGCGGTGAGCATCTATCAGCTTTATCTCATCCTCGAGATATCCCGTGCCAAGCGAGGAAAAGAGAGATTCTGCGACCCTAGCGCACTCCGTCCCCACTATCCTCGGCGCATCCGATGACGAAAACGCGCTCTCAAGGTCCGCGCCGTCAGCAAGCGGTAAAAAGCCGCACGCGCACAGCTCGTCCGAATGGAAATTGGCAACCACCTCAGGTACAGGGCGCAGAAAGCACCCGATCTGCAGCCGCAAAAAGCCGACGAAGCGCAAAAGCTCCTCAAAAACGGCAAGGCGGCGCTGTCTTTGGCGCACAAGCTCACGCGAGATCAATATTGATGTAAACAATAGTATACAAATTCCAATAAGCTTCAGCATACCAAATCCTCAACTTTACAGGAATACCCCACATCCGTGTGAAATATTCCAAAGAAAACGTCAAAGACGTATGCTGTTAAAAAAGGTTGAGTTCCACCGCGTCTCTCGAGGTCGTATCGGTCGGTTGCGTGTGCGGTAGCTATCAGTTTAACGCCCGAATTTAACGATTCGGTCATAGCGTCAGACTCGGAACGCGCGCCTATTTCGTCAACAGCCATCACTGTGGGGGACATAGTACGCAGCGCTATCTCCATCCCCTCGGAGCGCCTGTACCCACGTAAGAGCATCACGCCAAGACGACGGCATTCGGCAACAGAAAACTCACAACGCTCGTCCACGACGGCGACCCGCTGTTCCGGACTGTTATTTGCTATCATCCCGACAAGAGTGCGCAGAGCAGTCGTTTTACCCACACCGGGTGCCGAGTATATCAGCATTCCGCGACGGGTATGGCACCACGCCGCATATAATTCGTCCGCCAAAGAAGACGTAGCGGTTGGAATCCTGAACAAGAGCGAGCTGACCTCGCTGACTCCGACCAAACGATCCGACTCATATCTTGCCTGTCCGCAAATACCGACGCGAACGCCCCCATCCAGGCTTATGTACCCCTCGGTTATAGTGTCGCGGTGTGCGTATATCGCGCCCTGACAAAGTCTATGCACTGTACTCTCCATATCGGATGCCGTCACCTCGACGCAAAGAAATATTTGCTCCCTTCCAATACGCACGAACGAACGCCTGCCAAGAGTCATATGCACTTCAGAGACCCCAAGGGCGCCCCCCTTACGAGTCTGCGCCAGCCTTACCACCTCACGCGCAAAAGGCGCCGGAAGACAGCGTAAAATACCGTCAAACATTATTGTGAAAATCCTCCCATATTTTTACATTTTTCCTTGACATTTTTCTTTTTGTATGTTACAATACTATCAGAGTTATCGTACGATGATAACTCAACTATTGTCCACGCGGATAAGATATAGCAAAATCAAATAAGAAAGGATGAGGAATTCTATGAAGGCTACCGGAATAGTAAGAAACATAGACGAGCTTGGCAGAATCGTCGTTCCAAAAGAAATGAGGACGAAGATGAACATAGCTTGCGGCGATGCACTTGAGATATACGTAGAAGACGATAAGATAGTTCTTACGAAATTCACTCCGAACTGCACCTTCTGCGCCGGCACGGATATAGCCGTTGAGCTCTGCGGAAACAAGATATGCCGCGACTGTCTTAAAAAGCTCAAGGCGATGGATTAAGCAGTTCGCCCTAACCAATTATATGCTCACACAATTCAAATAATTAAAATTTTTGAAAGGAATTTATAATAATGAAAGTTGTAACCTTTGGCGAAATTATGCTTCGCCTTGCTCCTGAGGGATATCTCCGCTTTACCCAGGCTGATAAGTTTGGCGTAGTATACGGCGGTGGAGAGGCAAATGTTTCCGTTTCTCTTGCAAACTACGGACTTGATTCCGCATTCGTAACCAAGCTCCCCAAGCACGAAATCGGACAGGCAGCTGTAAATTCCCTTCGCCAGTTCGGCGTTGACACCTCTATGATCGTCCGCGGCGGCGACAGAGTAGGTATCTACTTCAATGAGAAGGGTGCATCTCAGCGTCCCTCCAAGGTCATCTACGACCGCGCTTATTCCGCTATCGCAATGGCACAGCCCACCGACTTCGATTGGAAGAAGATCTTCGAGGGTGTTGACTGGTTCCACTTCACCGGTATCACTCCCGCTCTTAATCCTACCGTTGCAGCGATCTGCCTTGATGCGTGCAAGGCTGCAAAAGCAGCAGG
>CAZQTN010000077.1:0-8798 GCA_964596195.1 uncultured Ruminococcus sp.
GTTGCCTATTATCGACTCGATCTCGACTATCTCATAGGTGTACTTTACGGAATCCACGCCCGAGAGGGAGAGATTGTGAGAGGAGTCTGTGTCGAATATTATGGTGAAGATTATAGCGTCTTCAAGATCGGCGGCGGGATCGGTGGGGTCGTAATACTTTCCGATCGCCTTGCCGAGTACGGCGTTCTTAATAGTCTCGTCGATCTCGTTCGAGGAGAGGTCGACCGTCATCTCCGCCTCGCCGGAATAGTCGTAGCCGTTCAGGAAATCGGCGTAGGCCGACGGGTCGTCAAGATACTTCGTGGGGTCGATGGGAACAAAGAGGTTTGCCGAAACGATCACCTCTGCCTTATCGGGCACGAGTGCGCCCTCGGTGTCGTTAAGCTCGGTCTCCCAATGGGTAAACTCGGGAGTATAGATAGGCTCAAGGGTCGAATCCTGCTCAAGGCCTGCGGCAATGATCGAGGTCTTGACGTAGGAGTAGAAGCCGCGCAGAGCGTACTGATAGTAGGAAGAAAGCGAGCTGTAAACGTAGGGTCTGTCGTCTATCATAAAGTAATAGCCGGTGCCCGTCACGAGAGCGTCGCCTATGACGATCTTGCGCGTTTTGGACGTGCCGTCCGCGTCCTTGTAATCAAAGGTTATTGTGGTAGTCCCCTCGTCAAAGCCGTATTCCTTATACTGCGCCTCAAGCTCGGTCGCATCGGCGGAGAGCGGAATGCGCTCACCGAAATATGCAGTCTCAAGAGCTGCCGTGAGGTAGGTAAGACGGTGAATGGTACCGTAGCCGTCCTCGGTCTCGAATGCGTAGAGATCGGAATACTCAAACGAGGTATCGTCATCGCATATCGAGGGGTAATAAACCTTTATTTCTCCGCCGTCCATATAGGCGAATAGGAAGTCGTCGTCAACCGCATCGGAGCGGTAGAGGGTGAAGTATCCGTCCTTCAGTGTGGTATTGTTTACCGTGATACGGGTGATGTCCTCATCCTCGACGACGGGATACGCAACTGCGTAATTGCGGTACAGTCCCTCTCCCTCGATTATCTCGGGGGGAACCGTGGTGGTCGTGGTGCCGGCCTCGGAGGCCTTTTTATCGATAATAACTGCGGCAATTATCGCGGCGGCAAGAAGAACGATGAACACGGCGAGAAGTATGAGCGTCATGCGCATCTTCTTTTTGCTGCGCGCTATGCTTTCAATTTGCTGTCTTGTTTTCATCTTTGCCCTCCCATCACAGGAATCTGCGCCTGATGCATACGACTGCACCCGCGATCATTATAGCGAAGGGAACGACGGCAACGATAACCGTGTATACGACCTTCTCGGTGGTTGAAATACCGTAGTTGATCTTTTCTACCTCGGATGCATCGGGTGCGAACACCTCGGTGTCCTCGGTGGAAAGAGTGGTGCTGACAAGCTGCTTGCCTCCGTAAGAGGAGGAGTTGAGCGAGGTGCCGCCAAGCTCAAGTGATGCGTAAACGTCAACGCGTGAGATATTGTTTATAAGCGCCGTCATAATATCGTAGTTTGCGTACGCGGCGTTTGAGAGCGACTCGTTTGAGAAAAAGTCAGCGGATGCGGCACAGAAAAGGTAGGAATAGGTGTGCTCTGCGGTGATGGAGTCATAGGACTGCCTTACCGTAAGGGCGGCAAGGTCGAAGGCACCCTTCGAGTCAAGCACCGAGCTGTCGTCGTAGTTGCCCGCCGCGTCGCTGTAAAAGTATGCGGAGGACTTGTCGGACGACTTAAGGAAGGAAGCGTATCTCTTTACCGTTTCGGCGGAGCCTGCCTCGTTTTTATATCCTTGAGCACCGTAGGAGTTGGTGATATATCCGGTGTTGTTTACGGTCGTGCGTGCAGAGGTGGCAAGATCGGAGTAATCTCCGTAGATCGCGTGTGCGTAGCTGTCCTCGTCGGTCTCGTAAACGGCAATAAGATTCTTGCCGTCGCTGCCTGCAACGGACGAGTCCTCATCGCGCACCTGCGAGGTGCTGAAATCAAAGCCCCACTCGTGAAGAAAGTCCTCAAGGTTGGGCAGGGAGAGTGCCTCGTCATAGTCCTTGGTAACGACTATTGCGCCCTGATTGTTTACGAGGTATTTATCGAGCTTTTCAAGGTCTGAGACGTAGGAAAGCTGATTGTACTTGTCGGGATCGGTCACAAAATCCTCTCTGGGATTGTTGATTATAAGAAGCGCGCAATCCTCGGGGATCTCGTCAACCTCGGAAATGGCGAGCGTCTTTACCTTCAGGCCGCAGTCGGAGAGGAGATCGTAAAGATACGAGGTCTTAAGGTTTCCCTCGTTCTCGGGATCATTCGGATCGTAATAGGTCTCGCCGTGATCGGTCAGGAAGTAGGCCGAGGGCTGATCTATCGCTGTTACCGACTTGATAAGGGTAGCCATACGGTACTCACCGTTATAGGAGAAATAATCGGTGGTCCAGAAATTGAGTGCACCGACTATTCTGTATCTGTCGCCGTAGGAAACGACGACGTCGGTGGAATTTATCTTGGTAAGAGAGGTTCTCTTATATTTTGAAAGCGCGGTGGGGTTGGTGTTGACGTTTATCGTTTCAACCTCAACGTTGGAATATTCCTTCTGAAGCGCAAGCGCCATATAGTAGGTGGCCCTTGTATCGAAGTTCGAGATGAGTCTGTCGGGGTCGGTGCAGAAGGTTATCTTCACGCATTTATCCCCGTCGGTCTCGCCGAGCTTATCGACGAAGGCACACTCCTCTACCATCGCGTCGGTGAGGGTGTAGAGTCCCTCGGGCGTGGTGTCTATAAACCAATTGCGCCCCCCGCCCACTATGGAAAGGACGAGGTTAAGTGCAAGGAGTACGACGATCACGCCGACCGTTATGGCCGAGAAGATCACGGTGCGCTTGCTTTTTCCTTTAAAAATTCTCATATTTTATCCATTCTTTATCTGTTTTTGCGTCTGATTATCACGACCGCGCCGACAATGGCGATGACCGTGGGTACGGCAAGAACGATTGCCGTATAAAGATTTGCCGTGCTCATAGTGAGATTTTCAAGGACGGAGCTGTCGTAAAGCACGGATTGACATCCGTAGGGCATATTCTCCGCGCCGTAGAGATAATCAAAGAGAGAATATATGAAATCCTTATTTGAATATCCGTTGGTTACGAGAGCGTCCGATACAGTCATATAAATGCTGGATACGACGAACAGGCTTCCCGTCTGTGCACCGTCCGATGAGGATACGGTGTTGTAGGCCGCGACCGGGAAGGAGCCGCCCGTTTTGGTAACGACGCCGCCGTTCTCGCAGGTTGCGCTGCGTGAGGAGGTAAGGAGTGCCTCGGCAGTACCCGTAAGAGTGAGGGCGCCGGCCTCTCTGATAATAACGTCGTTGTTTGAATATTTATCCATATTGTCGCCGATCTCGGTCGCAAGCGCGCCGTCTGCGTGCTCGGTGACGATGGTGTAGCCGTTAGTGGTAATGGCGTTTGCGCTGTCCCTTACGATATCGCGATATACCTTACCGTCAAGCTCGGTCTCGGACAGACCTATGCCGTAGCCCTCAAGGAAGGACTCAAGGCTGTAAAGCTTTTTAACGTAGGGGTCGAGGGAAACGTACACGTTTCCGCCACGCTTAAGATAAGCGTCAAGACGGCCGATCTCGGAGGTGGCGGCGGCTATGCCGGAGCCGTCCGTAGCGATCTCAAAATCGCTCTGGGGGTTGGAAATTATCAAAAGATCGGCATCATCCGGCACCGCCTCGTCGCGAAGGATGACGGTATCAGTCTCGTAGCCTGCGGCGGTAAGCATCTTGACGAACGAGCTGTCAACCTGCTCGCTGTGAGTGGTTGTGAAGTAGGCCTTTTTATGCTCCGTGGCAAGCACCCAGGATATCATAGATGCGAAGAACTCCTCACCGTCGTAGGAGAGGATATAGTTGCTTGAATCAAGCGTATAGAAGTCTATGTAATCTGAGTTTGTGACCTTGTATTCACCGCTCTCAACACACTCGAAGATGACCGAGGTCTTGGAGATTATCTCGTCGTTCTTCGTGTAATCGGAGAGGGGGAAGCGATTGCCCTTTGAGTCACGCTTGGTTATAACGTTGACGTACTCGAGCTCTATAAATCCGGGATACCTTTCCTCATAGAGCTTTGCCGTTTCATATACAAGAGAGCCCGTGTCGTGCGTGGATACGGTCTCCTCGTCGTTACAAAAATAGATCCTGACCGTTCTTTTCTTTGCAATAGCCTCGGCAAAGACGGCGTCGGTGGTGCCGGTCAAGGTCTGCGGCTTATTTTCGTTGGGAGAGAAATACAGACCGAAAAGGGATGCGAGGATGTAGAACATCACGTTGAACACGAGGATGACTGCGACGACCGCAATGGTGATCGAGGTGGAGAAAACGCGCTCCTCGGTGACGATGGGCTTTTCCATTACGCGCTCGGCCGCGGGAGCCGAGGTGACCTCTTCCCTTTTGTTTTTAAGCTGTGGATATTTTTTCATCGTCTACCTCGTTATCAGTTGTAGCGGCGGCGATCGTAGATACGAACGGTGAGATATGCGAATATCACGGCTACGGAGATATAGTAGACTACCGACGCGACGTCAAATACGCCGTTGGTGAAATACTGGAATCTTGTGAATATCGAAATAAAATCAAATACGTAACGGATGGCGTAATCCGAGGGAAAAAGACTACCTATAAGGCCTATGGCAAGGAAGCCGAGGATGATCGCCATGGTGCCGATAGCGGCAGTAAGCTGGTTCTCGGTCAGGGCGGAGACGAAAAGGCCTATCGCGATGAAAACGAGACCAACGAGCAAGGATGCTATAAGACAGCCGAACAGAACGGCAACCTTAAGTGACGAATAATTGAGAAGCACGAGACAGTAGAGGGTGTTGAGCACCATACAGCCGGCGTATATTGAATATGCGGCGAGGAACTTGCCCGCGACGATGCCGATTATGGAAACGGGGGCGGTGAGCAGGAGCTGCTCGGTCTTTACCTTGCGCTCCTCGCTGAACGACTTCATCGTAAGCAGAGGCAGGACCACCGCAGAGATAATGAGCATAATTACGAAATAGTTCGTGACGTCGGAGGACATCGAATAGAGGGTGGTGTAGCAAAGCACAGCGCCCGAGAGTGCAAGATAAAGCACGAGGAATACGTATCCTATTACGCTCGTAAAATAAGAGCGCATTTCTTTTTTAAATACTGCAAGCATTTCTTTTCCTCCTTAATGTGCGCGCTTGCGCTTCTGCGCCTGTGCGGGCTCGATGCCGTCGGAGCGGTCAACGAGTCTGATGAATATTGATTCAAGGTCGGTGCCTACGGGCATCATACCTATAATAGGCCAACTCATACGCGCGCAAAGGTTGAACACCGACTTGCGCACGTCAATACCGCGCTCCGACTCTATACGGAATGCGAATGAGTCGCCGTCGCGCTCGTTGGTCGCCTCAACGGCCTTTACACCCTGCACGCGCTCAAGTGCTGTCTTAACGTCCTTCTGCGGGCCGCAGATCTTGACCTGATAGCGATAGCCGTCCTCAATGGTCTTGGTGAGGTTGTCGGTGCGCTCGTCGGCAATGATCTTACCCTTGTTGATGATTATGATACGCTCGCAGACAGCTTGTACCTCTGCAAGAATATGAGTAGAGAGAATGACCGTATGACGCTTACCGAGGGTACGGATAAGGTTTCTGACCTCAAGGATCTGCTTGGGGTCGAGGCCTACGGTGGGCTCGTCAAAAATGATGACCTTGGGGTCGCCGACGAGCGCCTGCGCGATACCGACGCGCTGCTTATATCCCTTGGAGAGGTTTTTTATAAGCCTGTTTTTGACGTCGACGAGACGCACGACCGAGATTATCTCGTCGAGATGCTGTGTGCGGTCGAGGGTGCACCCCTTAAGCTCGTATACGAAGTTGAGGTATTCGATTACCGTCATATCGGGGTATACGGGGGGCTGCTCGGGCAAAAAGCCTATAAGCTTCTTTGCCTTGATCGGATCGTCGAGTATATTTATATCGTTGACGTACGCACCGCCCGAGGTGGTGGAGAGATAACCGGTAAGGATGTTCATAGTCGTGCTCTTGCCCGCGCCGTTGGGGCCGAGCAGGCCGACGATCTCACCCTCGCCTATCTCGAAGCTTACGTCGTCAAGCGCGTAATTCGTGCCGTATCTCTTAACGAGATGGTCTACCTTGATAATAGAATTTCCCATAGGAAACAATTTTCCTTTCGTGTGCAGATATGTATGCTTTCGCAATTTTATATTATACTATATAATTATAAACAAAATATGAACAAACGCGCGATAAATAAAATATATTTGTAAATTGTTTGTCGGCCGAAACGGTAGCGTGCACCCGTGGTGCACACAGAAAACAAAAGTTTTCCACCGAGGGCGGAATATGGCGAGGAAATATTGACAAAACGCGCGTTTTAGGTGTATAATACACAAAAAAATACTTGCGAGGTAAATATGAGAGAAAACGAATTACTCAAGCTCTACGACCCCGAAATATACGAGGCGGTAGCCAAGGAGACCGACAGACAGAGAAACAAGATCGAGCTTATCGCATCGGAGAACTTCGTATCCGAGACGGTAATGGAGGCCAACGGCACCACGCTGACCAACAAATACGCCGAGGGCTACCCCGCCAAGAGATACTACGGCGGATGCGAGAACGTTGATATAGTAGAGACGCTTGCTATAGAGAGAGCAAAGGCGCTCTTCGGTGCGGGCTACGCCAACGTACAGCCCCACTCCGGTGCGCAGGCAAATATGGCTGTGTTCTTCGCTCTGCTCGAGCCGGGTGACACCGTGCTTTCTATGAACCTCGCCCACGGCGGCCACCTCTCCCACGGCTCGCCCGTCAATATGTCGGGTAAGTACTGGAATATCGTGCCCTACGGAGTAACCGAGGAGGGCGGAGTTATCGACTACGAGGAGGTAAGACGACTTGCACTTGAGAGCAAGCCGAAGCTGATACTTGCAGGCGCGTCAGCCTACCCCCGTGTAATAAATTTCGAGAAATTCGGAGCTATTGCAAAGGAGGTCGGTGCATATCTCATGGTGGATATGGCACACATCGCAGGCCTCGTCGCGGCAGGTGAGCACCCCTCGCCCATGCCCTATGCCGACGTGGTTACCACGACCACCCACAAGACCCTGCGCGGACCGCGCGGCGGCCTTATCCTCACGAACGACGAGGAGCTGGCAAAAAGAATAAACAAGGCTATCTTCCCCGGCATTCAGGGCGGACCTCTTATGCACACCATCGCGGCAAAGGCCGTATGCTTCAAGGAAGCACTCTCCGACGATTTCAAGACCTATGCAAAGCAGGTAGTCAAGAACTCGGCGGCACTTGCAGACGAGCTTACGAAGGAGGGCTTCAAGCTGGTTTCGGGCGGCACGGACAATCACCTGATGCTCGTTGATCTGACCGGAATGAAGGTCGACACGGGTAAGGAGGCCGAGCGCCTGCTCGACGAGATCGGCATCACCTGTAACAAGAACGCCATTCCCTTCGACACTCAGAAGCCCTTTGTTACAAGCGGCATCCGTCTTGGCTCCGCGGCTACGACGACTCGCGGCTTTACTGAGGAGGATATGCGCGAGGTTGGTCGCATAATTTCGATAACGCTCAAGGATTTTGATGCCAATGCAGACGAAGCGCGCGCAAGAGTTGCGGCACTTTGCAAGAAGCATCCTCTTTACGAATAACGGACAGATCTGGAGCAGGATATGAAAATAGGTATTTCGGCAAACATAAGATCAATTTGGGATGAGCGCCGATACGAGCGCCTTCGCGAATGCGGTTTTGATTGCTTTGATTACAATATGGCCGACACGCGCATTGCGCCCTATACGCTCGGCGACGGGGACTTTGACGCCTATCTGAGAGAGGAAAAGGCCCTGGCCGACGCGGCCGGAATAACGATATGGCAGGTGCACGGCCCGTGGCAATGGCCGATCACCGACGGTACACCCGAGGGTCGCACGGAAAGAATGGAAAAGATGTCGCGCTCGATACGGGGTGCGGCCATTCTCGGTGCGAAATATTGGGTAGTACACCCTATAATGCCCTACGGCATAACCGACCTGGACAGCGGCCACGCCGCCGACACCCGCAGAATGAACGTTGAATTTATGAGCGAGCTCGTAAAGGTCGCGCACGAATGCGGCGTCACTATCTGTCTTGAAAATATGCCCTTCCCGCGTTTTTCCATAGCTACGCCCGTAGATATTCTCGATATCGTCAAGGAGATAAATGACCCGAATTTTATGGTTTGCCTTGACACGGGTCACGCCAATATATTTGAAAAGCACTCCCCTGCCTCGACCCTGCGCAGAATGGGCGAGTACGTAAAGGTTCTCCACGTCCACGACAACCGCGGCAAGAGCGACGAGCATATGTTCCCTATGCACGGCTCGATAGACTGGGAGGATTTCAGGGCGGCGCTCAAGGAATGCGGATTTAACGGCGTGCTGTCTCTCGAAACGGCGCCAAAGGCATCTATGCCCGCGCACATCAGAGATGAAATGTACAAAATACACGCAATGATGGCAAGATATCTTGCGGAATAAAAGCAAAAAAGAGCGGAGCGGGGATCTTCCCTTTTGCTCTGCTCTTTTCATCTGCGTATTAAGCGTATTAAGCGATGGTGAAAAATTTTTAAAAAAGCTATTGACAAACCAATTTTGTTTTGATATAATATCGATGTTCCGCGGAAATATCTGTGGAAATGCTGCTATGGCTCAGTTGGTAGAGCACATCCTTGGTAAGGATGAGGTCCCCAG
>CAZQTN010000078.1:0-8769 GCA_964596195.1 uncultured Ruminococcus sp.
TGTATTCAAAAACAGATAGCGGATACGATTGGTTAGAGGAAGACGATTCAAAATGTATAGTTTTCGAAAATCCGAATTATGATCAACAAATAGAAATTGATGTCGGTGATATGAGTGAGTTTTCCTTGTTTTTTGCCAAAAGCCACGTTCATTATGCAAATTATCAGCTTGACTATGATCAGCTTATCGAATGCATACGGAACATATTGAGCAATGATGTTTGCGCGGGAGTAATAACGGATAGTAACGGCAAATGGTATGGTAGCACTTTTTGTGACAAAGAAGAAATAATAAAAAAGCCACAAGAAGTTTTTGAATTTGTGTTTAAGGAAAAAGAGTTTTGCGACAAGTTGACAAGCCACGGATATAAAATCGAGTATACTTTTTGGAATCCTAAAGACAATAAAACCTTCAATCAAAAAGAAGAAATTTAATAATTAAAGACTAAAGACAGTCTGGGTAAATTTTCAAGTTACCCAGACCGTTTTTAATGGGATGTTGTGGTTAATCATCCACCCACTCTATATCTTGTTCCACTTCCCAAAATGATTTTCCATTCCAAATTTTTGCATCTTGAAAAGCAATCAAGCATTCAGAAGCGTTTTTTTCGTTACAGAATATATAGTGGTTTTGCTTGTTAAATCATATACTTCCAGTCGAACGCTTATGATCTTTCCCTCGTCATTTTTGCTTACTTGACAACCATTCAAAAAATATTTTACGCCGTTAAACAAAACATAGTGATCTTCATAGGAAAGTTGGTCTATAAAAACATTTGCATCACCATTAATCATTTTAGTTTCGTCCTTTCATATATTTTTTATATTTCTCTAATGTTTCTGAATCCAAATAAAGCAAGCGGATGCTCAATACCTTTCGGTAAAGAACATCCGCTTTTTTTCTTTTTGTGACTAGTTTAATAAGCTGGCCCCTGTCCTTTATGTCCCCATTGTCCGTGGGTCAATATTCATCCGAAAGCAGGAAGTCTGCCACGTGCATCGTCTTGATGCCTTGATAGTTGCCTCCGGCAAAGTAATCCGTCAAAAGAACATACTTGGGGTGGTTATCCGAAATGGCAAGCAGGCGGTCATATTCTCTATGTTCAGTCTTTTCCGAACTGATCTCTTGTGTAACCTGGATATAGAGCTTTTCACCTTGACGGGTTGCGACGAAGTCGATTTTGCCGTCTGCGATTTTACCGATATTTACGGTGTAGCCACGGCGGCAAAGCTCCAAGTAAACCACATTCTCAAGGCTTGCAGCAACGGTGTCGGTGTTGTAACCGAGAACGCTATAGCGGAGAGCTGTGTCCGCAAGATAGAACTTTTCCTGCGTTTTGAGGACTTCCTTGCCTTGCATATCGTAGCGTGAACAACGGTGCAAAAGGTATGCCTTTTCAAGCTTTTCAAGATAACTGTAAACAGTCTCATGGTCGAGCGTTCTTTTCTCGGCTTTGAGGTAGTCGGATATGGATTTTGCCGAGAAGGTGTTGCCCACGTTGCCGAAGGTGTATTTGACAACGCGCTCAAGCTGGTCAACCTTGCGAACCCGGTTGCGCTTTACGATGTCCGAGAACACCGTGGAATTATAAATATCTCTTACAATGGTGTAGATCTCATCCGCCGTATACGCTTGCAGATGCGTTGCCGGGAATCCGCCAAGTTTGATATAATTCGCAAGCTCCTCACGGGGAGTACCGACGGTAGTGTATGCGGACTTGAAGGTCAAGTACTCGGCAAAGGAGAGGGGGTAGATTCTAAAGGCAATATATCTGCCCGTCAAATAGGTAGAAATCTCCGAGGACATCATACGGGAGTTAGAGCCGGTAACATAGATATCCACATTAAAATCCGAAGACAGCGAATTAACAATCTTCTCCCAGCCGTTTATCTCCTGAACCTCATCAAGGAAGAGATAGGTCTTGGCATCAGGGGCAAGGTGGGATTTGATATCGGCATAAATCTGCTTTGCCGTCATATCCTCATATTCCATTGAATCAAAGCGGTAGGAAAGAATACGCTCCGAAGGAACACCACGCTCCACATTCAGTTTTTCCATAATCATTTTGAGTATGGTGGACTTACCGCAGCGACGAACTCCGGTGAGAATTTTTACGAAAGGCGTGTCGGTGTACGCCATAATTTTATCAACGTATAAAGGTCTGTAAATCATTGTGATCACCTCCGTTGATAGTATTATACCACAACTCAAATCGAAAATCAATAGTTTTGCGGTTCATAATCGCAAAACTCTGTAAACTTTTATTCTTTTGCGGTTTATAATCGCAAAACTTTGCTGAATTGCACTTGCATTATTCCGCTAATTACAAAAATATTGTTCCGCAACTATTGATATTGTTCCGAAACTGTGGTATAATATTAAAAAAGAAGGCGGATAGGCTTATGTTTATGACCATAAAACAAGCTTCCGAAAAGTGGGGAATCTCGGACAGAAGGATCCGTGTGCTTTGTTCCGAGGGTAAAATTCCGGGTGCATATCAAGACGGACGCTCTTGGAAAATTCCAAGCGGTGCCGCAAAGCCTGCCGACGGAAGATATAAATCCAGAGAGAGCATCCTTTCACGAATAGAGCAGAAAAAGAAAGAGCTTGACGGCAGAAGACCCTTGACCGAGGGAGAAGTCGCAAGGCTCAATGAAGAATTCATCGTTGAATACACATATAATTCCAACGCCATTGAGGGCAACACACTCACGCTACGCGAAACAGACCTTGTGCTCCGCGGTCTTACGATAGACCAAAAGCCACTAAAGGATCATATGGAAGCGGTAGGGCACAAGGAAGCCTTCGACTATGTGTGCGAACTGGTAAGAGATAACGTTCCGATCAGCGAAAGAGTTATCAAGCAAATTCATTATTGGGTTCTTGCCGACAAAAAAGAGGACCGCGGTGTTTACCGTCGCGTTCCCGTACGTATTATGGGCGCACATCACGAACCCGTTCAGCCCTATTTGATAGAGCCGAATATGGAGCAGCTTATCCGTGAATTTTTAGAAAGCGATGAAAATATCGTTACTAAGCTTGCCAGATTCCATATTGAATTTGAGGGTATCCATCCTTTTATTGACGGTAACGGCAGAACCGGACGTCTTTTGGTAAACCTGGAGCTTATGAAAGCGGGCTACCCACCTATTGATATCAAGTTTACCGACCGTCTGGCTTATTATAATGCTTTTGATGAATATCACGTGAAAGGTAAGATTTCTACAATGGAAAATCTGTTCGCCGGATATATTGAGGCAAGGCTTGACAGATATCTGAAGATTTTAGAGGATTGATTATGACGGAAAAATTGAAGCAAAAATGGTTGCGTTTGTATGCGGTGGCACAGCAGGTCGGTGTGATGCAGCCGTGGGAGGATTTTACTGAAGCAGACAAGTTCACCTATATCTGGAAAGACAAAAGCAAGACGGTGCTGTTTTCCTTTATTGGAGAATCAGCGCAAAAATGCGGAATTGCTTGCTACACCTGCGAGGAGGATTATGCTCGCGCAAGAGTCAGATTTACCGAGAAAAACAGCAAACACGAACCCGTGTTTATGCTGCAAAACGCTTTGATATGTCTTTGGGATGATCGAGAAAATCTGAGCAGAGAGAGTTATGATATTGTAAAGGCACTTGGTTTCAAGCCTCGCGGCAAAGGCGCGTGGTTGCATTTTGACCGATATGAGATCGGATATACTCCCATTCCGCTTGACGAGAAAGAAGTTGATCTGCTCACAACCGCTTTTGAGAATCTGCATATGATGCTCCGCGCCGTCTATGAGCAAGGACTCGATCCCGAATTTGACAAGGGCAAAAACTTGGTACGCTGGTATGAGCCCAAGGACAGGCTTTATTATACTCACCCGCTTGAAGTTGATATTTCAAAGGATATTATTTCTCATCCGGTAGTTACGGTTCATGAAAACGATTGGATGCGCGAGGTTCGTGCGATGAAAAACGCAGACTATTCCGTTGAACTGGATTGGTCCTACGTTGACGTTATTTACGATGATGAGGATGGAAGAGGTACGTTCCCAAGGATGCTGCTTGCTGTTGAGCCGAAAAACGGATTTATTCTCGTCAACGAGATGATTTCGCCCTCGCACAATCAACCCGGTATCGTTTTCAATGTCCTTGACCATTTTGTCGAGAGGTACGGCAAGCCCTCCGAAATCGCAATATGCGATGAAGACCTCAAGGGCATTTTGACGGACGTTTGCAAAAAGGTAGGCATCAAGCTGACGGTCAAAAAGAGATTGTCGGCGGTAAATAATGCACGAAATAAATTGCTGTCGCAGTTATCATAAATGCACCATCGCCCCTAAAAGTGGTGCATCGTATAGAGGTGGGGTACATCTGCCATATTGTGCATCCTTAATAGATGCACGCCCCAAAAACGCCGTGTGGATGGGATTTGAACTTAAATAATCGACTTTTCAGGGGAGATTTTGCGATTTTTCAGTCGCACAATCTCCCCTTTTTTCGTTCATTTCAAAAAAATATTTGTAAACTATTTGTGTCTAAGACGAGGATTGTAGAAATTATTTCTGCAGTCCTCTTTTTTATTTTCAAGAAAGGAGATCAAAAATGAAACATGTAATTCATTGCCGTAGCCCTACTCATTAGAAAATGCAGAAAAAGAAATTCCAAGAATACGAAATGCTTCTGAAACTCTTATCGACAGCCGAAGAAAAAGGAGTCGAAAGAATCGTCATTGCAACCTCTGATAGACTCGCCTGCACACCCGAAGAAATTGAGAAGATCAAAGAACTCATGAGAGATAGAAATATCACCATCGAAACGACTGATGGAAGTTACGTTGTCTTCGACTATGATGAGTCCGAGGATGAAACCAACGGCTTCATCCATACTGGAATGTAAGAAAATTACGGGCCGGGAGGCCGCTTCCCGGGTCCACCTACGGCGTGGATGTTCCACGCCAACTTCTCAAAAGTGGGTGGCATCTATTTTGTCAAGATAACACAAAAGAACTCGGAACACTCTATGGTGTACCGAGTTCTTTCTCTTTGGTCGCGGGTGCGGCGCTGTGCGCTCGCGAGATTCAAGCCGCGAGCGTTAAGCTGGTGCGTGCTTTTTTGCAGATTTGTACGAGGGTGGCGGATACTTATTGACAAACGAGCAGATAAGTGCTATAATTTGCAATATTTAAAACAAAAAATGAGAAAAGAGGGATGTCTTATGGAACCCAAAAGAACGCTCAAAAAGAACCTGGGCGTTATGTCTGCAATGGCGATCGTTGTAGGCTGTGTAATCGGCGCAGGCGTATTCTTTAAGCCTTACGCTATTTATCAGGAAACGGGCGGTGCGCCCGGTATGGGTATGCTAGCTTGGATAATTGGCGGCCTGGCGAGTATTTTTGCCGCTTTGACCTTTGCGGAAATTGCGATCCTTATTCCCCGTACGGGCGGTATGATGGCTTATCTTACGGATGTTTTTAATGAAAAGGTAGGCTTTTTGGCAGGCTGGATGCAAACCCTGATCTTCTACCCTGCTTTTTTGGCAAGCTACGGTGTTACGGTGGGTAACGAGCTTTCTGCTTACGTCGGCAAGCAATACGCGCTTCCCATCGCTATGGCCTCGATCGCAATACTCGTCGTATTCAACGTTTTGGGCTCAAAATCGGCATCAAGATTTCAGATCGTTTTCACCATCTGCAAGCTCGTGCCCCTGTTTGTGCTTATGATCTTCGGCTTTATCCTTGGTGAGGGCGGCAACCCCGTCGTTACACCCTTGGTGGCAGAGGACAAGCAGGCCACTGCCGTGCTCGGCTCAACACTTTTGGCGGTTTTGTTCGCCTTTGAGGGATGGACGAACGTTGGTGCAATAGCGGGCGAGATGAAAAATCCCGGGCGTGATCTGCCCCGCGCGATCGTCGGCGGCGTTTCGATCATTATGCTCGTGTACATAATTATCAACATTGCGTATATCTGGGTGCTGCCTGCGGATGAGCTTATGAACATAGAGTCACCTGCGGCGGCCGTTGCGGAAAAAATATTCGGCACGTTTGGCGGCACTTTAATAAAGATAGGCATCATAATTTCGGTTATCGGTGCGGCAAACGGCTTTTTGATGTCGGGCTCTCGCGTTTGCTATCAGATGGCGGAGCAGAAAACACTTCCCTTCAGCAACGCGCTGAGCAAGATAAACTCAAAGCACGTCCCCACCAACTCGATCATTTTGATAGGCGTTTTGGGCTGTCTGTTCTGCATTGGCGGAACGTTTGATATGCTCACGAACCTTGCCGTTTTCTCCTGTTGGATATTTTATACGCTTACCTTTGTGGCGGTTATGGTATGGAGAAAAAAGCGCCCCGATATCGAAAGAAAGTACAAGGTGCCGCTCTACCCCGTTATTCCCATTCTGGCCATTATCAGCGGTGTTTACGTTATTCTGAGCCAACTGTTCTGGTCAGGTATGACGGCGACGCTGTTGTCCATTGGAAGCATTGCGGCTACGTTGATCGGCCTGCCCGTATATTTCGGTGTTAAAAAATACTACAAGTCAAAGGAAAGCAAATCATAACAAAGTCTTAGGCCTTCCGCGGAGAGATCGCGGAAGGCTTTTTTTGCATTTAGGCCAAAAAACGACAAATTTCTTGATTTTTTTGCAAAACCCTATTGACAAGCGGCAAAAACCGCGCTATAATCTAATTGAGCCAAACGGCTCAGAAAGAAAAAGGAGGGCAAAATGAGATCAAAGAATACAGCTCATTATTCGACGATAGTCAATTTCGTTAACAAGTATTTTGACGATATCGGAAGATCGCCTTCCACAAGAGAGATCGAGGCCGGCACGGGCATTTCGAGGCCGACGGTACAGAGATATCTGCGCGAGCTGTGCGAGCGGGGAGAGCTCGAATACGACGGCCACAGAGGTATTATTACCGACTATATGCGCGGTGCGACCGAGGGCACGAGCCGCGTTCTGATGGGCAATTCTATTCCCTGCGGTATGCTGAACGAGGTGTGCGACGCCGAGCTTGAGAGCATCAGAATGCCGACGGCGCTTATCGGCAACGGCGATTTCTTTCTTCTGCGTGCGAGGGGCAACTCGATGATAAACGCCGGCATTGACGACGGCGACCTCGTGCTTATCAAAAGGTGCGAGAGAGTGCGCGAGGGGCGCATAGCCGCATTTCTCTACGACAATTCGGAAACAACGCTTAAGAGATTCGAACAGGACAAAAACGCAATCTACCTCATCCCCGAAAACGACGAGATGGAGCCCATAGTTATCAGCGGTCGCGACCGCGAGCGACTCATCATTCAGGGCGAGGCAGTAATGGTTATGAAGGATTTATAGGAGGACTTATGAAAAAGTACATCGTTACCTATACTAAGGATTATGGTATCACATACGAATGCCGTGAAGTTGAAAGCGAATCGTTCACGTCCGCGTACGTTATCGTCGACCTTACCCTACCCACCTATGCCGCAATTACGAACATCCGTCCGGCTTAAGGCAAAATTCAAGCGGAGCCTTGCACTGTAATTTGCGCATACCTGATATATTAAATCGTGCCACGCCTTTGGCATCAGTTTGGTTGCAGTGGCCGCTCTGCGCTCCCCCTGCCCTTCGGGCTATGTGCTCGAGGTCGCAAGGTGTCCTGAGGACGAATAAGCTGCAACCTAAGTTGAAGGTCTGCATCGAGGACTGTAGAATTTCTGCAGTTCTCTTTTTTTATTTTCAAGAAAGGGGATCGAAAAACAAGCAATATGATTCATAGCTGCATAAAAAGAAAAAACCACGGCGGCAAGGGCGTAAAAAACTTGTCAAAGTTTCCGGTGTGAATTTTTTAGAAATTTTCATAAAACCTATTGACAAGGTAGGCAAATAGTGGTATAATTCATTCACCTACCAATCGAGTGGGCGAAAGGTACTTGCAATGGGAAACTATTTTGAAAGGCTCGTCAGAGCAAATTTCCGTTTCGGACGAATGTGTCGATGTTGAAGCAAGGCAAAATGCAAAGCTAAAATTTAAAACGAAAGAAAACAACATTACATATTCTTAATAAAGAAAGGAAATGATTATTATGTCTGACAATTATAAATTTGAAACACTGCAGCTTCACGTCGGCCAGGAGGAGGCCGATCCCGCAACGGACGCGCGTGCCGTGCCGATCTACGCCACCACATCCTACGTATTCCACAACTCCGCACACGCGGCGGCTCGTTTCGGTCTTGCAGATGCGGGCAATATCTACGGCAGACTTACTAACTCCACGCAAGACGTTTTCGAGAAGAGAATAGCAGCTCTGGAAGGCGGCGTTGCGGCATTGGCTCTTGCATCGGGTGCGGCGGCGATTACCTACGTTTTGCAGGCTCTCGGTCAAAACGGCGGTCATATCGTAGCACAAAAGACCATCTACGGAGGAAGCTACAACCTGCTCGCGCACACACTCCCCAATTTCGGTATCACCGCAAGCTTTGTAAACATTCACGATCTCCGTGAGGTCGAGTCGGAGATCAAGGAAAACACGAGAGCGATCTATATTGAAACCCTCGGCAATCCCAACAGCGACATTCCTGACATCGACGCGCTTGCACAGCTTGCTCACAAGCACGGTCTGCCTCTTGTGGTGGACAATACCTTCGGCACTCCCTATCTTATCCGTCCCATTGAGCACGGCGCGGATATTGTGGTACATTCGGCAACCAAGTTCATCGGCGGTCACGGAACGACGCTCGGCGGCGTGATCGTTGACTCGGGCAAATTCGACTGGGCGGCATCGGGCAAGTATCCCGC
>CAZQTN010000079.1:0-8623 GCA_964596195.1 uncultured Ruminococcus sp.
TCGCTCGGTGTACCCTTGTACACCTCTCGCTCCTCAGCCGACGATTTCTCATCTAAATCCGTTCGCCCCACGGTTCTGTTCTCATTAAGAATTCGCCTGATTTATATTTCTCACTGAATTTTCCAAGATTTTGCCTTGTTTTTATTGAATTCGTAATGAGACAGACCCTTTCGTTATCTAATTTTCCTTTTTACTCTTAATATCCCTCACCAACCACGGCAGGTAGGCAAGGAGGAACATCGTGGAGATCGCTGCCGCCATAATGACCAGCCTTAAGGTAAAGTTCGGGGGCAATATGTCGAGTATCGATGGCGTGGACTCCGGCTTTGCCATAAACAGATAGTTCGCACCGGGACCAAGCACGGTGTTTGCAACGTAGGCGATGATCGCAAGGATCGCAAGGGTAACGTAAGATCTGACCGCAGATCTCACTGTCGGTCTGAATTTATGTACGAATATCATATAGAATACCGCAACGTAGCCCAAGGTGTGCTCCAACCAGAACTGATAGTATCTGAATCTCGTAGGGCCGGTGTAGGAGATGACCGTGGGGGTTATAAGTGCAAATATCGTTCCCGCAAACACCCAGAAATAAGCGATGTCAAAGAGGGATTGTGACTTCGCCGCCAGCATATAGCTGCAAAATATCACGCACCATCCGCACACGGTTATCGGCAGGTGATCGATAGGATTGGCATCAAGCGACGGCACGCCGACAAGACGCCAGAAATACGACATCTCGGTGATGATCATAACAAGTGCAAGAGCGAGTCTGATTCGCCCCTCGTGCTTGTAATCTCTGATTTTATCTCTGAATTTGTAAATAAGAAATACAACGCCGACCATCAGAATTATCGGCAGGAAATGCGCAAGGGAAAAGTTAGTAAATTCTATCTTGTCACCTTGCCCGAAGAAATAAGAAAAAAACTCTTTCACTTAGTCGTCACTCCAACAGTTATTTATCAAAATCGAGAAAATATTTATTAATTCTTGGGATAAATTACGGCAGTTTCTGCAATATTCTTGCCTTTTTTGAATTGATACTTAACCGCCTTGATCTCGCACTTGGGATAGATAAGGTTGGAGTTCGGCTCGCAGCGGAGCACGACCTCCTCGCCGCCGTGGATCTCTCCACCGCCGCCGAGAGGTGTTGCAAACGCGGTATCGTACGCCACGCAGTCAAATTCGCAGTCCACGGTGTGGCGTCTTATGTGACCGCCGTCGGTGGGGATGATCGTCGTCTCCACGACGATTCCGCGATAGGGTGACCACTTGGAAAAGTGACTTCCGTCCGCACTCATACTGTGCTCAATGCACTTTCTGCGGTAGCATATTCTGTCGTCCACCTCAAAGGCAAGCGTCGAGTCGGGCGAGGCGTTGTACATCGTGTCCGTAGTTCTCGAAACGCAGAACGCATAGCGTGAGGAGTACGCAAATTTAGAGTATTTCTCGGGCGTGTGAGTCATACCCCAGTTCGCCCACTGACCGCCCGTCAGGGCGACCGAGTAGCCGTTCACGCGCTGCATAGTCATATACGCCTCGGGTATCGTGATCATCTTTTCCATCTTCGGCAGGGGCAACGGCTCTGCCTTGAAAAACTCGTCGTCCTCACACAGCGCAAGGAAGAGAAAAGCCTTAAGCGACCAATAGGGTGAGCCGTAGGCGTTGTAGTGCTCCGCCATATTGAGGTTCGGATACGCGTATCCTACGCTCAGAATGCCCGCATTGTCGAAAATGGGCTTAGACGTCCACCACTCAAGATGTCTTGATATAATTCCTTTCATCACCCCGATCGGGAAGGGCTTGACCCCCGCAAATACACACGCGCTGAAAAATGCGCACTGCGCGAATCGGTAGGTCAGCGAGCGACCGAACGCAAGCGCCGAGCCGTTCTCGTCAAACCAATATACGAACGTCTTTGCAAACTCCGCAGCCCTCTCCTTGAAGATGCGGCTGTTTTCGGGGTCGTCGTTTTCCATAACCTTCGCGTAGATCAGCGAGTAGAAGTGCAGGGCAAACGCTATGTAATAATCCACCTGATCGGAGTATCCGTCGTGATACCAGCCGTTAGAGTGATAGAAGCCGTGGCACTTTTCAACTGCACGCTTGAGGTTTTCCTTGTCGTAGTCGGCACCGACTCTCTTGAAGCCGAGGTTTACAAGCAGGGGGAACAGCTGCCAGTTGTTGTTGCAGAGTATCTCGCAGTTTACCTGATTTAACCATCTGTGCAGGTTGGCGCGTTGCTTTTCGTTCAGTGGCTCCCACACCTTCTCAGGCGCGAGAATAAGCGCAAGTCCGAGCGCCGCCATCTCAACGATCAGCTGGTCGTCCGATGCCGCAGGTATATCGCCCCAATACTCGTCGCTCTCGGGGTCTGTACCGCTTATGATGCCCTCAACGCATAGCTTGTCAAACTCGCCTGCCGACTTGCCGCACGCCCAGTAGGGCGCAAGTCCCCAGAACACGCGCGCAAACGCTTCCATTCTCGCCGTCTTTTCAGGGTAAACGGCCTCGGTGTGTCCGAGCTTTATGCCCGCACGGCCGGGAGTGTAATAATCCTTAAGCGGAGAAATTATGCCCATAAGGCATTTCTCAAAATCCTGTTTTGTTTTTAACATAATTCACCTCGCGGAAAGTTTTATTACTAAAATTCTATCACAAACGCGCGGATTTGTAAATACGGTATCCAATAAAATTCGGAAATACACTTGATTTTTACCGTACAATAACTTATAATTGGTTTATACCCATAACCCGAAAGGAGTACAGCAATGGAAAAGAACGCAGTATTTTACAAGGACTTCGGCGCGGTCGGCGACGGCGTGACCGAGGACTTTCACGCTATAAAGGCGGCGCACGATTATGCAAACGAGCATAGCCTGCCCGTATACGCCGAGCGCGGCAAGACCTATTACATAGGCGATGGACCCATCGCCAAGCGCGAGTTTATAACCATAAAAACCAGCACCCATTGGGATGGCGCATCCTTCGTTCTCGACGATGCAAAGATCCCCGTTGAGCACAAGTTTCCGAAGCACCTCGTTGACGGTGTCGAGGTAGACTCGCAGGACTATATTAAGGCCGGCGACGATGAAACCACCTGCCAGAGATGCCTCAAAAAGATATCCAAGGATCCCACGGGATGCAGCTGTAAGTGGGACGGCTGGCACACTCTGCCCGTATTCAAAATCGAATCTGACTACAAGATCGAGAATATCTCCGAGAAGTTTGCGGGCGTGTCGCTGAAGATAGGCGACACCACTATGAAGATGGCAAACGGAGAGGTTTGGAAGCCCGGCAAGAATATGCTCGTTAAGATCGAGTGTGACAGAACAAGACGTTATATCCGCCTTGGCGGCAACGAGAACAACGGCTCGGAGCAGACAGAGATGCTCCTCGTGCACGAGGACGGCACTATCGATAAGGACACCCCTGTTACCTGGGATTACCCCGTGCTTACGAAGGTTCTGGCAAAGTGCGTTGACGACGAGCCGATAACCGTTGGCGGCGGCGACGATCGCGCCACTATCATCACATACGCAAACCAGGGCCCGAACTACTACTATATGTACGGCAGAAACATCAAGGTCACGCGCTCAAACGTGCTCCTTGACGGTATAAACCACAAGATCGAGCGCGAGGGCTTGGCTGAGGGTAAGTGCCCCGTCGGCTACACTCAGACCGAGTTTGCAAACAACGTAACCTACAAGAATATGCGCTTCAAGCGCCAGAAGTCGCACTACGATGCGAGCAACAAGACGGTGCTCGGCAGTTATGAGATACTTGCGGGCAACTCCAATAAAATCTCCTGGATCAACTGCGATCAGTGGGAGTTCTTTGATCCCGACGGAGGCGTAAGATATTGGGGCTTCTTCGGCTCTAACTACTGCAGAAACTATTATCTTGAAAACTGCTTCCTCGAGTCTTTTGACGCGCATTGCGGAGCGCACAACGTAACCATAAAGAACTCGACCTTCGAGCACATCAACTGCGTTGGTCACGGTCTTATTTACGTTGAAAATCTTACCGTTTACACCGACGGCTGTCGCACCGGTATAACGATGCGCGGCGACTACGGCAACACCTGGGACGGCGAGTTGTATGCGAAAAACCTTGAGCTTCGCTCATCTAACCTTAAGGGCGAGAAGCAGCAGCTTTCGGTTATGGCAGCGACCTACTTCCCCTGGGCAAATCACTACTTCGGCTACACTACCCATATGCCGAGAAAGTACACTCTTGATAACTGCAGAATCGTAAGATACGACTACAAGGTTGAGAACGGCGAGCGCATTGAAACGCACACCGCGATAAACTCCGTGCCTATGAATATCTGCGCACCGCTCAATCAGTTTACAAGCGTGGACATCTCCGATTCCGATGCGGATATGTCCGCATACCCCAACGACTGGCGCAAGTGCGAGTGTGAGACCTTCAACGACACCGACGGTGACGGTCGCTGCAACAACTGGATAGTCAGCCGCGTAAACCACGGTAACAGAGTCTGGTGCTGGGGCTTCAAGGACGAGCCGAACAAGGCAAAGAACGCAAACCCCTACGTTGCACCCGAGCTTATTGAGATCAAAAACTGCGGTGACCTCAAGGTCGTTGTTCCTCCGACACCGCAGTTTAAGAACGTCAAGGTCACCGTAGACGGCAAGGATGCAACCGTTGACGAGTCCGGCGTTGTCGTGGCTAAGGCGTAGGCAAGCAACTTAAAAGGGGCCGTCTCATTAAGAATTCAATAAAAATAAGGCAAAATCTTGGAATTTTCAACCTTAAAATCAATGAAATAAGCGCAAAGCAAAAGTGGAGGCACTTTTTATAATGTCTCCACTCATTTTTTATTCGGTTATCCCTAAATGCGACAGCCCATCTTTTCATATTATATCATGTCATGTTTTGAATTTTGCAACCATATTCCATGTATTGCCGCCGCTTATGCGTGTTTCGCTGTTGAGCTTTGCGGTGGTGAAGAGGTAAATATCTTCCCCGTCGCAAAGAAGCTGTGGGCGCTCACGGCGCTGAAGCTCGACAATGCTACCGTCTGTGCGGACAACCTCGCGCGTGTAGATCTGCATTGGCTCGCAGGTGCGCCAATCCACGCAATTATCGGAGTAAAAATGCACTCCTGCGCCGACGTTTCCGGTGTACGCCCCTTGATTATCCTCAGCAAGTATCTCGTAACGGCCATCGTTTTTAAACAGATACATATCTTCAATTCTGCCCTTTGGAAACACGTCGTATGCAATGACCTTATATTCGCAATCGTATCGCGCGGCTCTTGCGATCGATACTCTTAGCGAGCCGTCGCGGAAGGCGAGCAGAACGCTGCCGTCGCTCTCTATAATGGCTGACGGATTATTTGCATTAGGTGGCAGGTCGATGGGATTGTCGGGACGGATCCAGCCGTCGGTCAAGGACGGAGAATATGCTACACCAATCTTACGGGTTTCATAGCATCCGTCGGGACAACCGATGTAAAAGAGCAGGTACCCTTCATCGATCTTACAAATTTGAGGATTGTGAGACATCATTCCATCCCAAAATCCACCGTCTCGCGCGGTAAATATCACCTTTTCAAATTGGAATGGCTCAGCGAGTGTGTCGGTAGAGGCGAGCACTATCTCTGAGGCCGTCATATACCCACTTGGAAAGCCTGTTTCCTTTGGCCAGCGCGAGGCAAATAAATAATATCGGCCGTCATCGCCCTTGATGCAGGAGCCGCACCAAACGTAATACCCCTCCATACGGAAGCCGGATTGAAGATCCACCGGGTAAAATCCGCCGTCTATTCTCAAAACTGCATCCCCTTTTCCGTTATATTTTATAGCTCTACTATATCCCTTATATTGACGGGCATACCGGTTGCGATGGACTTGTTCGCCGCGATGCCGGTAAGAATGCTCATCGCGCCGTCAACGTGGGATGCCGCCCTGTTCAGCGGATCGTATTCCGGCTCACCGAATATATCGTTCAACAATACGGGATCTCCGCCGCCGTGACCGCCCTCGGCGGTAGGGATCGGAACGTCGTAGGCCGCACCAAACATAGGAAATACGGTGATGGACTTGTTCTTAAGCGCGCCCTCCTTGTTTTTGTCACCGCCGGCATTTACGTAAACGGACTCGTCTATATTAACCTCAAGTCTTCCCTTCGTTCCGGTAAACGTAACTCTGAAGCCCTCCTTAGGCGCATAGGCCGTAAGCGAATAGGACATAATCGCTCCGCTTTCGTATCTTACGAGAACGCCCATAGTATCCTCAATGCTGATGCCGTCGCCGAAAACGCTTTGGTCGCGGATATATCCGTCGTCACCCTCGGCGTTAAGATAGAGTCCCTCGAGAGTGGGATTGCCCTTCATTACGAGAGCAAACGGATCACCCTTTGCGTTCTCGGAGCCGTGAACGCGGTTGTAGAACTTGGTGATACCGCGGTTTTCGGCATTCTCCCTGCCGTAGAACATAAGATCGCCGTATGCAAACACCTGCTTCGGTCTTGTTCCGAGCCAGAAATTAACAAGGTCGAAATGGTGAGTGGCCTTATGAACGAGAAGGCCGCCGCTGTTCCGCTTATCTCTGTGCCATCTTCTGAAATAATCCGCGCCGTGAGAGGTGTTGAGCATCCACTCGAAGTGCACCGACTTAACGTCGCCTATCGCCCCCGCCATTATAAGCTCACGAACCTTAGAGTTGTGAGGCGCGTATCTGTAATTAAAGGAAACTCTGAGCTTTTTGCCCGTGCGCTTGATCGCATCGATGATCTGCTGACATTTATCGGCATCGACGGTCATAGGCTTTTCGCTTACGACGTCACAGCCGAGCTCCATAGCTCTTATTATGTATTTATGATGAGTCCTGTCTATCGAGGTCACGATAACCGCATCGGGCTTCTGCTCCTCGATCATTTTGTCAAACTCATCAGCGCCGTAGAGCTTGACCTTTGCGTACCCCTTGTCGGTAAGCAGTCTTTGAGCATACTCAAGACGGGTTCTGTTTATATCACAGAAGCCGCAAATTTCCGACGTGTCGGAAAACGTGTCTGCTATTGCCTCGTAAAAGAATCTGGCGCGACCGCC
Source organism: uncultured Ruminococcus sp. (assembly GCA_964596195.1). Taxonomy (GTDB): domain Bacteria; phylum Bacillota; class Clostridia; order Oscillospirales; family CAG-272; genus UBA1740. Next base: position 7,076 of record CAZQTN010000079.1, read on the forward strand.
GAGTCCGACCTGCACGTATCTTTTCTTTGCCATATCGATGTCCCCTTTTCGGTTTGTTTTACATCTACAATATAGCACAAGAATAATAGAATTTGCAACACATATATTGCCGATGTGCTTATTTTTTCAACTTTTCTTGCCATATTTTTGATCAAATGTATTGAAAAAAGCAATTCAAAGGCTTATAATGGATAAAAACGTGATGTGAGGGAGCGCAAATGGAAAACAATCTCCGAGAGAAAAAGTCGTTTTACTCTGCCGAGAAGGCGCATTTCAAAATTGAAGAATACAGCACCGATGCGCCGCAATCGATGCCTAACTATCACTACCACGACAAATATGAGCTATATTACCTCAGACGGGGAGAGAGATATTATTTTATAAAGGATAACACTTACGTCGTGCACCCCGGCGCATTCGTTCTGATCGACAAAAACGAGATACATTGCACCGGAACGCTGAACAATGCGGGATACGACCGAGTCCTCATCTATTTTGACGATCATTTTTTTGAGTCGGTTACGGATGCGGATGGACGCGACGAGCTCCTGTCCTGCTTTAAAAGGAACCTCGGCGTAGTAGAAATAAGTCCCGAAAAAAGAGCACTTGCAGAGATGCTGCTCGACTCAATGCTTACAGAATTTAAGGATGGAAATGGCAAGCAGGATCTATGCGTAAGGGCGGCTCTGATACAGCTTTTATGCCTTATATCAAAGGAGAGCGAAAGGAATGCAACGGATAAGGAGAGCGAACTTAAAGCACCGCAAAAAACCACCTCAAAAATAATAGGCTATATAAACAACAATTATTTTGAGGACATCACGCTTGATATGCTCTCCAAGAGGTTTTACATAAGTCCGTATTACCTATCCCGCACGCTGAAAAAGGTATACGGCATATCGTTTGTCGAGTATCTCAACAACGTTCGGGTAAAGGAAGCAAAAAGGCTGCTCGTCAGTACCAAAATGAGCATTACGGAGATATGCACCGCGGTGGGATATAAAAGCATCACCCACTTCGGCAGGATATTCAAAAAAATAACGGCTTATTCGCCGCTTGAATACAGAAAAGGTCACAGGCTTCAAAAATAGATAAAGAGTGCGGATGCAAATCTCATTTCGGCTCCGATGCGCATAAGCCCGAGGTCTTCGACGGCTCTCACGCCAGGCTGGAGCTGGTGGCTCGCCGCATCGGCATTACCGAGGATGATTTGTGAGACATTGTAAGATAAACAAAGCAATAAAAATCCCCCGGTAGACCCCAATGTCATTAAGTTAAAATAATGGCAAAAAGGAAAATGCACTTAAGTGTTGTTACCGCCTTCATCCTCAGTTTTTTCATTGTAAAATCCTCAGTTTTTATATAAAAATAAATTGGACACATCGCAGTTACAAAACCTAAAAATGATGTGTCCAATTTTTTTCGTATTAAATTATGCGTAATCAGATTTTACAATGCTTAAATCAAACTCCGAAAGGTCTCAAAAAGCCTCGAAAATCAAGTGTTTTTACTCATAGGGACAAAAAGTGAACACTGGGTAAAGACCGA
>CAZQTN010000080.1:0-8463 GCA_964596195.1 uncultured Ruminococcus sp.
TCTGCATCATTGACGGCGTGCCGTTCTCGTTTAGCTTCCTTGGTCTCATTTTCCCAATAGCGTGCCTGATTATTTTTAACATCGGTGTCGGTCTTATCCTCTCCGCGCTGTTCGTATTTTTCAGAGATCTGCAATATCTTTGGAGCGTCTTTACCACGCTTCTTATGTATATGTCTGCCATCTTCTACGACCCCTCGCGCTTCGGCGACCTTGAGCGCCTCTTCCTTCTTAACCCCGTCTACGTCTACATCAAGTATTTCCGTATCGCAGTGCTTGACGGATATCTGCCGTCGTTGCAGTTCCACCTGCTCGCGCTCCTCTACGCCCTTGCTGCCTTCGGCATCGGCGCCCTCATTTACAAGAAGTGCAATCACAAGTTCCTTTATTACATTTAAAAAGTATTTTAAGAACGGAAAACCATATGACTACACAACCCATTCTCTCGCTTGATAACGTCTCGATACGCTATATCTCGGGCGATTTCAAGGAGATCGGCATAAAAGAATTTCTGTTGCGCAAGATAACGCGCAATTACAAGGTTACCGAGTTCTGGGCGGATAAGAATATCACCTTTGCGATCAACCGCGGAGATATGCTCGGCATCATCGGCACCAACGGCGCAGGCAAGTCCACACTCCTGAAGGCCGTTTCCGGCATTATGCGCCCCACCGAGGGCACCGTATATTGCGGTGGCAAGATAGCCGCCCTTCTGGAGCTTGGCTCCGGCTTTGACGGCGACCTCACGGTAAGGGAAAACACCTACCTGCGCGGCGCAATGCTCGGCTACACCAAGAAGTTTATGGACGATACTTATAACGAGATCATCGCCTTTGCGGAGCTTGAGGAATATCAGGACAGGGCGTTCAAGCACCTCTCCTCGGGTATGAAATCCCGCCTTGCATTTTCCATCGCCTCACTCGTCAACCCCGACATCCTAATTCTCGACGAGGTGCTCTCGGTCGGCGACGGCGCATTCCGCAAAAAGAGCGAGGAGAAGATGAAATCCATAATTAACGGTGGCGCTACCACCATTCTCGTATCCCACTCGATCCCCCAGGTGCGCTCGATGTGCAACAAGATCCTCTGGCTCGACCACGGCCGCCAGGTCGCCTTTGGCGACGACGTAAAGGGCATCTGTGACGCCTACGAAAAATTCCTTCAGGACAAAGTCCTGCCCACAAACCTTCCCAATGGAGCAATAAAATGAGTGACGAAATCAAAGCAACCACCGAAAACTGTGGCTATAGATATAAATTCACGCTGATATGCGCTGTGTACAACGTTGAGAGTTATATAGAAGAAACCCTTGAGAGCTTTATTGCACAAGACATCGGCTTTAAGGATAACGTGCAGGTCGTGCTTGTGAATGATGGCTCTCGCGACGGTAGTGGCGCTATTTGTGACAGATACGCCGAGATGTATCCGGATAACGTAAGGGTAATACACAAAGAAAACGGCGGTGTTTCTTCGGCGAGAAACATAGGTCTTAAGAATATAGAGGGAAAGTACTATAACTTCTGCGATCCGGATGATCTTCTGACTCCGAACACGCTCTCATCCGTTTGGAACTTCTTTGAGTCCCACGAGGATGAGATAGATATAGCCACTATACCTATGCATTTCTTTGAGGCTTATACGGGTGTTCCGTACCACAATTCTAAGTTTGATAAGGGAACTAGAGTCATCGATCTCGTCGAAGAGCCCTACGCACCTCTGTTTAGTAGCTCCTCGTCGTTTATCCACAGCCGTATGAAGGACTGCTTCACCTTTGATATCAGACTCAAATTTGCCGAGGATTCCAAATATGTTCAGCACATACTCTTGGAGAAGATGAAGCTTGGCGTTGTTGCCGACTGTAAGTATATGTACAGGCGCAGAGTTGCGAATACGTCTGCGATCAACTCGTCTCAAAACCGAGACGAGTGGTATTTCGATACACTTGAGCATTCCTTTTGGGATACTATGCAGTACGCTAAGGAAAAATACGGATATGTTCCAGCGTTTTTGCAGCATACGTTTTTGTGCGATTTTAAATGGCGAATTACCCAAAAGAAGTCTGATAACAAGTACCTTGACAAGGATCCGCGCAGATATGAGATGTATTTCCGTCTTCTCTCAAGGTGCGTAAATGAGATAGATGTCGATGTCGTAATGTCCAATAAGTTTTACGACGACATACTTAAGCTTTGTGTCTTGAAAAATATTCAGAACCGCAAGCTCACGCTCAGAAACCTGCGCGGTGTTGATTGCTATTTTTACGGCAAAAGATGGCTCTTTGATATGTCAAGGCTTTGTGTAGCCGAGTTCGATATGTTCGAGCCACACGGTGATAGTGCGGAACTGTATTTTACGGTTTCTTGTCCTTCCGATGCGGAGCAGTATCGCTTTTTTGCAGAGGTGGGCGGACAGCGTATATACGCGGTCGAGCTTAAGAACGAAAAGCACTATAATCTCCACATCTTTTCGCACGTTCAAAAGTATTTTAAGGTTACGATACCTTTGTCGGAGAGCGACGTGTATTTTTCGCTTGGAATGGTGAAGAGTAAAAAGTCACGTGCATCTCTACTCGAGGTCAACCGATACGGAAAATTCTTCCCCTTGAACACGGTTTCTACGTCCTATTTCCCGTTCGACAACCGCGTGCTTAAGAAGGCCTCGAAAAACGTCTTTGTAATAAAGCGCACCTCTAAGATGAAAAAGCTTTTTTACGAGCTCAAATACGACAAAGATCTTTTTAAACTCAAAAATCCCAAAGGCTATAAGATCGTTGCCTATAGATGGATATATTTCATCAGCAAGCTTTTCCATTCAAAGCCCCGTTGGCTTCTGATGGATAGAATAAATAAGGCAGACGATAACGCGGAAGCGCTTTTTGATTACGTTTGCAAAAATAGGGCAAAGGATGTTAAGGCTAAATTTGTCGTTGCCGACGGAGATGAATTTCGCAGGCTCAAGGGGGCGTACGGTAGAGTTACGGCATATAATTCCCGTCGCCACTATATAGACTACATCTTGAGTGATGCGATAGTATCATCGCACGTCGACGATTTTGTTATGAGTCCGCTATCCTGGAAGCAGGTGTATATAAAGGATATCACCTCTAAAAAGAAGTTTATCTTCCTACAGCACGGTGTTACTCAAAACGACATTTCCAACTATCTCAATAAATTCAGCAAGAATATCTATGGACTGACCGTTGCTTCTAAGGTTGAACGCGATCTGTTCCGCGAGAGCAAGTATGTTTACAAAAATTCAAATATCTGGCTCAGCGGATTTGCAAGATTCGACAGGCTTTACGACGCTTCTGCAAAGAAAATAACCATAATGCCTACGTGGCGCAGTTATCTTGCCATAGGTATGAACAGCGAGACGGGCGTTTGGACACTGGCAAACGACTTTAATACCTCAAACTTCTTCAATTTTTATAACGGTCTTTTGAATGACGAGCGCCTTATAAAGGCCGCACGTGATCACGGTTATAAGCTTCAGTTTATGCCACACCCGATACTCGCTCCCCATATGGATCTCTTTGACAAAAACGATAGTGTGGATTTCCTTGATGGAATTACCTCGTACCGTGATGTTTACGCCGAGAGCGATCTTGTGTTGACCGATTACTCATCTGCGGTGTTTGATTTTGCATATTTGAGAAAGCCGGTGTTATACGCGCAGTTCGACAGGCAGGAAATGCTTGATCGCGCAACGACCTATTCTCTTAACTGCAAGTTCTACGATACCTACGCATTTGGAGAAATTACACACGATTACGACTCGACCGTTGACACTATCATAGAATATATTGAAAACGGTTGCGCCTTAAAGGATAAATACAGAAATAGGATCGACAGATTCTTTGCCTTTAACGATAAAAGCAACTGTCAGAGAATCACAGATAAGATCCTTGAGATCAATGAACAAAACTAAATGAAAAGCGGATGCTCATATCCAATAGGGTACAGAGCATCCGTTTTTCTTTATATCAGTACGCCAGCCCAAATGCCTGATTTATCGCTCCGCCTATTATCAGCGCGGCGTTGTCGGTTATCTCGTCTATCTCGCGCGGAGAAATGAACAGAGGCTCAAAGTCGTATTCACTGATCCTCGATTCGTTTCTGAATAGGCGCGAGTCAATAACGGTTGGTACTCCTATACCGATCACGGGCACTCCGATAGCACTCCGCGTTATAGGTGTCTTAAGGTTGCCCATTCCGCCGGGAAATACGCCCGTGTCGGATATCTGTATAGTGTTTCCGAGCCTCGTGCGGGAGCGCGTCGTTATCGCATCGATCGCAAGTATCACGTCGGGTGCTATCCCCTCGCAAATTGCTCTTACCGTCGTCGCCGTATCCATACCCGTAAGCGCGGGCACACCGGGGCAGAGCACAGATATCTCTGAGCACTCAAGCTCGTCGAAAAAATCCTCGTCATACTCCCTGATATGCATCGTTGGCTTTACACGGGTGGCACTCTTTACCCCTACCGAGTCCGCCGTGACCTTTCCGTTTCCAAGCCCCACGACGAGTATCCTGCCCGGCAAAACGGATATATCGTCGCATATAGTGCACAACCGCTTTGCGATCTCCTCCTGAGCATCGTACAGCACGTCATCATCCGCCGTGTCAAGGCGGGGCAGGGTGAGAGTGTCGTAAATTCCGCGCGGTCGGCCAATGCCTTTTGCGCCCTCCTCGCTCGTTATCCTCACTCGCTCCCACGTTCCGGGCGGGCATAGCTCCTTATTGTACTCAACGCCGCGCTCGGTGAGGTCGGCTCTCCGCCTCTCGAGCGCAAGATCGGTGTAAAGTCCGTCGCTCACGTTTACGCCGTAATTATAATTGTACATCCCTTTCTCCTTTCAAACTCGATCGTTACCTAATTATCACCCCGCAAAATCCGCAGTATTCACAAAACAACCGGGTAAATGTGCACAATTTAATAGATGCGTGATTGTGCAGATAGCCGAAAAGATAACTAAGGCACATTTTAATGTTGAAAAAACTGCCGTTATGTGTTAAAATATACGGGTAAAAATATATTTGCAAAATATTTTTGTCGTAAAATCGACAGAACGGAGAAAAAATATGAAAAAAATCTTAAGCTTGGTATTGGTTCTCTCCCTTCTTCTCGGCTCCGCGCTTGTTCTCACCTCGTGCGGCGCACCCGACGATGAGGGCGCACAGATATCCGTGTATCTCGGCGAACCGATCTATGACTTTGACCCCACCGACTACTACGTTGACAGCAACGCAGATCAGCTTATGAGCCTGCTCTTTGAGCCGTTGTTTACCCTCGACGATGACGGCGACCTCGAAAAGGCAGCTGCTAAGAAGTATGACGTTGACGAGGACGAGCGTACCATCGTCATCGAGCTGCGCGAGACCTATTGGTCCGACGGCTCCCGCGTGCTTGCATCCGATTACATATACGCTTGGCGTGACGTTATTCTCGATCCTACCAAGGCTAACCCCGCTGCGGCACTTTTCTATGATATAGAAAACGCTGTTGAGATCAAGAAGGGCGAGGCTTCCGCCTATGAGTTCGGCGCTACCGGCAGCCTCTATGAGATAACCATCGTTTACCGTGAGGGCGCAGATTACGAGCAGCTTCTTAAGAACCTTGCCTCCGTAGCAACCGCACCCCTCCGTCAGAACGGCGTTGCGCAGTCCTCCTCATATTGGGCAAAGAGCGTAAACACCATCTACACCAACGGTCCCTTCCAGCTTGATAACCTCGACTACGAGGAGGGCATCATCACCATTGCCAGAAACCTCGGCTACCATCAGAACCCCAATAAGGTCGACTACGACAACGAGGTCAACCCCCATCTCCTTACCTCCGCATTTGAGGTAGGCGGCAAGACCGTTGATCTTTCCTACTCCGACCTTGAGGATAAGACCGTGTTCATTATGACCGACGCTCCCCTTGAGGACAGAGCGGCAAATAAGGATGAGGCAAAGGTATACGACGCACTCTCCACCTACACCTACGTTTTCGACACCACCAATCCTCTCTTTGCAAAGAAAGAGGTCAGACAGGCGCTCTCGCTCGTTATCGACCGTAACGCCATCATCAAGGCCATCACCTTCGGTAAGGCCGCAGACGGATTCATTCCTCCCCTTGCCGCAGAGAATATCGAGCAGTCGCTTATCTCCGCTTCCGCAAACAAGGCCGCTGCCGAGCAGCTTCTTGTAGGCGTTGATTTCACCGGCGTCTCCAAGTCGTTCACCCTCACCGTCAACGACGATGCACAGAGCATCGCCATCGCCGAGCTTGTTGAGGACGCTTGGGAGAGCATAGGCTTTAGCGTAACTGTAAGGGCTGTCGGCACCGTAGAGAATAGCGTTATCGACTTCGCCAACAACACCAAGATAACCGTTCTCGACTCCGAGATACAGTACCTCGTTAAGGAAGCCTCCAAGGGCAACGTTCAGTATGACGTTATCGCCGTTGATTGGCAGATGTACTCCACCGATCCCTTCGTAGCTCTTGCAGCTCTCACCTCCGATATGAACGGCTGCGGCGCTATCTTCAATAACGCAGATACCACCCTTCGTCCCAATATTTCCGGTTGGGCAAACGCAGAGTACGACGCTCTTATCGACTCAGCATACGCTACCGCAAACGACGAGGCCAGAAGCGAGTATCTCAAGGCTGCTGAGAAGCTTCTTATTGAGGAAATGCCCGTAATTCCTCTCGTCTTTGAGGAGACCTTCGTCTTCACCGCAAAGGGCATCTCCAAGGTAAAGGTCGACGGCTTTGGCAACCTTACCTTCACCGACGTGAAGCTTAAGAATTACGAAAAGTATCTTCCCACCGAGGAAGAGTAATAATATGCGCTTGTTGGGGCTGCGGTACTCCGTCAGCCCCTCTCGCCATTTAAACCCTCATTAATCTAAGATTGGCAGGGAACAATGAAAAAGAAAAAGTTCACCTTGCGTACGGTCACGGATATAAAGGTATTCCTTTTGTTCCTGCTTGAGCATATCCGCTATCCCGTCGACCGCACCACACTTATAAACATCGTATCCGAAAATACGGATGAGATCATCATAGACTATGACGGCTGTCTGACCGAGCTTGCCGATTCCGGCCACGTCTGGGAGGACGAGGACACCGACGGTGAGAGATATTACGGCATCACCGATTCGGGCACGCGTGTAGCCGCCGAGCTTTTTGACAGCCTCGACCCCGCATTCAGGGATAAAAGCCTCAAGAGCGCGATTAAACATATGTCTCTCTCCAAGCGCGGCGCTAAGGCCACCTCATCGATCGAGGAGGCGGAGGGAGGCCGATTCAAGGTCACACTTGAGCTTTCCGATCAAACAGGCACGATAATGAGTACGTCGTTCGTCGTTTTCGCCCGCTCCGAGGCGGAGAAAATACGTAACAATTTCATCCTCCGTCCCGAGGACGTGTACAGAGGCATTCTTCTTTCCTCCACCGGCAGATTGGAATATCTGAAATAATTTACAATTTTGTTGTGCATTTTGGCAAAATTGCCGTTCGCGAAAAGATGAAAAATGTACAAATCTTTGTACAAAAATGACTTTTTTTGTCCAAATCTCTTGACAAAATATTAATAAACATTTATAATAAATTTATTCAAAGGTGGAATTGCAATGAGTAAGCACTCCGATAGTGAGATCTCCGAACTTCTCCTCCTCGTCCGCGAGGGAGATGAGCTCGCGTTTTACGAGCTCGTTGAGCGCTATACTCCTATGCTTAATAAGGTAATTTCACTTTTTCACGGCTCCTTCGTCGAATCGGGCGAGGCGTATACCGAGGCGTACACCACACTTTACCGTGCCGCCGTCTCCTACGACCTCTCCAAGGTCGACGCCGTGACCTTCGGACTCTACGCTCGCATCTGCATCTATCGCCGTCTTTGCGATATGGTGAAGAAGGAGCTGCCCACCGACGACTCAATAGATGAGAACGTTGATGAGGCAAGCCTCGGCATAGAGGACGAGCTCGTCGCCAAGGAGCGTATGCAGCGTGCAATGCGTGCCGCACGCGATTTATTATCGGACTACGAGTACGACGTATTCTCTCTGTACGTTATGGGCTACACCACCGCGGAGATCGCCGCCGAGCTTTCCAAAACGGCAAAGTCGGTCGACAATGCGAAAAACAGGCTCTGGCGCCGCTTGAGAGAACACAAGGACGAGTTTGCCGATATAATTTAAGGCCGCTTTCATATGCCCGAGTAGCTTAAGGGAGAGCGTTGTTTACAAAGGCGTCGGTTGGAATCCGTCCAAGGGCAAAAATCAAAACCCATTTAAGTGAGGAAGAAAGAAAACATGTACCAGGACAAGACATTGAAGTGCAAAGAATGTGGCAACGATTTCGTGTTCACCGCAGGTGAGCAGGAATTCTATGCATCCAGAGGCTTTGAGAACAAGCCCTCCAGATGCAAGGAGTGCCGTACCGCAAGAAAGAATGCACAGAAGGGCGCGAGAGAAATGT
>CAZQTN010000081.1:0-8458 GCA_964596195.1 uncultured Ruminococcus sp.
TCGGGAATTACGATCTCAACCTCGTGGCCGAGCTCGGCACTTCTTGCAATACCGTCGATGATAGCCTGGTTGTAGATGATCTCCGAGGAGGGAACGGGTGCGGGAGTACCGTTCTTGCACGCATCAAGGAAGGTACGTATCTTAAGATCAAACAGGTTGCCTACCTGCTTAAGGATCGGAACCTCGGTCTCGACCTGAAGTCCTGCAACCTCGTGGTAGATCTTCATAGCGCCGCCGACAGTACCGTTCCAGCACTCGGTGGAGGGGATACGAAGGCTTCCCTTAGTACCCATGATGATGGTGTCACCGGGGGTGTCAAGGTTCATCGCCCATGCAATTCTGAAGTCGAGGATTATGCCGCCCTCAAGACGGATGAATGCTGCTGCAAAGTCGTCAACGCCGAATATCTTGGAGTATTCATCGCCCTTGCCCTTAGGATAGCCGGAGTAATTGGGGTCCTTGCCAAAGAAGTCGGACTTGTAGCCCGAAACGGTGAGGGGCTTGGGGTTGCCGAGTGAGTTGAGAACCATATCGAGAGAGTAGCATCCGATATCGCCAAGTGCACCGACACCGCCGGTTGCGTTATCTATAAACGTGGTGCCGAAGGGAGTGGGAATACCCCTGCGACGGCCGCCGCCGGTCTGTACGTAGTAGATCTGTCCAAGCTCGCCCGACTCGATGATCTTCTTGATCTGCTGCATATTGATATCCATTCTGGGCTGGAAGCCGATGGAAAGCACCTTTCCGCTCTCCTTCTCCGCCTTCATACACTCGATCGCCTCGTCGAGAGTTACGGTGAAGGGCTTTTCAAGAAGAACGTTAACGCCCTTCTTAAGTGCATAGATGGTGGGCTCTGCGTGCTGACGGTTGTATGTACATACCGATACTGCATCGAGCTTGAGGCTCTCGTCGTCAAGCATCTCCTTGTGGGATGCGTAATCGGTCTTTACGCCCTCAACGCCGTACTGCTTGAAGAACGCCGCCGCCTTTCCGGGGATGAGGTCTGCGCCTGCAACGATCTCAACGTCGGGCTGATTGAGGTAGGACTTGATGTGTGCGCCTGCGATCCAGCCGCATCCAATAAAGCCGATTCTCATTTTTCTGTTAGTGTCGACCGCCGCCTTTTCGGTGCGGACGCTGAGGTCGTTAAGACCTTCCATAGACTTATCTGCCATGATAATTTCTCCTTTATCTATTCAATGTTTTAATAACCGATGGACTTAAGGTATTCGCGGCTCTTTGCGGCACACTCAAGGGGGGTAAGACCCATAGAGGGCTGATCCTGCTCAACTACCACCCACTCTGCGCCTGCATCCTCGGATGCCTTGAGGATCTCGGGGAAGTTCTGTGCTCCGCTTCCGACGGGGCGGAACTCGAAGCCGTCGGGTCTTTTGGGTGCTTTGTTCTCGTCAAGACCGATAAGCTCGTACATATTGTCCGACTTCTCACCCTTGAAGTCCTTAAGGTGAACTACGGGTGCACGGCCGGTAAACTTTCTTACGTACGCCGCAGGCTCCTCGCCGCCGACGTTGACCCAGCAGGTGTCAAGCTCGGTCTTGAGCAGATCCTCGCTTACGCTGTCGTAAAGAATTTCGAGCGCGTACTTACCGTCGATCTTGAGAAATTCAAACTCGTGATTGTGGTAGAGAAGCTGCATACCCATTTCCTTTGCCACGCGACCGAGCATTTTTGCATTTTCAATAACGTTCGCAAAATTCTCCGTGCCGGGTCTGTCCTCGGGCATAAGATAGGGGATCGCTACGTACTTGCATCCGATGGTCTTGTACTGCGAGAGCACGCCCTCGGGATCTGCCACCATCTCTCTGTATGGTACGTGTGCAGACATAGGAACAAGGCCTATCTCCTTGCACATTTTTGCGATATCCTCGGGTGCATTGCCGTAGAGGCCTGCGAACTCGACTCCGTCGTAACCCATCTTCTTGATCTGTGTGAGTGTGGCGCGAAGGTCGCTTGCCGCAGCGTCGCGAACCGAGTATACCTGTAATGCTACCGGTATTGCCATAGTTATTTCCTCCCAGAAATCGTTTGATTACAATTTTATTATAATGTATGCAGAGTGGAGTCACTACGCATAAATTGACATTTTATTGCTTAATATTGACTTTTTGAGAAAAAAGTACATCAAAAATTGCGATTTTACTTAAATGTGTTAACTTAATGCCGGTGTTATTTGAGTATTACAAGCTTATGAAGGCTGAAGGGGGGCAGGGAGAGGGTCACGGTATCTCCCGACTGAGTGAAGGGGACGCTCTCCTTGTCGGGCTCGGACACGGCCGAGGTGATCTTTCTGTCTACCTTAAGAGTAACCTTAACGTCGTGCAGCTTCGGGAAGTCGGGGAGCAGGCAGACGTTGCCGCGGTTGACGGGCGGTGCGTAGAGCAGATGCAGAGCAAGGAAATCCTTGTCGTTGCTCTCGCGCAGTCTGATTTTGCCGCAGGAGGGGAGCTCCTCGGTTACGATGGGCGCGTCGTAAACGCTTCTGATGCCCTTTATGATAAACTCCTCAAGCACGTAGTTGCCCGAACGGTCGTACGCCTCAAAGACGGGGTGTGCAAAGTATACTACGTTGCCGCATTTTACGAGCGCGGGGTAGTCCGCAGGCTCGGTTTTGTTGGGGGTATTTTTGTGTCCGCAGAAGTGCTTCGGCGTGCGGTTGAAATAGGGCTCGTAAACCTTGGCCAGAACCTCTCCCTCGCACCTTACCTTGTACGCGCCGGAATAGGAGAGGAAGGGCGTCGTATAGTCGCCGAGATCGCACTGAATGTAGTCAAGATCATACTCCGAGGGCGCGAGCTTTTCTATACCCAGCTCGTCAAAGATACTCTCATAGCTTGCGACCAATCTGCCACCCCGTGTAACGAAATCGACGAGTTTTTTCTTGTCACCGTCGGTAAAGGTTACTCTGTCGGGCAGGACTATACAGTTGTATTTTGAGATATCGTCACCCGCCTCGATAACGTCGTACTCGAGGTGCATTATCTGCAAAATCTTCGAGGCCGCCATATCGGGCTTTTCACGGTGGGAGAGCCATATTGCGAGGTCGGTGTAGGCGTGGGTCTTCTCTGAGAATTTCTCTATTTTCTTTGCATAGTCAAAGGCGTATCCGATGGTCGCGTAGGTGCTCTTGTCCATTTTGCCCGAGGGGTGCAGGTGGTCGCCAATGGAGATCGATGCACCAACGCTCAGCATATCCGCGCACTCATACTTAAGCGCGTCCTTGTTCTTAAAGCCGCCGAACTCGCCCCACGCGTGGTGGAACTTGCCCGTCATACCGAGGAAGTGCTTGCCGTACTTTTCGAAGAATTTTGCGCGCACGGGCATAAGGTCGTACCCGCCCCAAGCGGTGGGCAGATCCTCAAGCTCGTAGTGGCTCTGGTAGGGGTGGAACTGCGGGTTGTTCATGTTTGCGCCGCCGTTGTAAAATACGGGCGCATCCTTTTTGTATTCGTGGACGATGCCTGTCAAATGCTTCATCATCCATACGCGCTTTTCGATAAAGTATTTCTGCGCGTCCGCAAGCACCGTGGGATCAAGTCCCATCTCTCTCATTCCGGCGGAGCAGGACTCGCATACGCAGACGTTACCGTTGAAGCAGATGTCGTAGAATATGCCGTCGGAAACGTCAAAATTCTCGCACACCTCGCGCGTTATCGCCTCAAGATGCTCCATATATCCGCCCACGGGGCAGAGCGTCATCCACGCGCAGTCGGGCAGGGGAGCGTTTTCGTCCTCGGGGATCTTTTCTGTCCATTTCGGCTTTCCGTCAAAGTTTATGTGGTGCCACTCGGGGTGCTCGTCAGCGTCCTTCTTGCTCCAGCCGATAGTTATGTAGATCGGAGCCTTTACGCCGACCGAGTGCGCCGCTTCGATCTCTTCCTTGAGAAGATTGAACTTGAGTCCGGGGTGCATTGTAGAAACCTTGGACGGATAGTAGGTGTAGCCGTGGTGGCACTTAGCAAAGACGGTTATGAGGTCGATGTGCGCGTCCTTCAGCGCTTTTGCAAACTCCGCTTTGTCAAAGCTCTCGCCGATCTTATCAATGTTGGGACTTGTGTGAAAATCAAGATGTACGCAATTCATATTTTGTACCTTTCTGTAATTATATTTCGTAGTATTTGTGGGTGCTTGCCGCAATTTCTCTCCACCGCTCTCTATCTCCCTTGCTCCATACTATAAGCTCGGAGAAGGATACCTCGCGAAGTCTTCCGAGATCCTTTATCTCGCAGTCGCAAAGTCCAAGACAGCGAAAGTCGCCGAAGATGCCGCGCACGCTCTTTTTTACCTCAACGAGGGGATCGAGATCGTCAAGGCGAGCGCCCTCCAGGTAGAGCATATCGCGCACTCGCGAAGCGAGCGTAAAAAGCCAAGATCCGTGAGCTTCTGCGCACATTCTACGTGCACATCGCGCAGCTCCGTAAAGGTGCCAAGAAAGTTGTAGTCATCGAGCGGAGTATAGATATAACAACCGATTACCCTATACCCGTGTAACGATTTTAACAGCTCCGCATTCTTAAGATCCTCGGGCGAGATATACACGTCGGGGATCTTCATATTGTGTGCGTGCACCGTCTTTTCCCACGGTACGTGGGTGATGCTGCGCACCTCGCCGCCCTTGGTGATACCGATGCTTAAATACTCGCTCGATCTCTCGTGCAGCTTTTTCTTTTCTGCTTCTATCATTTATTATAGCTCCATATTTGTATACGTTGCCGAACGGTCGGATGTAGGGGAGTAGTAGTCGGGCGAGTAGCGCTCAAGGATCGTTTTGCCGCTCAGGTAAACGGTGACTCTCTCACCGTTTTCATACTCTACCGTCACCTCACACGGTGCGTCGGGGGTTATCTCGGTGCGTACTACGCGACCGTCACGCCACTCGCAGGAGACCTCAAGTCCGCCGCGCGCACGCAGTCCGCGGAATGAACCGCACGACAGCTCTTGTGGCGGGGCGGGGAGCAGAAAGTCGTTCATATATCTGAAAAGCGGCTTTGTGCAATCGCCGAGGTTTGCTTCTTCAGCGTGCCAATAGTTCATTTGCAGATTGATGTTGGTGTGGTAGTCTGCGTTCCAGGGGGATTTGAGGCCGTCCGCCCACGCGCCCTGCAGGTTCGCGGGCAGGGTAGCGCACCCTGCGCTTGATGCAACGAGCAGATACTTTCCAAATCGCCAATACATAGCTACAAGCCCGGGATCGTGGGCACCCGTGTCGCATTTTAACCTTTCTATGCGCTGGTCGACGGGTATAGCGTCAAGTGACGGATCTGCCGCAAATTCTACGTCCGAGCGCGACATATACGAGCTGAATTTCTCGGTGCTCTCGGAGATAAGCGCATCCCAGCCGCGCAAGTGCGCATCAAGCATTTTCTCGGCATCTTCGATATAGCTCTTACTCTTAAATGCGGTGGTGATGGCGGTGTATATCTCAATATAGGTTGCATTTTCTACCGATACCGCCGTATCAAGGGCAGTTGTCTTGCCGTCGGTTACTATCCTCGCTCTTACGGCAAACTCGTGTCCGCCCTCGGTCGTCGTGCCGATAAGGCTTATGCCGTCTGCAGTGTAACGAGCGAGCGCGTATTTTCACGCTCATAGGAGATCTTAGCCGAAAACGCGGCCGTCGCATAGTATCTTGCGCACAGAAGGCCCGTCGTCATCGATGCAAAGTACTCTCTTTTGCAGTCCTCGCCGTCCTTTTTATATGCGACCGTGCATACCCCGCGCATAATGTCGAGGTCGCGCACGTAACCATCGAAACATCCGTTTTATATGCGCGATCTTTTCGGGCATACCCTCAGGGTGCTTCATATCCTTACACCCCGACCAGATCGTTTCCTCGTTCAGCGTAAGAGTATCGCAGGCAACTCCGCCGTATATCATCATACCGCACGCGCCGTTGCCGACGGGGGTTGCATTCTCCCAATCCGTTGCTGAATTTTCAAGATGCAGAATAAAATTTTTTATGGGCGTATCTCCATTCGAGCCTTTTTGCTCTTGGTTACACGCCCATTTTAGCACATAGATATTAAAAAGTAAATAGAAAAATAAATTTTTGGCTGCGCTGATCTACGCAAAGTCTACGTAGCTGCGCATAGCGACCTCTTTCACGTCTTAGAACACGCTCAGGTCCAATTTCTTGTCAAGCACTTCCAGCGCCTTAACACCGGCTATGCTATTGCCCTTTTTGTCAAGGGCGGGGGAGTAGATGCCTATTCCCATTCGGCCGGGCACGCTTGCCATAATTCCGCCGCCAACGCCGCTCTTGGCAGGCACGCCAACCTTGAGGGCAAACTCACCGGAGCCGTCGTACATTCCGCATATTGCCATTATCGCGTTTACGTAGCGCGCGTGAT
This sequence comes from uncultured Ruminococcus sp., assembly GCA_964596195.1. GTDB lineage: Bacteria > Bacillota > Clostridia > Oscillospirales > CAG-272 > UBA1740. The sequence goes on from CAZQTN010000081.1 coordinate 6,369, forward strand.
CCTTGCTTATGATCTGCTCACCGGTAAAAGGGGAGAGTCCGTGATTTGCCAGCACGACGGCCACGTTTGCAAGTTCGCGGCAGGCGACCTGTATGGAGCAGGCCTTGAAGTACACGTCCAGCACCTCCTCGATGTCACCCTCTATCATACCGTATGCCTTAAGCATATAGGCAAGGGCGCGGTTTTTGTTGCCCGTCGCCTTCTCGGAGCGGTACACCGCTTCGTTTACCGTAAGACCCTCATTGCCCGAAAGCTTACGCGCAAGCTCAAGCAGGCGGGAGAATTTTATATTGTAGTTCTCACCCTTAATAAGCGTGCACAGCGCGATCGCACCTGCGTTTATCATAGGGTTTATATGCTCGCTCGTCAGCGCGCGGTCGCTGTAATTGAACGCGTCAAACGGCTTACCCGTTGCCTCAACTCCGCACAGCTTGTTAACCTCGTCAGCACCCCTGTCCTCAAGCGCGAGCAGAAGGATTATAGGCTTCACAACGCTCTGTGCGGTGAAGGGCTTGTCATAGTCGCCCGCAAGGTCGATCTTGCCCTCCTTTGAGATTATGCAAATTCCGAAGTCATCGGGATCCGCCTTTGCAAGCTCGGGAATATAGGTTGCCACCGCGCCCTCCTTGGAGTAGGGTGCGCACTCGGTCAGTATTTCTTTTAACAGCTTTTTCATTTGGTCGTCCTTAAAATAGGAGATTTTGTTTTTATTATATCACGCGTTTTTATAAAATGCAACACATTATAACTTTAGCAATTATTTTTCAAAAACCCCTTGACAAACCACTTTTGCTGTGCTACAATATACAAGCGCCAAATCGGCGAACACCGGTTAGCGGAATTGTGTAAAGGTAGCACAGCAGACTCTGACTCTGTATGTCTGGGTTCGAATCCTAGTTCCGCTGCCAAAGAAAAGCAGACCATCATTCGATGGTCTGCTTTTTCTTTCCTTTGTCAGCGGAACTACGACCTTCGGTCGCAGACACACGAGCAGAGTCTGCCTTCGCCATAGGCGAAGTTAGCAGACTGTGCATACCGCCGTCGGCGGTATCTTGCCGGGCGAGGAGATGTTACTTCTCCTTCGTAAGAGCGGAACGATGTTTGCAAACTGCGCCCCGAGCGGCAAACTCTGTATTTATACACGCCACGGTGTGATTTAGCGCGAAAGCCTTGAAACCCCACGATTTTATGCTATACTAACCCCGGAAAGGTGGTGGGGATATGATAAAAACTTCGCTTGAACTTGATCATCAAAAATATACGGATTTTCTCAAAGGACAAGTTAATTTTCGTTATGCCATCGCTGTCATATTAGCGATACTCTTTTTTATACTTGCAGTACTAATTATGTTAGGATATCTTAAGGCTAGCAAAAAAGAAAATAGTATGAAAAGCAAGCTGCTATGTGTATTGTTATGCTTTTGTCTGTTTCTGATTCCGTTTTATTTTTTGGGCAAACAAATTTATATGATGAATACCGATATGACATCTAATGCGTACATTGTTTATGAAGGAGAATTTACCTATGAGTATGTAAACCGTACCCGAGGCGGTCATGTATCCGAGGTGTCATTTATAGTTGACGGCGAAGAACTGATATTAACTACCGAAAATTTAAAAATTGTTAGCGGCACCTATACGGGTAGAATCGTATATGCAGAAAATTCAATGTATCTTCTTGATTATGAGATATATGAAAACGACGAAAATCCAAATAAGTGAGTAAGTGCTTTTTTCGGGGTGTAAACGTCAAACTCCGTTTGAGTTCAAATCCTAGTGACAAACCCAGAAAAATATCTTTTTCGTAGTCTTTAGCCAAAACGAAAACCGAACGAATAACAAAACGCCTCCGAAGGATTTTCACCTCGGAGGCTGTTTTTATCACAAATTTAAAATAACAGTAAAAATCTCTATCTATCAAAGTATGGATGAAAACTTCTTTCTGTCGTTAAGCTGGCTTTTATGTTTTATGAGCCGTATGGCCTGCTTAACACCCGAAACAGACATAAACGTCTTTTCCGCTATTTCAGGATTGGAGTAGCCAAGGGCAACAAGACGCATGATCTCACGCTGCTTTTCTGAAAGACTTT
>CAZQTN010000082.1:0-8424 GCA_964596195.1 uncultured Ruminococcus sp.
AGAAGGGTCTTCGTTTCGCTATCCGTGAGGGTGGCCGTACCGTTGGCTCGGGCGTTGTTGGTGAGATCCTCGGCTAATTCTTAGCTGATTACCAAACAATTTCTGAAAAAACAGAAAGCTTATGCCCGACGCGCCGTAAGGCTCGTCGGGCATAAATAAATTAACACGGGGTAGGGTATAACACCAAAATGACCCGTGATCATCAAATTTTATACAAATACATACAATATCTTTGGGGTTTGGTGCAATTCCATACCGGCAGTATAGTCTGCGAAATCACACGGTAGAAGTTCCGCGCGATCCGATGAGGTGAGATTCCTCAACCGACGGTAAAGTCCGGATGATAAAAGAGTTTATGTAAAACGGCTTTATAAAAGCCGCCTTTCATATCCCGCCTCACAGTATTCGCTGTGAGCTTTTTTATTCCCCAAACGGAGGAATTATATGAGTACTAAGAACAAACGAACCGAGATAATCAAAAAAATATGCGGCATCGGCGTGTTTGCCGCCCTCGCTTACATAACCACCTTTATTTGTAAGCTCATACCCAACGTCGCAGGCTTCCTTTCCATAGATGCAAAGGATGCCGTTATAGCGATAGCCTCGTTCGTTTACGGCCCGATAGCCGCGCCCGTGATAGCGCTTATAGTTGCGTTTATCGAGTTTATCACTATCAGCACGACGGGCGTTTGGGGACTTATTATGAACTTCGTATCCTCCGCCACGTTCTCCCTCACGGTTTCACTCATATATAAATACCGCAAGACCTTCAACGGCGCAATTATCGGCTTTGCCGTGACGACCGTCGCCACCACCGCTGTTATGGTCGCGCTCAACCCCCTGATCGTTCCCCTGTATTCGGGCGCACCGCGTGAGGTCGTCATTGATATGATACCGACCGTTCTCTTGCCCTTCAATTTTGCAAAAACTCTTATGAACAGCGCTCTTGCAATGCTGCTTTATAAGCCAATCATAAGCGCTATGCGCTCGGCACGACTTGTCAAGCGTGCCGAGCACAAGACCGAGTTTAACAGATCCTCGGTTTTGACCCTTATAGTGGGGGGCGTGTCACTTCTTTTAGCCCTTGTGATACTTATAATCATTTGGTAAAAAAGCCTTCTCCTGTGGGAGAAGGTGGCAGGCGAAGCCTGACGGATGAGGAGTTGGTTTTGTACCGGTAACACCTCATCCACCGCTGTTGCGGTCCACCTTCACTCGTTGGAGAAGGTTTTTTATTACATATAATCCTCTGTCGCCTCGAGCTTTTTGTACGATGCGTTCCAAAGGATATTTACTATTATGACAAGGGCAAGGCTTATGGCGGCGAGTATCTGCTGTGCGTGGACGCTGACTCCGAAGACGGTCACACCGTGCGCCTGCACGTAGTTGAAGAACGGTGTGGTGGCAACAGTGGCAAGAAAGCTGATAATGCCGGTTGCTATAGTGAATATGGATATAGCGCTCGTGCGCTCCTCAGGCGGGCAGATCTCGAACAGAAAGTTCCTTTGGCTAACCGCTATGGCGCTCGAGTAGACCGTGCTGAACAGTCGGTACATCGTAAAGAGCACCGCGCCCGTTGAGGTCGTTGTGAAGATGAGCGACACATACGTACCGATGGCTATCAGATATCCTATGCGGATAACGAAGCGATACGGAAGCTGGAATGACAGCCTGCCGAATATCGCAAGTGCAGCTATATGTACCACATTTATTATCACGTCGATAAAGGCTATGAACGTCATTGAGAAGCCAAGCTCCTTGATCTGATACGTACCAAGGAACGAAGTTCCTATGCTTGATGCCAAGCTGTAAATTGCGAATATCGCAACCGCTCGAACGAACTTTTTGTTGCCGAGCAGATCCTTAAGCGAGAGGAATGGCGACGGGTGCTTCTCGCCTATTTCATTCTTTTCCTTGGAGAAGATAAACGGTACGTTGCAGAAAATAACGAGCACGAGTATCGTGATGCTCAGCGTCGTAAATGCGCCGTTCATATCGTTCTTTGCATCAAAATAGTCTATTACGCTGCTCGCACCGAGAGAGAAAAAAATCGCTCCTATAATCGAAACGATCTGAAGGATCGCGGTATAAGAGCCTCGTTTTTTCGCATCTACGAGCGACATAAACCAATTGACCTTAAGGGGCGACGAGATGCTTTTAAGCGCGTTGGCAAGAACGATAACGATGCACAGCACCGCCACCGCGCCAGAGTCAAAGCCTATGAGGGGAATGACGTACAGCCCCGCAAACATCACCTGCGAGATTATCTGCATAGGCACGACGATCGGCTTGATCGGCCTTTTATGCGCGAGGTAGATCGACACGATCTGAAACACCGATGAGAGCGACGTTATCGCCGCGAGTATCGCCGTCACGCTGTCGGATATACCGATCGTGGTGGTCAGCTTCGCCAGATATGCGCCGCTTGACAACATAGTTATAAAGTTCTCGAACAGAGCCTCGATAATGTACATAACGCGGCTGACCGCGTACGAATCTGCACCGATGCGGCTTGTATTTTTCATTTTTAAAACAGCACTCCTGAAGATCTGATTTTTGTTTTATACGGTGCTGACGTCGGGTGCACCGCCCTGAAGAAATTTCATCCTCGAAATCTTCATCGTTGCTATTCGTTAAGGACATAATAGCATCCACGAAATAAAAAGTCAATAGATTTTGAAAAAATAAAATTCCCTTGATTATGCGCGAACTGACGTCTATTGACAAGCGCGGGCATATGTGATAATATAAAAGTACAAAAGTATAAAAATCTTCATAGGGGAGGAACTACAATGAAAAAGATAATAGCTTTGTTTTTGCTGGTTTTAGCAATGATGATCTGTTTTGCGTCGTGCGGCGAAACAGAGCCGGAGCCTACACCCCCACCTCCGCCGACAGAGGGGCTTGAGTACACCGAGCTTCTCGATGGTACTTATAGCGTTTCCGTCGGTACGGCAACAGAGGTAGAGCATATAGTTATTCCGGGTATCTATGAGGGAAAAAGTGTGACTGAAATTGCAGATGATGGTTTTAGAGAGTGCACCGCCCTTGTGAAGATAACGCTCCCCGAAAGCGTGAAGGTCATTGGATTGAACGCCTTCTACGGATGCAAGGCCCTTGTTGATATAACGATTCCAAATAGTGTAACTAGGATAAAAAGTTATGCATTTCAATATTGCACGTCAATTCAAAGCGTGATTATACCCGGCAACGTAGAAAGAATCGGTTATGCTACGTTTTCAAATTGCACAAGCCTCTCCTCCGTGACTATTATGGATGGCTTGAGAATTATAGGCGAGAGCGCGTTTGTCTCTTGCACGAGCCTTACTGACATAACTATCCCGAATACTGTAACAGATATAGGAGAGTCTGCATTCTTTAGATGTAAAGCATTAAAAAACGTGGTTATTTCCGGTAGTGTAAAGAATGTTGGTCATAAGGCTTTCTCCGAGTGTGACAGTCTTTCCGACGTGAAGATTTTGAATGGAGTTCAACATATAGATGGTTATGCTTTTACGTCCTGTCCGAGTCTCAAGAGCATAGTTATACCGAATAGCGTTAAAAGCATCGGTTATAATGCATTTGGTGACTGTGACAATATTACAGTTTACTGCGAGGCAGAGAGTCAGCCACAGAGTTGGCAATCTACGTGGAATATTTGCAAACATCCGGTAGTTTGGGGATACAAGGGATAATAACGACTCAAGCGGCGAGCTTAAAGGCTCGCCGCTCTTGCTTTTGCACGAGTTTTTTCCTTGTAATTACTACAATTTGCTCCGCTTTTAAAAAGTCGAAGTTTTTGTGCTTTTGCGCTTGACTTTTCGTAAGCTATGTAGTATACTAGTTCACGGCAAAAGCTTTTCACGGGTTTTTGCCTTGATTATTGTATTTTTTAATTGCGAGGGAGAAAATGAGATCTTTCTCTTGCTTATTCTTTGATGATAGGCAAAATGACGGCTTGAATAGGAACAGCCGTGCCTCGGACGAGTGGCCGTTTATGGTGAACTGCTCGGGTACGGTAAGCATTTCAAGGCCTTTCACCACCTACAACACTTCCGGCCGCTCCGATTACTATCTTATGTATATAATTGAGGGCAGGCTGTCGGTGAATCTAAACGGTGGCGATACTATCGCCGAGGTTGGCGATTTTATCATTTTTCCGCCGGGATATAAGTATAAATACACCTTCTCAGACGAAGGTGCCATATCCTACTATTATGCGCATTTTACAGGCTCCGAGGTAAAGAAAACGTTACACGCCCTCGGTCTTTCTGAGAGCGCGACCATTTATACTGCGGGGTACTCCGATGCGGCGGCAGAGGCCTTTGCCGAGATATTCACTGCCTACACCGAGGATGACGAGTTCCGCGATCTTGTCGCCGGCGTGGCAGTTAAAAGAGCCTTGATTGCCCTTGCGCGCTCAAGGACGGCAGGGAAACGCCGCTCTCCGATAGAGCGTTCGCTGGCATATATAAAGGCGTCATACACCGACGACATAAGGGTACCGCACCTTGCAGCAATGGATGGTCTGAGCGTTTCGAGATATAACGCTGTTTTCCGTGCGCAAACGGGCACCTCGCCGACCGGGCTTATAACAAGTCTACGCCTCGAGCATGCGTGCACGCTCCTTTCGTCAACCGACCTTTCCATTGGAAATATCGGCGCTATGGTGGGTTACACCGACAATCATTTCTTCTCAAAAATATTTAGATCACATATTGGCCTCTCGCCTAAGGAATACAGGACGAGAGCCCTGAAAGGTGGAAATAAATAAAATGAAAAAGGACATTTACAGGTCGAGCCGAGCGTTTACGATCACTACGGCGGCGCTCGAATATTTCGTGTCGTTGCTCGTTATCGGCTCTTATCTTGCAAAGCTGACTAGTGACATCGGCATTCCCGATGCAGTTACCGGTATTCTTAACTCGTTCGTATCTCTCGGCTTCGGTTTTCAGCTTTTTGCGATATTCTTAATCAACAAGCGCCCCGTAAAGATTTGGACAACGGTAATGAGCGTTATAAATCAGCTCTGCTTTGCGTTCGTTTACGTTATCCCGTTTTTCGAGATATCAACGACGGTCAAGACGGTTCTTTTCGTCGTAATGCTTCTTATGGCGCACATTCTTCTCAACGTTGCCGGCCCTGCCAAGATAGATTGGCATATGGCACTCGTTGACGATGATAAGCGTGGTCGCTTTACCGCACTTAAGGAGATCGTATCTCTCGTCGGCGGTATGATATTCTCCTTCGTCGTCGGTCTTGTTATAGACGCCTGCGAGGCAAACGGTAATCTCCACGGCGCGTTTATCTTCTGTGCAGTTGGCGTTCTTGGCCTTACGGTTATAAATACCGTTTCTCTCCTTCTCACCAAGGAGAAGGTGCCCGAGAAGATCGAGCATATTCCCGTCTTGAAAATGGCGGGCGAGATCATACGCGACAAAAAGATCTTTAAGGTTATTCTCGTATCGGTGCTTTGGTACATAACCCTCTACTCCACCTATCCCTTCTACGGCACGTACACCATCAAGGAGCTCGGCTTCTCGATGACGTTCGTATCCATACTCTCCGCGGCGTATGCCATCGCGCGTTCTCTTGCTTCGCGCCCACTTGGCAAATATGCGGATAAGCACTCCTTTACGAGAATGCTTAATATATGCTACGTTATAGTTATGGTAGCGTATGCCGTAAACGTGTTCACCGTGCCCGCAAACGGCAAGGTAATGTATACCATTTATTACGTACTTTATGCTATTTCAATGGGTGGTATAAACAGCGCAGGTACTAACCTCATCTACGATTTCGTTGAGCCCGAAAAACGCGTCGTTGCGATTGCGCTCCAGCACGCAATGGCAGGCTTCTCCGGCTTCTTCGCTACGATAATCGTCGGCTTCCTCGTTTCCTATATTCAGGATAACGGCAATACCTTCCTTGGCATGAACGTATACGCACAGCAGGTCATTTCGGTTCTTGGCGTTATCTTCGTGGCCATCTCACTCCTGTATCTTAACACCGTCGTTAAGAAGATGCAGAAGGAAAGAGAGCTTGCAAAGGCAGCCGCAACCGAAGTTGAATAAACAAAAAAATACCGAGCTCACCGAGCCCGGTATTTTTGTTGCTTTTAGATAAGTATCCAGAGTCTGAAAGTTCTACCGAAGAGGATCATCCAGATAAGGTCAAGAACGTAGATAACGTTCCAGCCAAGGACGATACGAAGAATACCTGCGAGGATCTGTCCCTCCATAAATCTGGTGACGATACCGCAAACTGCGGAGGTGATCGGAATGATCGCAAGGATGATGCTGACTATTCTGGAAAGGCCAAAATAATCGCGGCTAGACTTCTTTGCCATTATGTATTACTCCTTTCGGGTTGATACTTATATTTTATCATAAGAATACGGGTTTGTAAATACCCTTTTTATTTATATGCTTCCTGCGGTGAGCTTGATAATAAGATCGGTGTCATCGGGCTGTACCTTTGCCTCGTGTGCCGCCTTGTTGCGCACGACCTCGCCGCACCTGTCACAGCGGTGGACTATGATATATCCGCGCTTCGGGTCGGGCAGGGCGCGTATCGGGCGCAGGATTCCGCCGCACTCGTTTGCTCTGTCGCCGGGGCTTATATCCACGTGCAGAGAGCAGAGGCAGAAGGGGCAATGATTGCGCGAGGTGTAGCCGAGTGGCAGTACCTCACGGTCGCAATTCTTGCATATAAAGCCTGAGTCGTTTTTTGCAAATCTCTTATTTTCCATAGCCTATTTACCTACGCAGAATTTTGAGAAGATGTCGCTGACGACCTCTTCGGATACGGCACGGCCGTCGATCTCGGCTATCGCGCCGAGCGCGCGCTCAACCTCGGATGATGCCGCGTCGGTATATACGCCCGATGAGTACGCCGCTATCGCCGCCTCGACGAACGAAAGCGCACGGGTGAGGGAAGCGTTGTGCCTTGCGGAGGATATCACCGCTTCGTTGCCGACGGATATTTTCTCGTCCGTGAAAAGGGCGGATACCGCCGCCGAGAGCCTCTCGATCAGCTCGCCCTCGCGGGCTTTTGCCGAGGCCTCGATCACGTAGGCAAAGCCGTCGCCAAGCGCCCCACGGTCGAATTTTTCTTCAAGCTCGCATTTGTTGATAATCGCGATCTTGGGGCAGCTGATCTCGGAGAGCAGCTCGATTAACGCCCCGTCCTCGGAGTCCGCCGCGCGCGAGCCGTCGAACACCGAAATTATCAGCTCAGCCTCGGAAATTGCCGCACGGGTGCGGTCTATTCCTATTTTTTCTACCTCGTCGGCGCGCTCGCTGTCGCGTATTCCGGCGGTGTCGGAGAGGTTTAGCACAACTCTGCCAAGGGGCACCGAGCGACACAAAATATCTCTCGTCGTGCCCTCAACGTCGGTGACTATCGCCGCATCCTCGCCGAGCACGGCGTTATACAGCGTGCTTTTGCCGACGTTGGGCTTTCCGCATATTACGGTCTTGATGCCTTCGCTTATCGCCTTGCCCGTCGGGTAGGTCGATATAAGGCGCAGGAGCGAATTTTTCACCGCATGGAGCCTCTCAAGGCTCTCCTCGTTCGTAAAGTCGCCGAGATCCTCGTCGGGGTAATCTATGCGTGCATAGGTGGATGAGAGCAGCTCTGTAAGACTACCTCTTATATCGGCTATTGCGCCCGATAATTTCGCACGGGATGCACCCGACGACAGTCTTATCTGCTCGCGGCTTTTCGCTTCGAGCAGATCTCCGACCGCCTCAGCCTCGGTGAGTGAAAGCTTGCCGTTTATAAATGCACGGCGCGTAAATTCGCCCGCCTCTGCGGGCACGGCACCTGCCGAAAGCAGTGCCTCAAGCACCGTGCGCGTGACGAGAATGCCGCCGTGACAGCTTATCTCAACCACGTCCTCACCTGTGTAGGATCGGGGGGCGCGGAACACCGTCAGCATACCGTCGTCGATATATTCGCCGCCGTACAGAATATCTCCGTACGACTGCACGCGAGAGGGCAGCTCGCAGACAGCCTTCTTGCTCTTGGGAAAGAATACGCGTGAGGCGATGCTTATCGCCTCGTCACCGCTCACGCGGATAATCGCAACCCCGCCCTTGCCGGACGGGGTGGATATTGCTGCTATTGTGGAGCCGTAAGCCATTAAACCTCTTCGGTAGCCTCGGTTGCTTCCTCGACTGCGTCCTCGGTTGCGACCTCCTCTACGGTCTGTGCTGCGACTTCCTCGTTCTCCTTCTCCTCGAAGATGCCCTTAGGTCTCTTGTCGGTGAGGAAAATAACGATCTTTCTGTTGTTGTCAGAGCCAACGGAGTTGGTGGAAACACCCTCGATGCCCTGGATTTCGGAGTGAATGATTCTTCTCTCGTATGCGCTCATGGGCTCAAGCATAACGCTTCTTCTGTTGCGGAGTGCCTTTGCCGC
>CAZQTN010000083.1:0-8055 GCA_964596195.1 uncultured Ruminococcus sp.
TTCGCACTTTTCAGTGCTAAAAAATTTCAATGTTGTTCAATTTTCAATGATCAAGTCGATTCCCACCTAAGGTGGTCATCGCGCGAGCTTTTGCTTTCGCAAAACCCGGAGTACTATTTTGCGAAAAACTTGTCCTTCTTCGCAGAGTAGCTTTCATATTATAACACCTAAAAAAGCAAAAGTCAATAGGTTTTCAAAAGTTTTTTGAATTTTTTTCGTTTTTTCTACAATAATGAGTAGCAGAAGGGGGTGACGAGGTAATGGTTGCCATATTTACACGAACACTTATCGTCTATGTACTGCTGTCAGTAGCGATGAAGCTTATGGGAAAAAGAGAGATAGGAGAGCTTGACGTGAGCGAGCTTGTCTCTACCCTGTTGATATCGGAAATAGCGGCGATCCCGATCGACGACCCTGATATCCCCCTGCTCAACGCTATCATACCTATTTTATTTATATTATCATTAGAGATACTGATATCATACGCAAAAACGAGGTCAGCAAGGCTTAAGAGGTGTGTTGAGGGGGAGTCGGTGTTTCTTGTATACAAGGGTGTGCTCGACCAGGATGCCCTGCAGGAGAACCGCATATCGCTCAACGAATTCCTCTCGGAAATGCGATCACAAAGCATTGGCGATCTTGCGCTCGTTGAATACGCGGTGCTCGAGCAGAGCGGAAAGATATCCATACTGCAAAGAGGCAGAGATGAGATCTCACACGTGCTGATAATTGACGGTGAGTTCAACGACCCGGAATTCGGGGGCGAGAGGTTCTCGCGCGAAAAAACAGAGGCGGAGCTCGGACGGCGCGGACTCACAAGAAAGGACGTGCTGTATATGAGCGTGGACGACCGTAACAACGTTAATATAATTAAAAAGGAAGAAAAATGAAAAGTGTACGAATAGCGGCGGTGCTGCTGGTGCTTACGCTTGTGGCAGTCGTGGTCAACTCGATAGCCGTGAGGTGGATGATCGGCCATCTTATAGAGAGCGTAGAGGTGGCCGAGACGAACGAATACGAGCAGATATTCGAGGAATTCAAGAGGATGGAGGCGTACATCAGTCTGACGGTAGACCACGAGGATATGATGAATATCGAGCTCGCATTTGCGGAGCTGATAGGTGCTGTGAAGGCGGGTGACGAGGATAGCGTGACGGTAATAAAAAGCCGCCTTAAGTGCTCGCTGGAGCACATGAGGCGACTTTCGGGTATAAATATTGAGAGTATATTTTAGCGATATTCGCTCATATCGGCGGCATATGCGCCGCGGCGAAGTATGGAATAACTCTCGGCAAGAAGATTCTCGCACGAGAGGATACCGCACGCGGAGCGCAGGTACTTGACGACGTACTCGGGGTTAAGGAATGCGGATGCGTCGGCGGAGAGCACGCAATCGATGCGAATGCTGCCCGAGTCGTAAACCGCGCTTGCCGATCTGATAAGAGGCTTGATGTCCATTGTATCGTCGGGCTTTTGCTTCTTTGCTACGGGCATAGAGTCTGCGCGGAGTGCGTTGTTGCAGGACTCGGCAAGCTCGGGCGATGCACCGACGGTGTTGATATTTATAACGTAGGAGAGCCATTTGAGATCGGTGAGCTTGGAGTCGGGATAATAGGCATCAAGCACGACGAGCTCGTCGGTCATATTGGCGTTGAGGGACTTGACAGCCGCAGCGGGATCGATACGCTCGCTAAGGCGAAGATCCATAAATTCAACGAGGCTCTCGGTGCCTATGGACAGAGGGGCGGCGAAGACCATTTTAGGCTTCGGATTAAAGCCCTCGGTGTACCAGAGGGGCAGCTTGGAGCGCACGATTATCTTGTGCATCGTGCGGACGAGATCAAGGTGGGAGACGTATTGCAGATTGCCCACCTTTTTGAATTTTACGCGGAGGTTGATGGGTGTATTATTATTCATTCGTATCACCTCCGTTTTTACAGGAGCGGCACCAGCGGTTTTTGCCGCCGAGCTTATCAGCGCCACAGCCGTTGCAATGCTCTGCGCAAGAGAGGGTGGTCTTTTCGTTATACGCCCTTTCCCTCTCGCGAATCAGGTAAGACTTGGTAACACCGCAATCAATGATATCCCACGGAAGCACCTCGTCAAGGCCGAAGCCGCGAGTGGTGTAATAATCGGGGTCAACTCCCGTACGGGCGAATACGTCCATCCATCTGTCGTAATCGAAGCACTCGTCCCACGCATCGAATATTGCCCCCTCCTCTACGGCAAGAGCAATGGCAGGAGCGACACGGCGGTCACCGCGAGCAAGGACGGCCTCGATTATGCACTCCTTGGCCTCGTGATAGGTGTATCTGATCTTCTTTTTATCGGTTATACAGGTTTTAAGATACTCCTGCTTTTCTATCAAGGACTCGTAGGTATCCTGCTTTTCCCATTGGAATGGGGTAAACGGCTTGGGTATGAAGCAGGAGACGCTTATGGTTACGCCAACACCGCGGGGGCGCTGTTCCTTGGGAAGCTTGTAATACTGCCCTACTACCTTTGAGGCGAGGTCGGCAATGCCCTTGATATCCTCAAGCGTTTCGGTGGGGAGTCCCTCCATGAAGTAGAGCTTAACGTTACTCTTGCCGCCGCGGAATGCGATGCCGACCGAGCGCATAAGGTCTTCCTCGCAGACGTTCTTATTAATAACGTCGCGCAGGCGCTGGGTGCCTGCTTCGGGGGCAAAGGTGATACCGCCCGTGCGTACGCTGGAAACCTTTTGCATCAGCTCCTCGGAGAAGCTGTCGATGCGGAGCGAGGGGAGCGAAAGGCTGACCTTTTCCTCATCAGTCCAGGACAGGAGCGAGTCGGTGAGCTCGCGCAGGCGCGAGTAGTCGCTGATGGAAAGGGAGATAAGGGATATCTCCTCGTAGCCGGAGTTGTCATAGAGGCATCTTGCGAGCTTGTTAAGCACCTCGGGGGATTTCTCCCTTATGGGGCGGTATACCATTCCAGCCTGGCAGAAGCGGCAGCCACGTATGCAGCCGCGATATATCTCAAGGACTATTCTGTCGTGCACGGTTTCGATATACGGCATTACGAGCTTTTCGGGATAGGATACGGTATCAAGATCGGCGATGATGCGCTTTTTTATTTTTGCGGGAACGTCGGGATAAAGCGGAGTGTACGCCTTTATGGTACCGTCATCATTGTAGGTGACCTCGTAGAGTGAGGGAATATAGACGCCCTCAATGCCTGCGGCGGCGCGAAGAAATCCGGCGCGGGTGTAGGTGCCGTTGTCCTTCATTTCGTTATAGAGGTGGCATATTTCGAGAAGAACCTCCTCGCCCTCACCGATATTGATGAGGTCGAAAAACTCAGCAACGGGCTCGGAATTGTAGGCGCAGGGACCGCCGCCGATGATGATGGGGGTATCCTCTGTCCTATCCTTTGCCCACAGGGGAATGCCGGCAAGGCGGAGCATCTGGAGAGCTGTGGTATAGCAGAGCTCGTACTGGAGCGTGAATGCGACCATATCGAACTCGCGGAGCTCGTCACCGCTTTCAACGGCGGTGAGGGGGATATTATACTGCTCCATCTTTTCTTTCATATCGATCCAAGGAGCATAAACGCGCTCACACCACACGTCTTTATCCTTATTGATAACATCGTAGAGGATGCGCACACCGAGGTTAGACATTCCTATCTCGTAGGTGTCTGGAAAGGCAAATGCAAAGCGGCACTTCACCTCATCCTTATTTTTGATAATGCTGTTATATTCTCCGCCGATGTATCGACCCGGCTTCTGCACGGATTTAAGTACGGAGGAAATATTTGGTTTTTCGCAAAGCTTCATTTTTATCCTTAGGAATAAGGCGAACAAAAACTGTTCGCCTTATTCTTTAATCCTGTTTATTTTTGTCCTTTGACGTTTTCAGAGTACGGTAGCTCATAAAGAGCATTACGCCGCACCACGCAAGCTGCCATACCGCGAGCGCCAGGGACGGCACTACCATCATTCCGCTAAGAGCGAGAACTACGGCAAGCGTCGCGCCGACCGCCATAGCCAAGAGCTCGACTATTGAGAGGCGCTGCTGCAATCTGACGTACTTCTTTGAAAGGAGAAGCATACTGATAACGTCGGTCTTTGAGCCCGTGGTAACGATGCCTGCGCTGACCCTGTGATAAAGCTTGTCCTCTCCGTCGGGGAGGGTCTGCTTTTTAAGCACGCGAATGGAATCCATTCCGGCGGTAAGGGTGCGGAGCAGCTCAGCGTTTACGTTGGGATCACGGGTGTATATAAGCGGTATAACACCGTCGTCGGCAAGCGCGGGGAGGATCATAGTGAAGTCCTCGGAGAGCGTGTAACGAATGTAGAACTTGGCGTATACCTCGCCGTTTTCGGCGGCGTACATAATTTTGGTCGAGAAGAGCGCAGAGCTCTCCTTACCCGGATCGTAGGGGATCTTGATACCGTTTTTGACCATATATTCAAGCGTACCCGCCCTGACCTCTACACCGTCGACACGGGCAACGATGCCCTCGTCCTCAATACGGACGCGAGTGGCAGTGGTGGGCATATGATCAAGTGCATCGGCAAACATATTCTTAAGGGGGCCGCCGACTACGGCAAATACCGCGGACATCTGGTTCATAGCCTTTTCAAGATTCTCGCTTCTGCCGTAGAGCATAATACGCTGAAGATTAACGTCCTCGTCGCCGAACACCTCGGTATCGTGGAAGGTGACGACGTCAACGCCGTAATAATCATAGAGTGAGCTCTCACCTATTATTGCGCTGTTTTCGCTTTCTGCCTGCTTTACCGAATGATAAAACGGGATCTTATGAAGCAGAATGGAGAAGGCAGGCATACCGAGCAAAAAGACGGATGCGAATGTCATCATAGCGGCCATAAGGGGCGAATAGGTACTCGGAATGAAGAACGCGACAGCGGCCGCAACGAATGCAAGGCCGAAGGATGCGGCAAGGATAACTACCACGCCGCCGGAATTCTCCGCACACTTGCCGCTACGCTTAAAGAAGTCGGCAACGAAGGCAGTGCGGAATACGCGTGCAGTCTTGGACTTGTAGCCCTCAACCTTACCGTCCACGGCGAGGTTCTCCTCGGGGAGCGTACGGGTAAGCTTGCGGTCTACTATTTTCTTTTCTCCGCCCTGCGAGATCATCTTGAAGTTGGAGAAGTCGGCAAGCTTTTTAAAGAGAGCGGCGACTATCGCGCTTATCGAAAGGAGAGAGAAAAGAAGTCCGAAGAGGGGGTACCTCACGGGGGCAGTCGCGCAAACGACGGCCGTATACGCAACGTCGACGAGCGCGGCAGCAAGCACGAACAGCTCAGGTACGGCGCGTCGAAGAAAAAGCTTATGAATTGCGACGATAATTTCAGGCAGAGCGAGGACGAACAGGCATGCGACAAAGATCGCATCGAGTATCGCCATAGCGCCCGGGATGGTGGTGACACCTATTACGGCGGGGATATCAACCCCAAAGAGCCAAAGATTTTCGACCACGAGAAGTATAAGAAGAATGGCGAGAGAGGTAAACAAACGAACCTTTATCGACATTATTCCGTCAAGGAATTTATCCTTAAAGGAATCTCTTTGCGCCTGCTGTGCAAAATCCCTGTTCTTTTTTGCCTTATCGTCGGTTTCGTCACCGACGTTGTCGAGCGACTCGAGGGCGGCGAGGCCTACCTCACGGGTGGCGAGCGCGGTATTCTCACTCTGTGCCACGGGATCGGGCATTACGTAATCCTTGGGTGTCTCGGGAATGGGATCGAGGGGAGCGAGCTCCTCCTCTGCCTCCTCCACGGGCTCCTCGGGTATAGGATCGGGAGTATATATATCCTCCTTGGGCTCGGGCTTTTCAAATTTGAATACGGTGGACTGTATATCGTAGGTTTCGGGCGCGGGTGCGCCTACGGTGACGAGAGTAGCATCTTCAATTTCGGTGCTCTCGTCGGTCTCGGCAGTGGGATCAGCCTCAGGCTCCTCCGTTTTTACGACAACGACCTCCGGCTTCGGGCGCTTTACCGTGGGGGTGCGAGGGGCGCTTGGATCTGCGATCTTATACGTTTCGCTGACCTCGGTGAACCTGGGAACGTAGGTGGTACGGACGGCAGGCTCCTCACGGACGATAATGGGGCCGTCGGCGCTCTTGCGCTTTTCTGCCTTTGCGGACTTATCGGTCGCTTGTGTCTCCTTCTTTTCGGGGACACCGCCGTATTTCGGATTTACGGTAAACTTATCGGGTACGGAAAGCTCGGACTTTTCCTTCTTCGGCTGGGGCGCGGGGCGCTCGGCCGTCTTTTTCTTCTCGGTTTCAAAAACCAGAGCGCTATCGTGCTCTTCTACGGTAAATTCGAGCTTGATTTCTTTATCGTCCAAATCACTTACCTCCCTTCAGATATCTTTGCCTTGCGACCTCGGCAAAGAGGACTGCCGCGGCGCAGGAAACGTTCATTGAATTGACCATACCGTGAAGCGGTATAGACAGGGTGAAATCACACTTATCCTTAACCAGACGGGATATACCGGAGCCCTCGCTGCCGAGGACGATGGCACAGCTGCCTGTAAGGTCGGTGTTATAATATTCGGAGCCGCCCATATCTGCGGCGTATATCCACAGGCCGCGATCCTTAAGCTCGTCTATCGCTTGGGCGATATTGGTCACCTTGGCAACTCTGACGTGCTCGGTTGCACCTGCGGCGGCCTTGGCAACGGTGGGGGTGAGACCTACGGCGCGGCGCTTGGGAATGATGACACCGTGAGCACCGAGGCACTCGGCGCTTCTGATTATAGCGCCGAGGTTGTGAGGATCCTCAACGCCGTCGAGAATGATCACAAAGGGCTTCTCACCCTTTTCTTCGGCATATGCAAGTATTTCATCGACGGACGAGTAGTTATGCTCTGCGGCCATGGCGACGATACCCTGATGACGGGCACCCGCGCACATAGCGTCGAGCTTAGTTTTGTCCACGGTTATAACGGGGATCTTACGCTCCATAGCCTGCGCTATAAGAAGCTTTATAGAGCCCTCGCGCTCACCTGAGGTGACGTATATTTTATCTATATCGCGCTCGGCGGCAAGCAGCTCGCGGACGGCGTTACGGCCGCTTACTACGCACTCGCTTACCGTTTCGGGCGATTCGCAAGGACGGCCACTCCGTCCGTTTGCCCCTACGGAGCTACGGTAGGGCTTACCCTTGCCTTTATTCTTATTTGTGTGCTTGTAATCCATATATAATAGCATCTCCCTTCAGCTGTTAAAAGGGTATTTGAGTCCATTTTTACCTATAAATTATAGCACATAATTTCGGGTTTGTACATAGGTATTTTAAAAAAATATATTTTTTTATATATTTTAGTCGAATGAGGATATAAAAAAGGGCCCGGGGGGCGCATTCTGCGCCCCCCGGCTTTGGTCTATTATTAATTGCTGTCATCACATTAAATTCATCAACCACATCCGGCAGACCGTCGTTTACCACAACGTTATCGGCATTTACGGAGATGATGAAGGGAACGTTGAGGTCAGCTTTTACGGAAGCGAGGCGGAACACGCCCTCGAAGTTAACGTCAACCTTTGCATCAAGTGCATCAACAGTGGTGCTTTCGCCATAGTATTTGAGCATTGAGAAGAAGCTCGTTTCATTTGCAGTCTCGAACTCGGCAAGAGTCATATCGAGCATTGCGCTTAATTTGCGTTTTCCGATCGGGTTTTCGTTACTATTATTTTAGCATAAAGCGGCGGAGTGTTCAAGGTGTGTTGATAAAATTTAAGATAATCGCATATAAGAAAACAATCTCCGTCAAATTACGTTTTGTTTTCCAGGACAGTCGAGGACGCCTGTCCCTACGAACGCTCTTCCTGATCGTTTATTCTTTTCGTTGCAAAATGAAAAAGTCCGCCGTGATGGCGGACTTTTTCAGATCCTAAGGGATTATTCCTGGGGAGCTCTCTTTGCTGCGAAGCACTCGCTGCAGTAAACAGGCTTACCTTCGGTGGGCTTGAAGGGAACCTGGCAATCCTTACCGCACTCTACACAAACAGCTGCGAACATTTCTCTCGCGCCCTTCTGTGCATTCTTTCTTG
>CAZQTN010000084.1:0-7841 GCA_964596195.1 uncultured Ruminococcus sp.
GTTAACGTCCTTGCCTGCAAGGTGTGCATCCATTACCTCGCGGAAATCCTTTTCGATCTCCTTTTTGATTATGAAGGTAACGTCCTTGAAGCCTGCGCGGATAGCGTCATATATGGAATAATCGATTATGATATGGCCTGCGGCATCGACCTTGTCGATCTGCTTGAGTCCGCCGTAGCGGCTACCCATACCTGCGGCCATTATAACGAGCTCGGGATTTTTCATAGTAAAAACTCCTTTGTGTTTTTATAAGTTAAATTCAGTATAACACACAAGGGCGGCTTATTTCAAGTAAAAGAGAATTATTTTTTTGTAAAAAAGTTCATTTTGAAGAAAAAAACACATATTTCGCCCGTTTTTTCACTTAAATGCTTGAAAAAGATGCGGCCGTGCGGTATAATTATAGATGAAAAAAAGAAAGGACGTGAAACTATGAGCACACTTCATATTATCGATCACCCCCTTATCCAGCACAAGCTTACCATAATGAGGAGCAAGGGCACGGCATCAAAGGATTTCCGTGAGCTGCTCGACGAGATATCAATGCTTATGGGTTACGAGGTAACGCGCGATCTGCCCCTTGAGGACATTGAGATCACCACCCCCATATGCAAGGCAACCTGCAAGAGGATCGCAGGCAAGAAGCTGGCCATAGTGCCCATCCTGCGCGCAGGACTCGGAATGGTGGACGGCCTGCTCCGTCTTGTGCCCGTTGCGAGAGTCGGCCATATCGGTCTGTACCGTGACCCCGAAACGCACGAGCCCGTCGAATACTACTGCAAGATGCCGCCCGATATCGCAAACAGACTCGTTATAATCGTTGACCCGATGCTGGCAACAGGTGGCTCGGCCGCTGATGCGATAACGATGGTAAAGGCAAAGGGCGCTACAAACATCCGCCTGATGTGCCTTGTCTCGGCACCTGAGGGTGTTAAAAAGGTGCAGGAGGCGCACCCCGACATTGACATATTCACCGCCGCACTTGATGAAAGGCTCAACGATCACGCCTATATCGTACCCGGACTCGGCGATGCGGGCGACAGAATATTCGGAACGAAGTAATGCGCGAGCTTAAAATTGGAAAAAACGACGCCGGCCAGCGCCTTGACAAGTTTATCACCAAGACGCTTGAGTTGCCGACGGGACTTTTATACAAATCGATACGCACAAAGAAGATCAAGGTCAACAGAAAGCGCGCCGAGATCAGCACCGTGCTGTGCGAGGGAGATACGGTACAATGCTTCCTTGCCGAGGAGTTCTTTGAGCGTGAGGTTGACGACGGCTCGCTTGCGAGGATAACGCCGAAGCTGTCGATCGTGTACGAGGACGAGAGCATTATGCTCCTTGATAAACGCCCCGGCGTTTCGGTGCACGAGGACGAGAGCGGCTCTACAAACACGCTGATCACGCATATACTTGCGTACCTATATCAAAATGGCGAGTACGATCCGCAGAACGAGCAGAGCTTTACCCCTGCCCTCTGCAACCGTATAGACCGCAATACGGGCGGTATAGTCATTGCGGCAAAGACGGCCGAGGCACTGCGCGTTATGAATGAGAAGATAAAGAACCGCGAGATTGACAAGTTTTACCTTGCGGCGATACACGGCGTGCCGAAAAAGAGCGAGGACACCCTGTACGGCTATCTTATTAAGGATGAAAAAAGCAACCTCGTCAAGGTGTATGACAAAAATCCGCCGCGCGGCGCAAAGAACATAATCACCAAGTACAAGGTTATTGCCAAGAGGGGCGACTCTGCCCTTATCGAGGTCGAGCTCCTAACGGGCAGAACCCATCAGATACGCGCGCATATGGCGCACATCGGACACCCACTTATCGGTGACGGAAAATACGGCATCAACAAGATCGACAGAGAGCGCGGATACAAATATCAGGCGCTTTACTCCTACAAGCTCCGCTTCTCCTTCAAGGGCGAGCCAACCGCGCTCGAATACCTGAACGGTAAGGAATTTACAATACCGAAAAAGGATATTTATTTTACGAAGGAATATTTTGAAAGATAGTTGCTTATGGTTAGATTAAAGCTTGACAAATATTTGGATAAATGCGGTATAACGCGCTATGAGCTGGCAAAGCGCACCGAAGTAAAATTCCAAACCATTGATCGCTACTATAAAAATAGAGTAGTACGCTACGATGCTTATATTTTAGACCGCATCTGTACTGCGCTTGAATGCGATATATGTGATATTGTAGAATATACAAAGGATCAGATTTGAATAAAGATCCTTCAATGATGAATAAAAGGCCCTTACGAGCATTCAATGATCGTAAGGGCCTTTTATTTGTACTATACATTACTTGGTACCCGTAGAGCCGAAGCCGCCCTCGCCGCGTACGGTATCAGAGAGCTCGTCTGCAAGCTCGTACTCTGCCGCGAGGAACGGAACTATTGCAAGCTGAGCAATACGCTCACCCTGCTCTACCGTTTGAGGTATATCAGTATGATTATGAAGTGCAACCATAAGCTCGCCACGGTAATCGGCATCGATAACGCCAACCTTGTTGGCAGGGGCGAGGCCGCGCTTCGAGGCAAGGCCGCTACGGGCAAAGATAAGGCCGCAGTAGCCCTCGGGGATCTCAACGGCAAGGCCGGTATGTAAAAGAGTGGTGGTGTGGGGGGCAATAACGGTCGCGGCATCGACCGTATACAGATCCGCACCTGCTGAATACTTAGTGCCGTAGGTGGGTATTATCGCGTTTTCATTAAGCTTTTTAATTCTGACTACCATAATTATTTTCCTTCATTGTATTGTTTATCAAGAGCACAGCCGTCCCAGATCACTATTTTGCCCTGCTCGCGTGTTTTGTTCATATCTATCACGCGCTGATTTGATGAGCCTCGGAAGCGGAGTCCGAGGCGCTTTTTTTCTTGCTCGAAGCGACCGTCAACAAGGATGTCGACAAGTGACAAAAGTCGCTCGGTAATGGGTAGGCACTTATAGTGGTTGCCGACCCCTGCGGTGAGCTCCTCTAAGGTGTTACCCGTGAAAAGCCACACCGTCTTATCGGGGAAACGCGCCTTGAACTCTTCAAGAAAAGGTAGGAGTCCTTCTTGATTCTCGGGCTCCATAGGCTCGCCGCCGAGGATGGTAAGACCGCGGACAACGGGATTTTGAAAGGTGTAAAAAATCTCGTTTACGGTTTCTTCGGTAAAGGGCGTGCCGTAGTCGAACGCCCACGTTTCGGGCTGAAAGCAGCCGGGGCAACGGTTGCGGCATCCGCTGACAAAAAGAGTTGTGCGAATGCCCTCTCCGTTGGCTATATCGTTCTTCTTTATTGCGGCGTAATTCATAGCTTTACACCCAATTTCTCGCGAAGGAAGGCACCCGTGTAACTTTTTTCGCACATTGCGACCTGTTCAGGCGTGCCCTCGGCAACAAGTGTTCCGCCACCGTCGCCACCCTCGGGGCCGAGGTCAATTATATGATCTGCGGTTTTGATAAGGTCAAGATTATGCTCGATGACAACGACGGTGTTGCCTCCGTCTGCAAGGCGCTGAAGAATGGCGATAAGCTTGGAGACGTCCTCGGTGTGAAGACCTGTGGTAGGCTCGTCAAGGATATATATAGTCTTACCGGTAGAGCGCTTGGAGAGCTCGGTGGCGAGCTTGACTCGCTGTGCCTCACCGCCCGAGAGGGTGGTCGAGGACTGACCTATTTTTATATATCCGAGGCCTACGTCAAAGAGAGTCTGAAGCTTGCGCTGAAGCTGAGGGAGGCCGTCAAAGAAGGTTATTCCCTCCTCTACCGACATTTCAAGCACGTCGTAAATGCTCTTGCCCTTATACTTAACGTCGAGGGTATCGCGATTATAGCGCTTACCCTTACAAACGTCACACTTGACGTAAACGTCGGGCAGAAAGTTCATCTCTATGCACTTCACACCGTCGCCCTCGCAGGCCTCACAGCGACCGCCGCGGATATTGAACGAAAATCTGCCTGCATCGTATCCCTTTGCCTTAGCGTCCTTAGTCTTGGCATAGAGGTTACGAATGTCGGTGAAAAGACCGGTGTAGGTTGCGGGATTAGAGCGCGGCGTTCTGCCTATGGGGCTCTGATCTATGGCAATTACCTTATCAAGGTGCTCAAGTCCCTCTACCCTATCGACCTTGCCTGGATAGGTGACTGCGCGATTGAGATCGCGCGCGAGGGTGCGATAAAGAACGGAGTTGACGAGTGACGACTTACCGCTACCCGACACGCCCGTTACCGCGATAAAGCAACCGAGTGGAAAATTAACGTCGAGCTTTTTGAGATTGTTTTCCTCGGCGCCGATAACGCGAAGGAAATTGCCGTTGCCGGGTCTGCGCGTTTTGGGCACGTCTATATTTTTCCTACCCGAGAGGTATGCGCCCGTGATAGAGGCGGGTGACGCGGCAACGTCCTCGGGCGAGCCGATGGCAACCACCTCACCGCCGTGGATACCTGCGCCGGGGCCTATATCAACGATGAAATCTGCGGCGCGCATAGTGTCCTCATCGTGCTCGACTACTACGACGGTATTGCCGATGTCGCGCAGGTTCTGAAGAGTGGCGATAAGCTTGCCGTTGTCGCGCTGGTGAAGACCGATGCTGGGCTCGTCAAGGATGTAGAGAACGCCCGTGAGAGCCGAACCGATCTGCGTGGCAAGGCGTATGCGCTGTGCCTCACCGCCCGAAAGCGTACCTGCCGTACGCGCAAGGTTGAGGTAATCGAGTCCTACGCTGATAAGGAAATGAAGGCGTGCCTTGATCTCCTTTAGCACCTCTTTTGCTATCTTTGCCTCACTCTCGCCGAGAGTAAGATCATTGACGAAAGCAAGCATTTTATCTATGGAGAGGCGGCATATTTCGTCGATATTCAGACCGCCGACGGTAACGCCGAGAACCATATCGGAAAGACGTCGGCCGTGGCACTTGGGACAAGCGACCTCCTCGACGAACTCCTGATAGTAATCTCCGCCGGCCATCCTCATTCTTTTCTCGATCATGGGAACTATGCCGTCGAAGGTGGTGTACTGCTCCTTACCCTGACCGCCGAAATATCGAGTAACGTTATACCTCTTCGAGCCTGCGCCGTACATAAGCACCTGCATAGCCTCAGTGGTGAAGTCGGACAAGGGCGTATCGAGAGTAAAGCCGTAATCCTTGCCGACTGCGGCAATCAGAGGACCCGTCCACGAGTCCTCTGTCAGGGTGCGAAAGCCGTTGACCGCAAGGCCGCCGTCACGGAGAGTGAGGTGCTTATGCGGAATGAGCTTCTTTACGGAGATGCGCTGCATATTTCCGATACCCGAGCACTCGGGGCACGCGCCGATGGGGTTATTAAAGGAGAACATACGCGGCTCGAGCTCCGGAAAGCTTATACCGTGCTCATCGCAGGCGTATTTCTGCGAGAATTCAAGGGTCTGCTCGCTTCCATCCCTCTCGACGGTGACGACTGTGACCTTGCCGTCCGCGACCTTAAGGGCGCTGTCAACCGAGTCGGAAAGACGGGAGCGGACGTCCGGCTTTATAACAAGACGGTCGACCACTATATCTACGGTGTGCTTAATATTCTTGTCAAGTGATATTTCCTCGGTGAGGTCATACATATTTCCGTCCACGCGGACACGGACGAAGCCGCTTTTTCTCGCGTCGGTAAAGACCTTCTCGTGCATACCCTTCTGCGCCTTGACTATCGGGGCGAGCACCATAAAGCGTGTGCCCTCGGGGAGCGCGAGTATCTTATCAACGATCTGATCCTGCGTTTGCTGGCGGATCTCCTTGTGGCAGATCGGGCAATGAGGTATACCTATGCGCGCGTAAAGAAGGCGCAGGTAGTCGTATATCTCGGTGACCGTGCCGACGGTAGAGCGAGGGTTTTTCGACGTGGTCTTCTGATCTATGGAGATAGACGGAGAAAGTCCCTCGATAAGGTCGACGTCGGGCTTGTCCATCTGCCCCATAAACATACGGGCGTAGGACGAGAGGCTCTCAACGAAGCGCCTGTGACCCTCGGCGTAAAGAGTATCGAACGCGAGAGAGGACTTACCGCTGCCCGAAAGGCCCGTCAGAACAACGAGCTTATCGCGCGGTATTGTGAGGTCTATATTTTTAAGGTTGTTTACTCTTGCACCTTTTATGATGATTTCTTTTGACATTTTTATATCCTATTTTTCGTTTTTCAGTTCCCTTATCCTATCACGGATATATGCGGCCTTTTCAAATTCAAGCGCCTTTGCGGCCTCGCGCATTTCCATAGTGAGGTTTTCGATCATGCGCTCACGCTCAAGACGAGTAAGCTTCTTTGATTTTTCGGGCTTGGCCTTTTTGCCTATCTCGATTATGTCGGCGACCTTCTTACGTACGCTTTCGGGGGTTATGCCGTGCTCCTCGTTGTAGCGCATCTGCACCTCGCGGCGGCGGTTGGTTTCGTCGATCGCACCGCGCATAGAGCCGGTTATTCTATCGGCGTACATAATAACGCGGCCGTTTATATTTCTTGCGGCACGGCCGACGGTCTGTATAAGCGAGGTCTCGCTACGAAGGAAGCCCTCCTTATCCGCATCAAGTATGGCAACCAAGGATACCTCGGGGATATCAAGACCCTCGCGAAGCAGGTTTATGCCGACGAGGACGTCAAATTCGCCAAGGCGGAGATCGCGGATGATCTCCATACGCTCGATCGTCTCGACGCGGTGGTGGATATATTTTACTTTTACGTTGTGGGTGGCGAGGTATTCGGTCAGATCCTCGGCCATTTTGGTGGTGAGGGTGGTGACGAGCACCTTTTCACCACGTGCGACGGTCTCTCTGACCTCACCGAGCAGGTCGTCTATCTGCCCTTCTATCGGGCGGACAATGATTTCGGGGTCGATAAGACCAGTGGGGCGGATAAGCTGCTCCACGACACCTGAGCTCTCATCCCTCTCGTAGTCGCCGGGGGTGGCGCTGACAAAGACGACCTGCCTTATCTTCTCGTCAAACTCGTCGAAGAAGAGGGGGCGGTTGTCAAATGCCGAGGGCAGACGGAAGCCGTATTCTATAAGATTCTTCTTTCTGGCGTAGTCACCGCCGCTCATACCGCGCACCTGCGGCAGAGTTACGTGCGACTCGTCAATAAACATAATAAAGTCGTTCGGGAAATAGTCGAGGAGCGTATACGGAGTCGAGCCCTCGGGGCGGCCTGCGAGCACGCGGGAGTAATTTTCGACACCCGAGCAGAAGCCTACCTCACGTAGCATTTCAAGATCGTATTTCGTTCTCTCCTCTATACGCTGTGCTTCTATAAGCTTCTTTTCGCTCTTGAAGTACTCTACTCGCTCGCGCATTTCTTCCTCGATCTCAAGCAGGGCGGCCTCACGGCGCTCGTCAGAGACGGCGTAGTGCGTTGCGGGGAAAATAGCGGCGTAGGAGAGGTGCTCTATAACGGAGCCCGTCAAGGGGTCTATACGTGATACACGGTCTATTTCGTCGCCGAAAAATTCGATGCGTATTGCTTTATCCGTGCTGGATGCGGGAAAGACCTCAACGACGTCACCGCGAACACGGAATTTGTTACGGATGAAGTTCATATCATTGCGCTCGTAGCTGATGGACACGAGGGCGCGGACGAGCTCGTCGCGCGACATTTGCATACCCGGTCTGACGGAGACGAGCAGGCTTTGATATTCAAGGGGGTCACCCAGCGAATATATGCAGGAGACCGATGCGACGATTATGACGTCGCGGCGCTCAAAGAGCGCAGAGGTGGCGCTATGACGGAGCATATCTATCTCCTCGTTTATCATAGCGTCCTTTTCTATATACATATCCTTGCCGGGGATGTAGGCCTCAGGCTGGTAGTAGTCGTAGTAGG
>CAZQTN010000085.1:0-7712 GCA_964596195.1 uncultured Ruminococcus sp.
TACTTGCTTGACATGCAAGGGGTCACTGGTTCGAGTCCAGTTGTCTCCACCAAAAAATAAAGACGCCTATAGCGGCGTCTTTTTTTGTTTTTTTGCGGATACAACGGACGAGAACCAGCCGAGCGAGTCCAAAAAGGCTGAAAATTTGTACAAGTATATCGAGCGAGTGGAGATTTGCGCTGAGCGCAAACTCCTTGCGTGCGCCTTTGTTAATCCTTGCGCACGCCTTGGAGCTCCAGTTGTCTCCACCAAAATAAAAAGAGCACCCATGTGGTGCTCTTTTTGTTTTGTCGGGGACACGGATCGATCAGCTCACGCACATTGTGCGTGAATCTGGTTCGCATACCGCTTGCGGTATATTGCGTAATTCGTCGTATCAGACCGACGAATAGCAAAATCCAGTTGTCCTAGAGCACCCTTGCGGTGCTCTTTTCATTTTATTTCAAATATCTCCTCATAGGTTGCCGAGAGAATTTCCTTCAAAAGGATAATTTCATCAGGATAAATATGCCTTTGGCCTACCTCAATTTTGGCAACTGCGCTTCTCGTTATGTCGCAACCGTTAATTTGCAGCTTTGCCGCAACCTGCTCCTGTGTGAGCCCGACTTTTTCACGAAGCCTTCTTATATTGTTTCCTATTTTCTTTTCTATCGCTGCATTCATTCTTTTATTCCTCGCACCTATTTAAGAGCAAAACATCTTGACATTATTATAGAGGTGTGTTAGAATTAAATTGCACTTATATAGGTGCAATAGATTATTTTTGGAGAACGCAATATGGAGAAAATAGGAATAATCAAGGAAATTGATGACTTGGGGCGGCTGCAGATCCCAAAGGAAATCAGAAACAGACTCGGCCTGCAAAAAGAGGTACAGCTTGTGGTAACACAAGACGGGCTGCTTATTAAAAGCGAGGGATATAAGCTAATCAAATTAAACAATGAATTATAACAGGCGCATATTGGCCCTGGTAAAGATATGCCGTAGGGGTCACTCACGAATGACCCGCGGGCGATTCGTGAATCGCCCCTACGATAATTTCTATTCAAAGGAGTACGGACAACTTTGTTCGTGCTCTTTTTTCTCTGTGCGCTCATTTATTAAAATAATCTTGACTTTGTGCGCGCGCGCTTGTATAATAGAGTTAAAATGAGGTTTTGCGGGCATTTTGCCGCCTCATATATCCGAAGGGAGAAACAAAATGAACTTTATCAATGAAAAATCCATTGGCGCTATGTATCAGAAAAGACTCTTGACCGATGTGCTCTTTGAGGCCGAGCTCGGCAGCTGGAGCTACACGAGCGAGTATGACAAGGCCGCAAGATTCGTTGAGGATCACCAGGTGAGCAATCCTGCGCTCTGGGCTATGTTCGTAGAACAGTTCAAACTGCAGCTCGACTCCGAAAACGGTGGCTGGCGTGGCGAATTTTACGGCAAGATGATGCGCGGCGCGTGCTGGATCTATAAATATACGAAAAACGAGAAGCTCTACCGCACGCTTGAGTCCACCGTGCGCTATCTGCTCTCCTGCCAGGAGGAAAACGGACGCATCTCGACCTACAAGCAGGATAAGGAATTTCAGTATTGGGATATGTGGTGCAGAAAGTACGTTCTGCTCGGATCACAGTACTTTTACGAGATATGTAAGGACGAGGAGCTTAAGGCGGAAATAATAGCCGTGCTCAACCGCCATCTCGACTACATAATCGACCGCGTTGGCGAGGGTGAGGGAAAGATCGACATACTCGACACCACCACCCACAATCCTTGGACGTGGGGCGCGCTCAACTCAAGCTCCATCCTTGAGCCCGTCGTGCGCCAATACTGGCTGACCGGTGAGCAGAAGTATCTCGATTTTGCGGCTTATATCGTAAAGCGCGGCGGAAGCAAGTGGGGCAACATCTACGAGCTCGCGGTCGAGGGCGTGAAGGCACCCTACGAGTACCCCGTGACCAAGGCATACGAAGCGACCTCCTTCTTCGAGGGTGTGCTTGAATACTACCGCGCGACCGGCGACGAGGACGCGAAGCAGGCATTTATCAACTTTATGGCAAAGGTGGTTGAGACCGACCTTACCGTTATCGGCTGCTCCGGCTGCACGCACGAGCTGTTCGACCATTCGTCACTCGTACAGACCGAGGTAAACGAGCACGTTAAGCAGGAGACCTGCGTTACCGTAACGCTGATGAAGGCGTTTTATCAGGCACTGTGCCTGACGGGCGAGGCGAAATACGCGGAGGCAATGGAGCGCTCCGGCTACAACGCTATGCTCGGATCGGTAAACTTCAACAAGCTTTCTTCCCTTCCCAGCGACGTTGAATTTGTAGAGGGACAGAACGTCAAGAACACCGTTCCCTTTGCAAGACTTATACAAGGATACACCTTTGACTCCTACTCTCCTCTTTACAAGGATAAGAGAGCACGACGCATAGGCGGCTTTCAACAGACGCCAGGCGGCGCAAGCTACGGCTGCTGTGCCTGCATCGGTGCATCGGGTATTGCAGTAATGCCAATCTCGTCGGTAATGCTCTCAAGAGACGGCCTTGCGATCAACCACTATATGAACGGTACGTTCACCGCAGGCGGCGTTACGCTTGAGATGAAAACAAAATACCCCTACGGAGAGAAAATCGGCATAAAAATTCACACGGGTACGCCCAAAGCCTTTAAAATCGCACTCAGAATCCCCTCTTACACCGTCGGCAAAGCCACGATTGACGGCGCGGTTGCCGAGGTAAACGAACTGGGCTATGCAACGATCGAGCGCGAATGGTGCGAGGGTGACATAATCGAGCTTGTAATACCCAGAAAGCTTGCAACACAGCGCCTCAACGGCAAGGTTGCCGTCACATACGGTGCAATAGTTCTCGCCATTGACGAGAGAAATCAGGATATCGACGTAAAGGTAACCGACAAGATCACAGGAATCGAGCCTATGGTCACGGATTTTGCATCACGTGAGGCATATAATGTGACCTTCTCGAACGGTGTGAGTGTAAATATGGTAGACTACGCCTCCGCAGGCGCGCAGTGGGACAGACCCGACTGCAGAGTCACCGCATGGATCGACGAAGAGTAATTTAAGGAATATACTATGAAAGGAATATACTATGAAATTTTCAAACGAAATACTTACCATTCCCGGAGCGCCCCTTGAGGGCGAAAATCCGCTGCCCAAATTCAGAGCGAGAAAGCCAAGCTACCCGAAGGTTGCCGACGATATGCCCGAAGAAATGAAGGATGGACTCGGCACGCACGTTAAGGTGTTGCCCTACACGATGCAGGATCGCTACTCAAGAAAGCGCATCCCCCTGAAGCTCAAATGCCTCGTGCTTGAAAACGAGTATCTCAAGGCGCAGTTCCTGCCCGAGTACGGTGGCAGACTGCACTCCCTTTACGACAAGGTAAACGAGCAGGAGCTGCTCTTTACCAACACGGTAATTCAGCCCGGCAACCTCGCGATAAGAAATGCGTGGCTCTCGGGCGGCATTGAGTGGAATATCGGCTCGCTCGGCCACACCTTCACCACCTGCGACAACGTCTACACGGCGAAGCTTGAGGACGGCGAGGGAAACACCTTTATCAGAATTTACGAATTTGAAAGACTTAAGAGCATCTTTTGGCAGGTGGATTTTCACTTGCCGACCGGCTCAAAGCACCTTATCACCCACGTCCGTATGGTAAACCCATTCCCCACCGATACGACGACCTATTGGTGGAGCAACGTGGCCGTGCCCGACAACGGCAAGACGAGGATTCTCGCCTCGGGCAAAAACGTGCTTTCGTTCGCCGATGGAAAAATGAGCTTTGAGGCGCTGCCCCACCTTAAGGTAATGCCGGGTGATGCCTCGTATCCCTCTATCGCAAACCGCTCCTATGACTTCTTCATCCAGCCTAATTATGCCGAGGAATGCACCTGGGAGGCATCGGCCTATGACAACGGCGTAGTGTTCTACGAGCGCTCGACTCCGCCCCTTTCGGCGAAGAAGCTCTACTGCTGGGGAACTCACCTCGCGGGCGTGCATTGGCAGGAATTTCTCTCCGAGCCGGGCAAGGGCTATTACGCAGAGATCCAGGCGGGCATCGCCCCCTCACAGCTGCACGACAAAATGCTCCCCGCCAACTCCACCTACGAGTGGACACAGGTCTTTGGCGGTGTTAAGACCGACGTTGCCGCCCTGTATGACGAGGACTACCGCAAGGCTGTCGAACACCTTGACGGTGTGATAGACCGCAACATATCGGCAAATGACATCACCGAGCTTGACAAAAAGCTCACAAAGCTTGCAAACATACCCGTCACAGAGGATAAAATAATTCACACGGGGTCGGGCTTCGGCGCAGTTGAGGCCATCAGAATGGCTAAGGACGGCGACGGCGAGGTTCCCCCGACAATGTGCTTCCCCGAGTTCTCGATCGGCAAGAAGGAAGACCCCTGGCGTCACCTTATCGAGACGGGCGTGCTCCCCGACGAGGATGCGCGATATTACACCCCCTCGTTTATGACGAGCGACAAGTGGCTGCCGCATATCAAGGCATCCTTTGAGCGAGAGGGCGGCAAGAGCTGGTACTCCCTGTTGCATTACGGCATTGCCGTTTACGACGGCGTTGACAACACGAAATATGCAAACGATGCGTACAGCGATGAGGACTGTAACGCGAGAGCCGCCGAAGCAGAGCGCGCTTGGCTCGCCTCCATCGGGGAGAAGCCCTCGTACCTTGCATACCGCAACCTCGCCATACTTGAAAGTCAGCGCAACAACATTGATGCCTCGGAGAAATACTACGAGCTAGCCATTGCCTGCGACGGTGCATTTGACGATTATGCATTGGTATCCGAATATCTCGAGCTGCTGCTCAAGCTTAAGAAGTACGATGAGATATGGAATCTCTTTACCACCCTACCCGACAACTGCAAGAGGGCAGACCGTATAAGAATTACAACGGCTCAGGCTGCACTCAGACTTGGCAGGGACGACTTCCTCGACGAGTTCTTTGGTGAGATACACTACGACGTGCGCGAGGGAGAGGACACTCTGACTGACATATGGTTTGAAAAGCAGGCACGCGATATGGCGCACGAGCGCGGCATCGAGCTCACCCCCGAGAACATCGATAAGCTCGTTGACGAGGCTTGGGAAACCAAGACCCCTCCATTTGAGGTCGACTTCCGCCAGTCCTACTCGCGCAAAAACCGTTACAGAGTTTAAATACCAAAACCGCCGCGGCGGTCTGCTTCTTGGGGCAGATGCGCCGCGGCATTTTTGTTGCGAATCATAAAATGTAAACTATTGTTGTCATATTTCGCTAAAATCAGCAAAATTCTACTCTCGGGAGAGTCAATTCTACCCTCACGCCACCGCCTAACCCCAAGCAGAGAGGCGAAAAGGGTTGACAATACGAGCATTTTTGGGTAAAATAACCGTGGCTCTTAAAAAAGGAGGTGTAACTCTGGCGAAGACAAACGAACCTAAAATAATATATTATGTTAACGAGCTTGAGGACGAGTTCTCAAGCGCCGTAATAGAGCCGAAGCGGATAGACGAGAATTACAAGTACTGTCAGGACGGCATATTTAAAAGGTTTACACACTTTTTCTGGTATCGCATCATTGCGACACCGATAGCTTTTATTTATACCAAGCTTGCCTACCGACACAAGATAGTCGGCAAGGAAAAGCTGAAGTCCTACCGTCGCACCGGCCACTTCATCTACGGCAATCACACCCACAATCTTTGTGATGCGGTGATACCCAGCCTGATCTCCGTGCCCCAGGACACATACGTTATCGTCCACCCGGCGAACGTGTCTATCCCCTACGTCGGCAGAGTCACGCCGTCGATGGGCGCACTTCCCTTGCCCGACGGAATGGCGGCATACAAAAACTTTATCGCGGCGATAGAGCGGCGCATTGGCGAGGGGCACGCGGTTGCAATATACCCCGAGGCTCACATCTGGCCGTTCTACACGGGAGTACGCCCGTTTCGCGACACGTCGTTCTATTACCCTGTGAAGCTCGGTACACCCGTATTTTGCTTCACGAATACATATCAAAAAAGAAAGCACGGAGGCAAGCCGCGTATAGTCACCTATATCGACGGCCCGTTCTTCCCCGATACGGCGCTCCCGCAAAGGGAGCAAAAGCGCACCCTGCGCGATGAGGTGTATGGGGCGATGTGTGAGCGAGCAAAGCTCTCCAACCTCGTGCTTATCGAATACAAAAGGAAACAGGACACCAATGGTTAATATTTTATTTTGCGGCAACGACAGGGTGTTTGACGGAATGCTGACCGCTTCCCTCTCCATACTCAAGCGCACAGAGTCGCGCGAGCCGTTCCACTTTTACGTCTATACTATGGACGTATCGCACATCAAAGACACCTACAAGCCCGTAAGCGACGCGCAGATAGAGTTCTTTAGAGGCGTTATACGGGAATACAACCCCGAAAACGAGGTAATCAAAATAGACGTTACCGACATCTACCAAAGGGAATTTGGTGGCTGTCCTAACGAGGATGCCTACTGCTCACCCTACACGCTTATCCGTCTTTTTGCAGACGAGGTCGAGGGAATGCCGGACAAGCTTCTCTATCTCGATATAGACCTGATGTTCAACAAGGATATACACCTGCTCTGGGACATCGACGTTGAGGGCTACGAGTACGCCGCCGCGCGCGATCACTACGGCAAATATCTGATAAACCCCAACTATGTCAACGCCGGCGTTTTGCTGTTCAATATGGTCGAGATAAGAAAAACCGGACTTCTCGAAAAGGCGCGAGAGCTTATCAGAACGAAGAAGCTCGTCTTTGCCGATCAGAGCGCGATAATCCGCTCGACGACGAAAAAGAAAATGCTCCCACAGAAGTTCAACGATCAGAAATTTCTGCACAAGCACACGGTAGTCAGACACTTTTCAAAAAGACTCTTCTGGCTGCCCTATCCCCACACCGACAACATAAAGCAATGGCACGTCAGCCGCGTGCACAAGGTATTCGGCTACTATTGCTTTGACGACATTCTCTACGAGTATATCTACTTGAAGGAAAAATTTGAAAGGACAAGCTCAGATGACTAATAAGATAATCCCCATCTTCTACGCCTGCGACGATAATTTTGTCAAGCATACGATCGTATCGCTGACGTCGATGATAGAAAACGCAGACCCGACGAGAAAATACCACATCTACGTCCTGAACACAAACATATCCACCGAGATGATGGAAAAGATGTACGCCCTCGCAAACGACAGCTTTGATATCTCATTTGAAAACGTAACGGGATACCTTGAGTCAATATCCGATAAGCTCCCCTTGCGCCACTACTACACCAAGACGACCTACTTTCGCCTTTTCATCGCAGAAATGTTCCCCGAATACGACAAGGCGATATACATCGACTCAGACACCATAGTCACCGGCGATATCAGCAAGCTGTACGACACCGACATCGGCGACAATTACGTCGGCGCGTGCGTCGAGCAGGCAATGGCACAGATGGACGTGTACGGCACGTACGTTGAGCGCGTTATCGGAATTGACAGAAACAAATTCTTCAACGCAGGAATGATGCTCATCAACTGCGCCGTATGGAGAAAGGTAAAGCTGCTCGACGAGTTCATCAAGTATCTCAGCATCTACAACTTTATCGTAACGCAGGACGAGGACTACCTCAACGTAATATGCAAGGGACACGTAAAGCTGCTTGACCAG
>CAZQTN010000086.1:0-7690 GCA_964596195.1 uncultured Ruminococcus sp.
CACTTGCCCATACCACCCTCGTCGGGGGATATTATCATAGTTTTATCGGGAGAAATTTCAATATCGGGATAGATTCTGAGGAGCGCCTTGAGCATCTGATAGGAGGATCTGACGTTCTCAAAGCCGCTGAGGGGTATTGAGTTCTGAACTCGGGGGTCGTGCGCATCGAATGTGACGATATTGGTAATACCCATATTCACAAGCTCCTGAAGCGCGAGCGCACAGTCAAGAGATTCTCTGCCGGAGCGCTTGTGCTGTCTGCCCTCGTAAAGCATGGGCATAATAACACTGATTCTGCGTGCCTTTCCGCCGATAGCGCCTATTATACGCTTGATATCCTGGAAGTGATCGTCTGGGCTCATCGGAACGGTTTTTCCGTACATCTGGTAGGTTACACCGTGATTGAAAACGTCGCATATAATGTATACGTCGTGACCTCTTAAGGATTGATGGATCGCGCCCTTACCCTCTCCGCTACCGAAACGTGGGCAAGACGAATCAATAAGAAACGTGGTGTCTGAATCGTGGCGGCGCCATTCCTTGAGATATGAGTCAACCTCAGCAACGAAATCCTCGCATCCACGCATTCCAATAACGCTCAAATCGCCGTACAAAGTGTCCTTCATTTTTTCTCTCCCAATGTTTTATTAAATTTTAGAAATACAGTATAATTATATAACACTTTCACGTTCTTGTCAATATCCAAAACGACAAAAGGAAATAACTCTTTTATTGTTTTGTTGTCCTTTTTTGTCAAAAACAGCGATTTAAAGGAGGATACAAATGAATTACACCGAAAACGGAACGCTGACCGTAAGGACGTACACAGCATCGGAGGCATTACCCGTTAAAAATTCCCTGATCCGCATAACGGGTGTGGATGAAAACAACCGCTTCGTAGATTTTACACTTCTGACGGACGAGGACGGAGTCACAAAAATTATAACGCTGCCAACACCGCAAAAAGCATTTTCAATGGGACCGGGATCACCCGAGGTCCCCTATGCTGTCTACGACATCGAGGCAAGCGCAGACGGATACTATACCAAAAGGATCAGCAACGTGGCTATATTTTCGGGAATCAATTCCATGCAGGCAATAAATATGATTCCCATATCGATAAGCACGAATACCGATGAATATCCGCGCGGAAGCCTCAATTCCATCGTATACGAAAACGAGAATTTGTAAGGAGAATCGAAATTGATAGAATATCCTACTATACCCGAAAATATCGTCGTACATCTGGGGCCGCCGTCGTCAGATGCGCAGAACGTTACGGTAAGCTTCGCCGACTACATAAAAAACGTTGCTTCGAGCGAAATATACCCTACCTGGCCGCGCGAGGCCATAATTGCCAACATACTCGCCCAGATATCGGTAGCGCTCAACAGAGTATATACGCAGTATTACCGGAGCGCGGGATACGACTTTGATATTACCTCGTCGATAGCCAACGATCAGGCGTTTGTATATCAGCGTAATATTTACACGAATATATCCGATATTGTTGACGAAATTTTCAACAGTTATCTTAAGCGCCCCGAATTTATTGAGCCGCTGTACGCAACGTTCTGCGACGGAATCGAGGTCAACTGCGTCGGGCTGTCGCAATGGGGGTCGGTAGACCTTGCCGAGCAGGGGCAAACGGCGTTTCAGATACTGCAAAATTACTACGGAACCAATCTTGATCTGATCGAAAACGTAGAGACAGGCGGTACTGTACCTGCGCCCAATACCGTACTACGCGAGGGAGATACGGGGCGCGACGTCGAGCTGATGCAACGAAGCTTAAACCGTATATCGGCCAACTACCCCGGCATACCTAAAATTTATCCGGCGGACGGATTTTTCGGTAAGAGCACCACCGATGCGGTTAAGAAATTCCAAGAGGTCTTTGATCTTACGCCCGACGGGATAATCGGCAGAAGCACGTGGTACAGAATACAGTTCATCTACAACGCCGTAAAAAAACTCTCATCATTAAATTCCGAGGGGCTCAGGCTTTCGGATCTCTCAACATCCTATCCCTCCGAGCTCAAGGAGGGGGATGCCGGCACGGGTGTACTCGTGCTTCAATACTACCTGCATTATATATCTACGTTTATCCCCACGGTCTCGGATACGGCGGTCGACGGCTCATTCGGCCCTGCGACCAAGCAGTCGGTAATATCGTTCCAGCAAACCTATGGATTGCCGCAAACCGGAATAGTCAACCGTCCGACCTGGGATTCGATCGAGGATGCGTACTATTCCTATTTGCGCAGTATCCCCTACGAGGTCACAAGCGGAGCACCCCTGCCCTTTCCCGGGCGGATATTGCAGATCGGCGATACAGGAAACGACGTGCTTGCCCTCCAGCGTTACTTGAACCTCATATCCGAGACCTACACCACAATACCGAGAGTGGCCGAGGACGGGGATTTCGGTGCGGGAACGTCGGCGGCTGTGCGAGCTTTTGTTGAAGAGTTTGATCTTCCATATGATCCAACGAGAGTAAATGCGCCCCTGTGGTATGCGATAACAAACGTTTACGACGATCTTTACAGCGGCAACACCGTGGCAGAGGGGCAATTCCCGGGAACAACTATATCGTAAGGGGAACGAAAATGTACAGAACTAACGACAGGCAAGAGGCAGTTCGGGAGATCAAAAAATATCTTTACGTCATCTCAACGAGGCTGTATCCGCAAATCGGGCGTACCACTATCGACGGACAATACGACGAGCCAACGCGAGCGGCAGTCAAGGAATTTCAACGGATAATGAAGCTTGCAGACAGCGGCGAGGTCGATATAGAAACCTTTAATGCGCTTTATCTGGCGTTCCGCCGTGTAAGGGACGATTTCTATGAGCGTGACTACATAGTTGAAAATACCGACTTCCCTGTTCGCGTTGGACATATGGGCGAGAACGTGCGCGCCCTGCACATACTTATAAACGAGCTTGCCAAGGAGCATCCGGACGTCAGAGACGTTGGAACAGGAGGCTACTACTCCGCCCGAACCGCCAGATCCGTACAGAGCTTAAGAAGGGCGTACGGTCTGGGTGAGTCCGATGAGGTCGACAAGCATATGTATTCGAGAATGCTGATGGAGCTCGAAGCGATACGCCGACGTGACAAAAATCCCGCACCGACTGATTTAATTACCGAGAGGCGGTTATAATCTATGTGACAAAAACAGAAAGCGTGGTATACCATGAGCAACAGATTTACCGAAAAAGCAGAAAAGGCACTCAACAGCGCGGTCAAGACGGCAGAGGAATTTGGTCACACCTATATAGGCAGCGAGCACATATTATTATCCCTATGCCGTGCTGCGGAATCTGCCGCCGCTATAATTCTGAACAAGTATTCCGTCACCGCTGAAAAAACGGCTGTTGCGATCAAGGAATACTCAGGTACGGGACTGAAGAGCACGCTGACTCCCAAGGACATGACCCCTTGCTCCAAAAAGATCGTTGAAGGATCTTACAGGATCTCTATGAAATACGGCGCGCAGAAGATAGGGACCGAGCATATTCTTTCGGCTTTGCTTGAGGAGAAAAATTCGGTAGCCTTAAAGCTGCTCTCATATATGGGTGTAGACGTTGTGGCGCTTACTGACGAGGTCGAAACCCTATTGCGTACCACCGACAAAAGCAATGCGCAAAAGACGGGTGCGAAATCCGCGCCGTCACCGCTGAGACAGCACGGAAAAAATCTGACGGCGCTTGCAAAGGAAGGAAAGCTTGACCCGGTAATAGGCAGAGACAAGGAAACGGAACGACTCATACGCATACTTTGCCGAAAAAACAAAAACAACCCCTGCCTTATCGGAGAGGCCGGAGTTGGAAAAACGGCAATAGTCGAGGGACTTGCGCACAGGATAGCGTTCGGAGCGGTGCCGTCGCTTTTGTATGGCAAGGAGATAATATCGATCGACCTCACGTCAATGGTATCGGGTACTAAATACAGGGGTGACTTTGAGGAAAGAATAAAAGCGCTTATAAACGAGGCGGCCGCTAACCGCTCGGTAATACTGTTCATCGACGAGATACACACAATAGTTGGGGCCGGAGCGGCAGAGGGGGCCATAGACGCGGCAAACATACTGAAGCCACAGCTATCTCGCGCGGAAATACAGCTCATAGGCGCCACCACGTTTTCAGAGTACCACAAGTATATTGAGCGAGATGCCGCACTTGAGCGCCGATTCCAACCAATCACGGTTGAGGAGGCCACAACGGAGCAAACTCGGGATATACTGTACGGACTTAAGGCAAAATA
Source organism: uncultured Ruminococcus sp. (assembly GCA_964596195.1). Lineage (GTDB taxonomy): Bacteria > Bacillota > Clostridia > Oscillospirales > CAG-272 > UBA1740. The sequence goes on from CAZQTN010000086.1 coordinate 4,271, forward strand.
CGAGTCTCACCACGGAGTGCATATTGAGGACGATGCAATAAATGCAGCAATCAGGCTTTCCGTTCGTTATATACAAGACAGATACCTGCCCGACAAAGCGCTGGACGTTCTTGATGAAGCCTGTGCAAAGGCAAATGCTCAAGTTAGCGAAACGAGCAGAAATATTCTAAATATCGAAAATAAACTGCGGCAGATAAGAGAAGAAAAAGAAAACGCAATTAGAGCAGGAGATTTTATTCTGGCAAAAAGAATTCAGGATGCGGAGGCGGAATACCGAAGCAGGAGAGAGACGCTCGATATAGAGTGCGCCCCGCCCCCCACCTGCGCGATCGGCGAATCCGAGATCAAAGGAATAATCAACGAAATGACCGGTATACCTGTATTTGGGATCGGCGAGAGGACGGATCGCGCGACGCTCTGCTCCGCTCTGTCGAGCCGCGTAATCGGTCAAATAGACGCCATTGAGCGTATAACCGATGCCGTTATCAGAAGCGAGAGCGGTATAGCCTCACCCGATCGGCCTAAGGGCGTTTTCCTTTTTGTCGGCAGCAGCGGTGTTGGAAAGACCGAGCTTGCAAAGGCAATGGCAGAGGAGCTGTTCTTCGACAAGCAAGCCTTCTTTAAATACGATATGTCGGAATTTTCAGAGGCAAACGCAGTCACGAAGTTTATCGGTTCCCCGCCCGGTTACGTTGGTTACGAGGACGGGGGCGCTCTGACAGAAAAGGTGCGCAGGCATCCGTATTGCATTATACTGTTTGATGAAATCGAGAAGGCGCACCCCGACGTGCTCGATCTTTTCCTTCAAATCGCCGACAACGGTAATCTGACAGACAACTGCGGCAGATGCGTAAGCTTCCGAAATGCCTACGTTATTCTTACGTCAAACATAGGTGCTGATGCGATCAAGGACAGCGGACTCGGATTCGTATCCGGCTACACAGCTTCCGACCCTACGGCAAGAGTTATCGACAGTCTGTCCAAGCGTTTCAGGGTCGAATTTCTGAACAGGATGGACGATATTATTCTCTTTCCGCCTATTGCTCATGCAGATATGGTCAAAATAGCGGAATCAAAGCTGTCCGAGCTTGAAAAAAGACTCACGTCTATCGGCTATGACGTATCGATCTCGGATGCCGTCGCATCGCATATTGCCGATCTGTCAACAGAACGGCGCTTCGGCGTGCGGCATATGCTGCGCCTGATTGCGACGAAAATCGAAAACCCGCTCTCCTCCCTTGTAATGAGCTCTACGGACGAAGAAAAAAGGCAACCGATCGAAGTTTTTGTCGATGCGGGGGAGATAGCGGTACGATACGTCAAGAAGCTGGCAAGCGAAGTAATATAGCACAAAACGGCTGATGCAAAATGATGCATCAGCCGTTTTGAAATTAAGACCTTTTCTTCTTTAATATCAATAGTGTAACCGTAATTCCAAGTGATAGCAACAAAGCGCCACCGATAATACCTATCAAAAGAGGCGTGGAAATGCCGTTTGAATCGGCACCGCCCGTTGCTGGTATGACTTCGTATTCCTTTTCGCCGCATTCACACACACGCACCGATCTGCCGTCGGTCTTTTCGGTCGCGGCAAGCTCAACGCGCCATTGACCAAAGGCGTGTCCAAGCGCATCGTCTGCCTCGTAGGTTTTAGTGCCGGCCTCACCGCACAGGCAGACGTAGTAATAGACCGTACCCGTGGTGCAGGTGGCTTCGGCTACCCTATAACGCCTAGCCGTGTTCTTTTCGGAAAAGGTATGCTCGTCCGTAGTATCGGCAGGAAAACTCTTTTTCTCTCCGCAATGAATGCAGGTACACATTTTGGTTCCGGTTTCGGTATGGGTTGGCTCTTCTGTAATCTCGCCCTCATCCCATTCGTGCTCACCGTAATCGAGCACACCACAATCTATGCAAGCTCTTTCGTGTAAATCCTCATCATATTTATCCCAATCTCCAAAGGAGTGAGTTGAGTTAACTCGAATTTCAACGGGTCCCTCGTTAGGTATAAGGTTTACGTAAACGCAATTCTTACCGTCATCGTTGAAAGCCTCGGCAATATATTGTTTCGTACCGGTGGTGTAAAAAACCGTTCCGTACGTCGCGGGGACCTCGACCTTAACGGTCAAGGGGGTATTAAATACGTCAGCGTCAAGTGAAAGACCGTCCTCGGTGAAATCGGACATAGTAAGGTCAACGAATATAGCACCGTTTTCGGAGTAAGCGTTCACGGTTGAATTCTGGCGCTCTCTTACGTATTTCACCGCCTCGGAGTATGTAGTTACCCACACCTTTCCCTCGTCACGAAGAGATGCGATGTATGCGAACATTTCATCAGCAACTGCATAAGTCATTTCGATATGCCCATCCTCGCCGCGAACATCATCGACGTCACCAACTCTATGAGTTATCGGAATGTACCAGCCGTTAGCCGCACTGTCAATATCCGACTTTATCATTTCTATCTGCTGTGCATCGGTGTAATTGCCGACGGTGTATCTCAAGCGACCCGTTCCGGGTGAGTACATTCTGGACCAGCTTCCGTTGGTACTTGTAAAACCGGGGTCAAGAGTCTGCACGCCGTTATTGGTCGTACGAATAGCATAGTAGTATTCCGATGCAAAGTCGTAGGCATCATCGGCCATTGAGCCGTAAGGAATAGCAAACGTTAAAATGTCACTGTCCGGAAACATTGTTTCAACCAAGGTCTTTGAGTCGGCGATCTCAGTTTTGTAGGTTTCGGCCTTTTGGTCATTCGGTACCTCGCCGTCTTTCAGACTGATATGTGTCATAGAATGGCTTTGAGGCTCAAGGTAGCCCGCTGAAAAAATATCAAGTGCGGCGCTACTGGACATATATTCTCCATAACCTTTATGCGTGCGGTCTGCGATAACCATTATCGATGCCTTCAAATCGTATTTTGCAAGCAGCTCGTTAAGAACAAGCGCGGTGTTGTAATATCCGTCATCAAAGGTCATTGATATTATGCCGTCAGCGCCGCCGTAGACGGTCATTATTTCGGCATCTACGGAGCTCCCGGTAGAAGCGTCTGCAAACGACACCGTCGGCAACGCAAGAAATGTCATTATAAGCGCAATAATAACAATAGCAATATGCTTCTTCGGTTTCATAATAACTCTCCTCAAATAATTTGAACAAATTTATACTATCACAAAATAAGTCTTTTTTCAAGTAAATGACAAAAAATTTTAGGGTATTAATAACGCAAAGACTTGTATATCATCAATTTCGCAAAAAAATGCATATCATTCGCACAAACGCGAGAGCATAATAGGTTATACACTGCTCTGTCAGGATGATATCCAGTTCCTTGGAAACTGATGAGATACAAAGGCAGTGAACCGCCTTTGATGATATGCCAAACCTGCGGTTTGGATAAAAAAAACTGCAGAAAACTATTGG
>CAZQTN010000087.1:0-7687 GCA_964596195.1 uncultured Ruminococcus sp.
GGACGAGGACTACCTCAACGTAATATGCAAGGGACACGTAAAGCTGCTTGACCAGCGCTGGAACACCGAGCTGACCGAGGGACTCGTATACGACTACGATATCAGCGAGGCAAATATGCTTCACTACATTATGGTAAACAAGCCCTGGCACTATGACGGCTGTCGCGGTGCGAACATATATTGGAGCTATGCAAAAAAGACCGTCGTTTACGACGAGCTTCGCGCGGAGCTTGCCGCATATACCGACGAGCAGAGAGAAAAAGACCGCATCTCCGGCGAGAATCTGTGCCAGATGGCGATCGACGAGACGAACAGAGAGGACAACTTCCTTAATATAATGACCAAAGGAAATCCGAAATGAAAAAACAGCTTATCCCGGTATTCTACGCCACCGACGAGGCGTACGCCCCATACGTTGCGGTATCGATCGCTTCTCTTTTTGAGAATGCATCAAAGGAGCACGAATATATAGTTCATATACTGAATACCGACCTCTCGCCTGCGACCGAGGCGGCGTTGCGCGCGCTTGCGGGCAAGAACACGAGGATAAGCTTCTCAAGCGTCAAGGAGCGCCTATATCCGGTCGAGGGGCTACTGCCGGTGCGCGAGAGATTTTCCGATGCTACCTACTTCCGTCTTTTTATCGCCGAGATGTTCCCCGAGTATGATAAGGCGATATACCTCGATGCGGACACCGTTGTTACATCCGACGTTGCAGAGCTTTACATCACAGACGTCGGCGACTCGCTCGTCGGTGCCTGCCGCGAAGGTGCAATGACGGATATCCCAGAGCTTGGCGGGTACGCTGAGCGCGTTTTGGGTATTGAAAGACAGCTCTACTTCAACCCCGGCGTTATGCTCATCAACTGCCGAGAGTGGCGCCGACGCAGGCTCCTTGACAAATTCTCAAGGTTGCTGGATTTTTATAAGCTCAACCTTACGCAAGACGGCGGTTATCTCAACCTCATCTGCAAGGATCGCATACGCTTCCTCGACGAGTGCTGGAATGTGCAGATATCTGCATCCAAGACAAGTCTTGAGGGGGCGAAGATCATTCATTTTTCAATGGTTGAAGCTAAGCCGTGGCACTATTCCGGTTACACGGGTGCCGACATCTTTTGGAAATATGCCGAAAAGACACAGTTTTACGGGCGCCTCAAGGAGGGGCTTGAGAATTATACCGAAAAGGAGCGCGAGCGCGATCGTAGAATATGCGAGAGCATCAGAGCCCTTGCCATCAACGAGATCCGTCGAGAGGACAATTACCTCTCAAGGATCAACAAGATGCGCGACCCGGGCAGAGTCGCAATAGTTGAAAAAATAGCCGAGTACGAGCGAGACGGCCGCTTTGCCGAGGACGTTGAGGATGACCCGCCGAGCCGTACGCTTATGCCCGACGAGATCGACTATCTGCGCCGCGGATTTGTACAAAGGATAAAAACTAAATTTGCCTTCGGAGCGGCGAGAAAATTCGTATATAAGCTGCTTGAGGACAAAAAAATGATAGTCAAGGAGATACGCGGTATAGAAAATATGCGCGACCTTGACTCGGGTGCTGTGATAACCTGCAACCACTTCAACGCATTCGACAGCTTCGCTATACAGATAGCCTACGAGGCCTCGGAGCAGGAGCACAGAACGTTCTGGCGCATTATCCGTGAGGGTAACTACACCTCGTTCCCCGGCTTTTACGGCCGACTGATGCGCAACTGCAACACCCTGCCCCTCTCATCAAACGCAAAGACGATGAGAAAGTTTATGGAGGGCGTCAGCACGCACTTGAGAAACGGCGATTTCGTCCTCGTGTACCCTGAGCAGAGTATGTGGTGGAACTACCGAAAGCCAAAGCCCTTAAAGGAGGGCGCGTACTACTTCGCAGCCAAAAACGGCGTGCCGATCCTGCCCTGCTTTATCACAATGCAGGACTCTGACGTTATCGGCGACGACGGCTTCCCCGTGCAGGAATACACCATTCACGTTGAAAAGCCGATATACCCCGACGAGCAGAAGTCTCACCGCGACAACGTGCGCGAAATGATGGAGGAAAACTCCCGCGTCTGGCGCGAGATATATGAAAAGACTTACGGCCTGCCGCTGTCATATAACAAGTAAAAAAGCAAAGCCATACGGCAACAAAACTGTGCTGTATGGCTTGTTTTTTTAGCATATGTGTATGTTTTTTCAGCCCCAAAGCACGTCTGTGACGAGCATCAGACAAAAGCCGACGAGTAAGGCGTAGGTTGCGCCGCGCTCACCGCCGTGGGCGTGAGTCTCGGGTATCATCTCGTCGCTTATTACGTAGAGCATCGTGCCCCCTGCAAAGGCAAGCGCGAACGGAAGTACAGCCGATGCAAGACTGACGGCAAAGTAACCGATAAGCGTACCGACGACCTCGATAAGACCCGTCATAGCGGCTATCAAAAACGTTTTTCTCGGCTTTACACCTGCGGCGAGCATGGGCGAGATAACGACCATACCCTCCGGAATATTCTGAAGCGCTATGCCGCCCGCTATAACGAGCGCACCTGCGGTGTCACCTGCGCCGAATCCAACTCCAGCGGCAATGCCCTCAGGGAGATTGTGTATCGCTATTGCGGTGACGAACAGCATAACCTTGCTGAGGCTCGTATTCCTGTGCGGCTCGATGTCGGTGCCGCTCATTTTATGAAGATGAGGCACGAGCTTGTCAACGAGGTTAAGGCAGACCGCACCCACAAAGATGCCCGCGACCGTTATAATAATTCCGTATTTCCCGCCGTACTCTACCGACGGAACGATAAGACCGAGGACCGCCGCGGCAAGCATAACTCCCGCCGCAAATGACAAAACTATATCAGAGAATTTGTGCGAGATCCCCTTAAAAACAAATCCTATAACCGCGCCGATGACGGTTGCACCGCCAACGCCGAGCGCAGTAAGTAAAACCAGCTCCATAAAAATATCCCTTTTATATCTTGCGCCCTACGAAGCCGCCGTCAGCAAGCTCGTATATCTCTGTAAAGCCGTGGGCACGGATAAGCGCTATCGCATCGTCGAAGCCGCAGTCGAGAAAATCCTTGTTGTGGCAATCTGACGTAATCAAAAGCTTGCATTTTTGCGCTTTCATTTCATCCAGAATAAACGGTGCCGGGTAAGGCGTAGGCTTGTAGCCGCGGCCGATAGGGCCTGTGTTGACCTCAAAAAACTCCATTCGCTCACGAACGGCAACGAGAGCTTCAAGCGCCATTTTCCTATATTCGGGGCACCCCGTGTCAAATAATTCAGGGGCTTTGGTCTCGTATTTGGTGAGCAGATCAAAGTGCCCGACAAAGTCGCCGCGAATGCGATTCGGCATATCGGCCATATTCTCGTAGTACGCCCTCGCATAGGCAAGACCGTCGCCGTCAAAAAGGCGGGCTATCACGTCTTTTGAATGCTCTGTCGAGTAATCATAGCATATTTTTTCCCCGTTTTTTATTGCGTAATGCACCGAGGCTATCGAGTAATCGAATACGCCGCACGGCATAAGTCCACGGGAGAAATAGTCAAGCTCGGTGCCAAGATATATTTTGAGTCTGCCCTCATAGACCGACTTCAGCCTGTTTATTTCTTTTACGTAAGCATCTACATCGTTAAGCAGCTCGCAGGTATCGGAAAAGCACGTATTTGCGTGCGAGGAAAATCCGAGCGAGGTAAATCCAAGCGCCAAGGCGCGCTCCGCCATCTCAGCAGGGGTATCCCTGCCGTCACAAAACCTTGTGTGAGTGTGCAGATTTTGCAGCATTTTTACTTTTTCCATAAAATCACCTCTTTAGCACGACTAGGATACCACAATTCTCCGCCAAAGTCAAGAGCGCGGACGAAAATACGCGTCGCGTACGCGCACGAAAAATTTTTCACGCATTTCTGTCTTTTGATATTGACTTTAACACGTTAATGTGCTATAATCTATAAGAAAATTTAAAAGGTAATCGGAGAAAAAGATGAAGGTTATATTCCGTAACGCGAAGGTATATGAAAACGGAGCTGTCATAATCAAGGATATGCTTATGACAGGGACTTCCCTTTCCACTTTCACCGCTACATCTATCCCCTCCGACGCCATCGTTATTGATAATTCCGTCATTATGCCCGGCTTTTGCGACGTGCACGTGCACCTTCGCGAGCCGGGTTTTTCATATAAGGAAACCATCAAAACGGGTTGTGCGGCGGCGGCAAGAGGCGGTTACACCTCGGTGCTTTCAATGCCAAATCTTAACCCCACGCCCGACAGCCCCGAGCATCTTAAGGCTCAGCTTGACCTGATAGAGCGCGACGCAACCATATCGGTCATCCCCTACGGTACGATCACAGTCGGCGAGGCGGGCGAGGTGCTTGCAGACCTTGAGGGTATGGCGAACAAGGTCGCTGCATTCTCGGACGACGGCCGCGGAGTGCAGAGCGAAAAGATGATGCTGGAGGCGATGAGGATCGCAAAGGCGCTCGGCAAGCCGATAGCCGCACACTGCGAGGAAAACTCCTTGTTAAACGGCGGCTACATTCACGACGGCGAGTATGCCCGTACACACGGACACAGAGGTATATGCTCGGCAAGCGAGTACGTACCGATAAAGAGAGATATAGAGATGGTGAAGCAAACGGGTGTCGACTACCACGTGTGTCACGTATCGACCAAGGAAAGCATAGAAGCGATAAGGCAGGCTAAATCCGAGGGCGTTAATATCACCTGCGAGACAGGCCCCCATTACCTGTTGCTTGATGACGGCGACCTGCAAGAGGACGGCCGCTTCAAGATGAATCCGCCCCTGCGCTCACCGAGTGACAGAGAGGCCATGCTCCGTGCGGTCGTCGACGGCACGGTGGATATGATCGCAACCGACCACGCGCCCCACTCCGCAGAGGAAAAGTCCCGCGGACTTGAAAAGAGCGCGATGGGCGTTGTCGGACTTGAAACCGCGTTCCCTCTCCTGTATACCTATCTTGTAAAGCCCGGCGTTATAACGCTTGAGAGACTGGTTGAATTGATGTCTGTAAGGCCGCGCGAGCGCTTCGGCATCACCGCCGACCCCGGCTTCACGGTATTTGAGGTCGGAAGCGAATACGAGATAGACCCCGACGAATTTCTCTCTATGGGCCGAGCAACGCCCTTTACGGGAATGAAGGTCGTGGGCAGATGCCTTGCCACCGTTTACGATGGCAAATTCAGTTACGTTGATAAAAAAATGATATAAATCGGAGGACAAGAAAATGGCAAAAAGGAAAGACATTAAAAGAGTTATGATCATCGGCTCCGGCCCGATCGTCATCGGTCAGGCGGCAGAGTTCGACTATGCGGGCACTCAGGCCTGCCTCGCACTCAAGGAGGAAGGCTACGAGGTAATACTCGTCAACTCAAACCCCGCGACGATAATGACCGACACCACCATCGCCGACAAGGTATATATGGAGCCCCTGACGCTTGAGTACGTGGCGAAGATAATCAGATACGAGCGCCCCGATGCGATAGTCCCCGGCATAGGCGGCCAGACCGGCCTTAATATGGCAATGCTGCTTGAAAAGAAGGGCATCCTTAAGGAAAGCGGCGTTGAGCTGCTCGGCACCTCAAGCGAGTCTATCGAGAGAGCCGAGGACAGAGAGCTCTTTAAGGAGCTGTGCCAGTCGATCGGTGAGCCCGTAATTCCCTCCGAGATCGCAAACACACTTGAAGAAACCGTCAAGGCGGCAGCCGAGATCGGCTACCCCGTAGTTCTGCGCCCCGCTTTCACCCTCGGCGGTACAGGCGGCGGCTTCGCATACAACGAGGAGGAGCTGCGCACCCTTGCAGTGGGCGCACTTGCGGCATCCCCTGTTAATCAGGTGCTGGTTGAGAAGAGCGTTAAGGGCTACAAGGAGATCGAGTTTGAGGTTATGCGCGACGGCGCAGACAACGCCATCACCATTTGTGGTATGGAGAACATCGACCCCGTTGGCGTTCATACCGGAGACTCGCTCGTCGTAGCGCCCATTATGACCCTCAACGACCACGACCTTAAGATGCTCAACGACAGCGCGATCAAGCTTATCAGAGAGCTTAAGATAGAGGGCGGCTGTAACGTACAGTTCGCGCTCAACCCCAACTCCTCCGAGTATTACCTCATAGAGGTAAACCCCAGAGTTTCCAGAAGCTCGGCGCTCGCCTCCAAGGCATCGGGCTATCCTATCGCACGCGTAACCGCGAAGATCGCGGTCGGTATGACCCTCGACGAGATCGAGGTTGCGGGAACGAAGGCATCCTTTGAGCCCTCGCTCGACTACGTAGTAGCAAAGTTCCCCCGCTTCCCCTTTGACAAGTTCACCTCCGTGCCCAACAAGCTCGGCACCCAGATGAAGGCTACGGGCGAATGTATGTCTATCGGCTCTACCCTTGAGGAGTGCCTGCTGAAGTCCGTGCGCTCGCTTGAGACCGGCGTATGCCACTTCTATATGCCCAAGTTCGAAAATATGTCGAGCGCAGACGTTGAAAAGTACATCGAGGAATTTCACGATGACAACATCTTCGCAGTAGCGGAGCTGCTCCGCAGAGGCGAGACGGTAGAGAAGATCGCGGGCATCACCAAGATCACCCCCTACTTCCTTGAGTCTATAAAGAAGATCACGGATATGGAGAAGAAGCTTGCCGAGGACAAGAGCGCAGAGGTGCTCACCGAGGCAAAGACTATGGGCTTCTCCGACAAGTATATAGCAAAGCTCTGGGGCGTCAAGGAGCTTGAGATCTACAAGATGCGCAAGAAGAACAAGCTTACCCCCGTATTCCGTATGGTAGACACCGCGCACGTAGGCGCGTACATCCCCTACTTCTACTCCTCCTACTCCGGAGCAAATCAGTCCAAGCTGACCAAAAAGAAGAAGGTCGTCGTGCTCGGCGCGGGCCCCATCCGTATCGGACAGGGCGTTGAGTTCGACTACTCCACCGTTCACGCGGTAACCACCATACGCCGACTCGGCTACGAGGCGATCATCATCAACAACAACCCCGAGACGGTATCGACCGACTACACCACGGCGGACAAGCTCTACTTCGAGCCCCTCACGGTTGAGGACGTAATGAACGTTATCGACTACGAAAAGCCCGAGGGCGTTATCGCATCGCTCGGCGGCCAGACCGCTATAAACCTTGCTCAGCCCCTTGCGGATCGCGGCGTAAAGATCATAGGCACCGACTGCGAGGCTATCGACAGGGCCGAGAACCGCGACGTATTTGAGAAGCTGCTCGCATCCCTCGATATACCCCAGCCCAAGGGTCAGGCGGTAACCAAGATCGAGGACGGCGTTAAGGTTGCCGAGAGGATCGGCTCCCCCGTTCTCGTTCGCCCCTCGTACGTGCTTGGCGGCCGCGCAATGCAGCTCGTCGGCAACGAGGATCAGCTCCGCCACTATCTGCACACCGCAGTTGAGATCGATGAGGACAAGCCCGTGCTCGTTGACCACTATATTCAGGGTAAAGAGGTCGAGGTCGACGCCATCTGCGACGGTCACGACGTATTCGTAGCGGGTATTATGGAGCTCGTTGAGCGTACCGGTATCCACTCGGGCGACTCGATCAGCGTTTACCCCTCCTTCTCCATCTCGGACAAGGTCAAGGGCAAGATCCTCTCCTACTCCAAGAAGCTCGGCCTCGGCATCGGCATTGTCGGTCTCTTTAACATCCAGTTTATCGTAGACGCGAACG
>CAZQTN010000088.1:0-7586 GCA_964596195.1 uncultured Ruminococcus sp.
AGGGGAAGCCGACGATAAGCTTGAACATAAAGCGGTCCATCTGTGCCTCGGGCAGAGGATACGTACCGTCCTGCTCGATGGGGTTCTCGGTAGCGAGAACGAAGAAGGGCTCGTCTATCTTGTAGGTCTGGTTTGCAACGGTCACCTTGTGCTCCTGCATTACCTCAAGCATGGCAGACTGGGTTTTGGGCGTTGCACGGTTGATCTCGTCGGCAAGAACGAGGTTTGCGAATATAGGGCCGGGACGGAATTTTGTTTCCATTTTGCCGTCCTCGTTCTTTGCGATAACGTTGGTGCCCGTAAGGTCGGAGGGCAGAAGGTCGGGGGTGAACTGGATTCTCGAGAAGGGCAAGGAGAGCACCTTTCCGAGAGAGCGTACAAGACGGGTCTTACCTACTCCGGGCACACCCTCAAGCAGCACGTTTCCACCTGCGACGATAGCAATTATTACGTTGTCGATTATGCCGCTCTGGCCTACGACGTCCTTGGCAAGCTCAAGGCGTACCTTGGCGATCTTTTCGCTGAAGAGCTTTACTCTTTCCATTTCCTGTGCATTTATCTCGTTAGTCATCTCAAATAACCTCTCATTCATCATTCTTCGTCCTCAAAGCCGCCATAGAGGATCTCAAAATATTTTTTAAGTGCGGCAATCTGGTCTTCCGTGTAATCGCCGTCCTCGGTCTTGCCGAACATCAGCGAGTAATATTTATCAAGTATCGTTCCGTATTCAACGTATTCGTCAGTGTAGGGGTCGAGCACGAGGTCGTCGCTGCCGTAAACGGTGCCGGTGCCGATACCGCCCATACCGCCGCCCTCGGTGTCGTCAGAGCCGCCGTCCTCGGATTCGGTGGACGAGTCGCGGAGAATGGGTCTGTCGAACGTAGGCAGAGTGTAATCAAACAGGGCGCACACACGCGTCATCGCATATTCACCGGTATCGGTGTTTATGCTGCTCTGCTCTATTGCGGTGTAAAGTATAGGCGTCAGAGCGGAGAAGGTGGAGTCGAGCTCTCCCTCAAGAGCCGTATAGCCAAGGCCGACGGCAAGCGATGCAAGCGCGGATAAGCCCTTGGGCTCGCTCTCGGACGAGGCAAGCGCAGACACGGCCGAATAAAGCGCATCCGACGAGGAAATGCCGGAGCGGGTCAGTGCCACCGCTATCGCCGACGAGTCGTTGGAAAGAAGCGCCGCTATATCAGCCGTCATCTTAGCGTCATCGGGCACCTCGGATATGCTGTCGGCGTGGACGTAGCCCACACGCACGTCGGAGAGCGCCGCTACGTACTCGTCCCACTCGGAGCCGTCCTGCCACTCGTGGTAGTTGAGCGCTACCGCAAGCGCCTTGACTCTATCGTTGCCGGATGCCCAAAGAGCCTCCGTTATCTCAACCGCCGACGAGGATGCATAGGTTTCGGTATGTATTGCCTTAAGTGCCTTGCCGATCGCGCTGTCGCGCTCGCTGACGGTAGTGGCCGCCATCAATTCATCAAGCAGGGCCGAGAGGGACAAGGACACGTTTTCCCTGAACGGCGATTCCATTTGCGAGAGGCTGACGTATTCGATCAGCTCCTCCATCGCCGCGATCTGTATCGAGGTGATCTCAAACGGGATCTCCTCAACCGGGGGCGGCGGAGGCTCGACGGGGGTATACGCCACAGCACACACGAGCACGCCGAGCGAGAGCACGAGGCACACGATATACACCCAAAGGAATCTTAGCCGTATACCGCGCTTCGGTATGCGGTCGATCTCCGCCTCAGCATCCTCACGCTGGAGGGCGTATATTGCCTCATCTCTCGTGCGGTACGCCATCATCGTCTGAACCTTTTCCTTAAGGTCGAAGCGTCTGTCAAGCATTCTTGCGACTGACATTGACGACCTGTGACAGATAAGGAACGTGACGCCACCCGACACGGCGAATGCGGCAATAGCTATAAGCACCGCAGTCGGCAACGGGATATCGGTTATCTTCAGTTTTGAAAGCAGGATAAGCACGGCGCACAGAAAGCTGCCGACGGATACCCCCACGAGCGCCGCGCGGACGATGCCGACGGCTAGCGCCCTTCTTTTAAGTTTGACAAAGCCACCGGGCGAGGATATATCAGCTCTCATAGCTACCTCCCGACCGCAAGTGCATAATTGACGTATGCGAGCAAATCACGAAAATACTCCTAATATAATTAAAAAATAAACGCGTATAGTTAAAATATTTTACCAAAAAATCGACTGTGTGTCAATACAACTGAGCGAAAATTCACAAACTATTTGTATTCAGAAAATTTGCGCAGAAAATATTTTAGGCAATTATGTAAACATTTGTTTGCCATCATGGGCAGAAAAAGACGGCCTGCGCAAGTTTTTTGCCCAGGCCGCTTGTTGTTAATATGAAATCAATAAGTAGGTACCCGTGTCAAATTATCAGATGTCATCTGCGAGGACCTTGCGCTTTTTCCACACGCCGGAGAGAAAATAGATCATACCCGGAATAGCGCATCCGTAGGGTGCAAGGCCGTAACCGAGCACAAAGCCGAAGAATCCAAAATCAAGCGCAACTCCAAAGAGCCAACTGAGTCCGATGCGGAGTACAACGCCGTCAAGAAGCGAGAGGATAAGGCTGAGCCTTGCGTTGCCGATACCCTGTATAAATGCGTGAGTGCCGCGCATTATGGCAAGAGCCGGGAACATCCAGATTATCGCAGATATAAACGTCGCGCTCATCTCGTGTACCAGGGGGTCGTCGGAGAACACCATAAAGAGCTGCTTGCCCACGGTGAAATAAAGTATCATACAGATAACGGTGAACACGCCCGCAAATATCCACGCGAAGTGTACCACCTTCCTTGCACGCCCCTGCTCTGCTGCCGCTATGTTCTGGCTGACCATCGGCATTGCGGCGTGCTGTATGCCCTGAGATATCTTATTTACGATGTCGTCTATACGCACGCCGACACCAAAGGTGGCGGATGCAACGACGCTGATGTCGTTGACCATCGAATTTACAAACATCATCGAGAGGTTGATACAGCCCGACTGAATAGCCATTGGCGCGCCGAGCTTGAATATCATAGCGGAGTACTTGCCGTCGGGAACAAAGCTCCTCGCCTTGAAGTCAAACCCGAACTCTGCCTTGCGGCGATAGAGATACCAGAGCGAGAAGATAAACGACGCCGCCTGACCGATAACGGTTGCCCACGCGGCACCGGCAACGCCCATCTTAAGAGGGCCGACGAAAATAAGGTCGAGAACTACGTTTATGACCGAGGCGATGCAGATGAACATAAAGGGACGGCGGGAGTCGCCCATACCGCGCAAAGCGGAAGCGACCATATTGTAGCCCGCAGTAAAGATAAGTCCGCCGCCGCATATCAATAGATAATCCTCCGACATTGCGTACGACTCGTCAGGAATATTCATCAGGCGCATAATAGGGTGTCTGAATATTACTACCGCGGCGGTAAAGACAAGGCCGATAGCAAAAACTATCGTGAAAAGCGTGCCTACGATGCCGTTTATCTCACGCCTCTTACCTGCACCGAGCGCCTGCGAGATCATAACCTGACCTGCCGTAGCGATGCCGAGGCATATCATTGTGGCTAAATTAAGTATAAGGCTGCTCTGCGAAACTGCGGAAAGACCCGGCGTGCCGACGAAATGACCTACAACGATCATATCGACCGTGCTGTAAAGAACCTGCAAGGCATTTGATGCCATAAACGGGAGCATAAAGAGCAAAAGTTGGCGCGGAATGCTACCCCGTGTAAAATCTTTCGTAATTTTTCCGCTCATCTTATCGTCTCTCCGATTTCCGCGCTGAGCTGCTCAAAGAGGGCAAGATTCGTCTTTTCGCTGATAAGCGGAGTGATGGAGATATAGTTGTTTATAACGGCAACGGTATCGAGGGTAAGATCGGTGCTGTCGTTCTTTGCCATCTGTCCGACCTGGAGGTATATATCGCCATCCCGGCGCACGAAATCGTCGGTGAAATATATGCCGCCCTGACGGGTTATGCGCACTCCCTTGTCGTCAAGGGGGATGTTTACGTTGTAAAGCTGATTGCGCTCAAGCAATCTATGCTCACGGAAGAATTTAAGCACGGTATCAAGGCGACTCTGTGCCGCCGCAAAGGTAGTGGGATCGGTGGAAAGCGCAACGCCGTTGATGCCAAGGCGCGCAGCCTCGAATATCGCACCTATAGTGCCCGAATAAACGATGTCCTTGCCGAGATTAAATCCGCGGTTAACACCCGAGATAACGAGATCAAAATGCTCCTTAAGACCGCAGACTGCAAAGCGAACGCAATCCGCAGGGGTGGAGTCCATCGAATAGGCGCGTATGCCCTCGCCGATATCGACACGCTTGATCTCTATCGGGCGCATAAAGTCGATAGCGTGGCTCTTGCCGCTCTGCTCGACCTTAGGTGCGACAACGGTAACCTCGCCAAGCTCCGACGCTCTGCGCGCGAGCACGGGGAGAATGGGGGATGAAATTCCGTCGTCGTTGGTTATCAGTATTCTCATAGCCATCCCTCGTTGTTTTCCTTAAATTCCTTAAGGCGCGCATCAGCCTCAGCGATAAGTGCGTCTGCCTCCTCACGAGAGTAAACAGTAGCACCGCTCGCGCAAGCGTGCCCGCCGCCGTGGTAGCGCTCGGCTATCTGATTTACAGTTACAAAACGGCTGCGGAGGCGCACCCGTGTCGAATTATCGTCGTTTTCTATGAACGCGAGCCATATCAGTGAGCCCTTGATGGAATCCATATAAGAAACGGCACTTGCGGCATCCTCGCTCGAAAGATCAAAGCGCCTCTGCATCTCCTTGTCGACGTAAAGGTAGGCAACTCCGTTCTCGGTGATCTGCATATGCTCGTAGACGTATGCCTCAAACTTGAACATCTTATATTCCTTCATATACAGATGCGCATACAGAGTATCGGTGTCAACACCGAGGTCAAGCAGCATTCCCGCCAGGCGCATAGTGTTGCCGGAAACCGAGCGGAAACGGAAGCGACCCGAGTCGGTAACCATACCGGTATATATGAAAGTGGCGGCACCCGTGTCAATTTTAAGCTCGTTTTTGAATGCGTAGCAGAACTCTGCGATCATCTCGCAGGCGGAGGAATACTCCTCCTCTATCCACTCGAGGTCGGCATACGACTGCACGGGAATGTGGTGGTCTATCTTTATAAGAGAGCGGCAAAGCGAGTATTTCGGATTGGATATACGGTCGCTTGTCGCCGTGTCTATAACGATACCGAGCGCATCTGCATAAAACTCATCGGGGAGGTTGCAGTCATCCTCGCCTCCGAGAAATTTGAGGTACTCGGAATAGTCACAATTGAGCACGCGGACGTCTTTTTCAGGGTACGTACCTCGCAAAACCGCGCCAAGACCCATCGTTGAGCCCACCGCGTCGCCATCGGGGCGCTTGTGTCTGAAGATGATTATTTTGTTATATTCCTTGATCTTATCAAGTATCGCAGTCATTTTTTCAATTTGCATTTTGATTCCTCCTTACGAGAGCATTTATATCCTCAAGCATAGCCATCGCCGCCTCGCGATCCTTAAGCGTTGCACCGCTGGCCTTGGCGTGACCGCCGCCACCGTATTTCACGGCAATGGGGTTGATGTTGTACTTGCTTGAGCGAAGCTCGGCAAGCACGCCGGCATCAGTCTCGGTGAAGTTTACCCAAGCGTCTACACCGCGTATCTCAGACATCGTGCCGACCATACCGCGAGAGATCGAGAAGGTGTCAACACCGTATGAGTCAAGCTCATCGCGGGTGGTGTATATGTACGCAACGCCGTCGTCGGTGAAATTGATCTTAAGAACGAACTGTGCGCGCAGCCTTATAAATTTGAAATCGTCCGAGTAGAGATTTCTGTATATATCATTGGTGTCAAACTCGCGCTCGCGCAGGAATGCCGCAAGGCGGAAGGTCTGCGACGTTGTCGAGTCGTATCTGAATCTGCCGGAGTCGGTGACCATACCCGTATAGAGCGACTTCGCCGCGGTGGGGCTGACGGTAAGTCCGCACTCAACCGCCATAGCGGTAACGAGTCCGCAGCAGCTCTCGTAAGATGTGTCAGTCACCTCAACCTCGGCGATCTTCTCACAAAAGATGTGGTGATCGATACGCGCAGTACACTCGGCCAGCTTGTACCTTGAGTCGCTGATAAGTGCAGACGCCGAGGTGTCAAGGATTATGGCAAGCGCACCCTCGTACGTCTCGTCGCTTATTTCGTCCATTTTCGAGCCGTCCATAAATCCGAAGCGGCCGGGACCGTCGCCGACTACGTAGACCTCCTTGCCCTCAAACGAGTCAAGTATGATATGCTTAAGACCGATCTGCGAGCCGAGCGCATCTCCGTCGGGATTGTTGTGGCGGTGAATTATTATCCTATTATATTTCTTTATTTTTTCAAGTATAGCTTCAAACATATTTGCTTTTCCCTTCTTATCCTTTAATATTTCATTATATCACATTTTGTCAGAACTTTCAACCAAATTGCAAAATATCGGTCGAAAAGTTTGCAAAATATCGGTCGAAAAGTTTTCGTAGGTTATATAAAAGCACCAAAAATCCCGCATTTTTGTTTGTTTTTTACCATCGCGGTGAATTTTTACGATTTTATTAATTTTTTACATACTTATTGATTCGCGGATAAAACCGTGTTAAAATAAAAGAAAAAGGAGTTTTTACATATATGAAGCGAACGAGTCTGCGACTCATATCGGTCGCCCTTGTTTTGGTGCTTGCCGTCTTCTCCTTGACCGGCTGTACCTTCTTTGAAAACATAGGCAACGCCTTTCTCGGCATCTTTAACGGCGAGCCCGTGCGCTCGGCAGAAGCTACCTTCGACCTTGAAGAGGCTATAAACGAAATAACGACCTCGACCATCCGATCCGAGGTGACGATCTATACAAAATACTACAATCAGACCAAGTGGGGCGAGGTAACCGATTATGCAATAGCACAAGGCTCGGGAACCGTAATAATGCGCTCTACCGCATCCTCGCTGTGCTACGTGCTGACTAATGCGCATTGCGTTGAGGATATGACGGAATACGCCTATAAAAGCATAACCGTAACCAGCTATTGCGGCAACGAGTACAAAAATGCAGAGGTGCACTACGGCAGTATAAACGAGGAATACGATCTCGCCATCATGCAGTTTTACTGCGAGGATATGGACGTGCAACCCCTCGCCCTCGCCGATGAGAACCCCGGCATCGGTGATACCGTGATATCCCTCGGCTCGCCGTACGCACAAACGAACGCTATCACAGTGGGCAAGGCCGCCTCATACTACAACGGCGAGCTCATCGAGGTAGAAGCTCTCTACCATACCGCCCTCGTGGGTAGCGGCGGAAGCGGAGGTGCGTTGCTCAATACCGACCTTGAAATGTGCGGTGTAAACTTTGCGGCCGACACAAGTGAGGAGGACTTCACCAACGGCAGTGCTATACCGATCGAATCGGTGCGCGCATACCTTTCCGAATTTAGCATTTTCAAGCTTATACTTTAACAGCAGAAGGGTCTGTCTCATTAAGAATTCAATAAAAACAAGGCAAAAACTTGGAAAATTC
>CAZQTN010000089.1:0-7474 GCA_964596195.1 uncultured Ruminococcus sp.
AGCACGGTACAAACGCCCCACGCATTGTATCTATAGTATACACTAACTTCCCCCGTGTTGTCAAGTGGTGACAGATGGTTAACCTCTCACCCGATATGCGCGAGTTCTAATCGGGTCGAGTCTTGGGTAAACACCTCATCCGTCGTTTTTAAAGCAAAAACGACACCTTCTCCCACTGGAGAAGGCTAAAAAAACACACGCAGCCATTTTGACTGCGTGTGCGAAAATCAAGCATTATTTGTATATGAAAAGTCATACCATTCTATGAAATATTCATCGATTATGCCTTTCAGTCCTTCTGTTTCGTAGAGGTTGTTCATTTTCTCAGAATCTTTTTCCTCATTAAAGTTATCCGAACATAAGCACAAAAAGAAAATCATTTGATTTGCTTCGTCTAAAGCTATATACATATAAATAGTTTTGTCGGTATACGTATTTTTAAATACTTTATCCAAACCAGACAAGTAGAAGTTGCAAGTTCCTATGCTAGATTCATGCTTGATGCTGTCAAGTGATGGCCTACTTAAAAACAAGGCTCATCGGTCTGATGAGCCTTATTGCTTTTGTTTTAGGCTTTACGCAAGCTCGCGGATGCCTGTGTAGATCTCGGTGGTCGCCGTATCATTAAAAAAGAGATCGTCGTGGTCGCCACGCTCGATTATCTCGCCCTTTTCAAGAACCATTATCGCGTTTGCGTTGCGAACGGTTGAAAGTCGGTGGGCTATAACGAAGGTAGTTCGGTTCTTCATAAGTCTGTCCATACCGTGCTCGATATGACGCTCGGTACGGGTGTCGACGGACGATGTCGCCTCGTCAAGAACTAGAATGGGCGCTTTGGAAAGAGCGGCACGCGCTATATTGAGAAGCTGTCGCTGTCCCTGCGAGAGATTCGCACCGTCGCCCTCAAGGACGGTATTATATCCGTTTTCAAGTCGCATTATAAAGCTGTGCGCGCTTGCGGTCTTGGCGGCGGCGATTACCTCGTCATCGGTTGCGTCAAGGCGACCGTAACGGATGTTTTCCATAACTGTGCCGGTAAAGAGGTGAGTATCCTGAAGTACCATTGCGATATTTTTACGCAAATGGTCGCGGCTAAAGGACTTGAGCGGCTTGCCGTCTATGAGGATCTCGCCCTCGTTTATATCGTAGAAGCGGTTGAGAAGATTTGTTATCGTAGTCTTACCTGCACCGGTAGATCCGACGAAGGCGATCTTCTGGCCCGGGTGAGCGTAGAGGGTTATGTTTTTGAGAACGGTCTTCCCTTCCACGTATCCGAAGGTAACGTCCTTCATAACCACGTCACCGACTATCTCGTCATAGATCGCATCTATTGCATCGGGATCCTCGGGGTCGGCATCCATTACCGCAAACACGCGCTCTGCACCTGCAAGCGCCGCAAAAAGCGTTGACACCTGCGATGAAAGCTGGTTAATGGGCATCGAGAAGCGCTTAGAGTAATCTGCAAATATGGTAAGCGCACCGGGAGTAAGACCTGCAACACACATAAGCACGCCGCCCACACCAAGGGTAACTGCGTAAGAAACAAGGCTTGTATTGTGCATTATCGGGCCCATTACACCACCCCAGAACTGTGCGCTTTGCTGCTTGTTGCGAAGGTCCTCATTGATAAGCTCGAACTCATCCTCGCATTCATCCTCGTGGTTGAATACCTTGATTACCTTCTGTCCGCTTATAGTTTCCTCGATGTAACCGTTTACGGCACCGAGGGCGGCCTGCTGTGCTCCGTAGTATTTAGACGAGCGCTTACCCACCGTACCCGCAAACTTAACGAGCAGAGGAATAAAGACTATCGTTACGAGGGTGAGCCAAATATTCGTGGTTATCATAAAGACGAACGTACCTACAAGGCTTATAACACCGCTTACTATCGAGGTCAGCGAGTTGTTAAGCATTACGTCGATATTATCAACGTCATTGGTAAAACGGCTCATTATTTCACCTGTGGGGTGAGAATCAAAGTAACGTACCGGCAATTTCTGAAGCTTGTTAAAGAGATCGTTGCGTATATTCAATATCGAATTTTGCGATACGGAAAGCATCAGACGGGACTGCGCGTACGATCCGATAGCCGAAATAAGGTACACGAGTCCGAGAATGCAGAGCGCTGCGAAAATGTATACCATAATGGCCGTCCAGCCGGTATCCATCAGCGATGATATCAGCGGAATTGAAACCACGGCTTCGATAACCTTGTCGGCCGCTATCTCAATAGCGCTGGGATCAAGCTCGGCCGAGGGGTTAACCTCAAGAGTGATTCTGTTGATTATAGGCGCGATCATATATCCGCCGAGAAGCGAGGATATGGTCGTAAGCGCCATAAGAAGAAATACGAAAATAAGACGGATCTTATACTTACCGACGTAGCCAAGTATTCTGCCTACGGTCTTTTTAAGATTCTTCGGCTTACCCATTGCGTGTCTGCCACGGGACGGACCGCCGCCGGGGCCACCGCGTAGTGACTCACCGTGAGAGGCGCTGTTATATTGCTTTTGAAGCTCTTCAAGTGATCTTGCCATATCTTACGCCTCCTTCTTATCCATCTGTGAGTAGTAGATCTCGGAATACTCCTCGTTGCTTGCAAGCAATTCCTCGTGCGTTCCGATACCTGTGATCCTGCCGTCGTTCATAACGACGATCTGCTCAGCATCCTTAACGGAGCTAATGCGCTGTGCAATAATTATCTTGGTACAATCCGAGTGATCGTTCCTGAGTGCGGTCTGTATCTGACGCTCGGTAGCCGTATCAACTGCACTCGTCGAGTCATCGAGAATTAGTATCTTAGGCTTTTTAATGAGCGTACGGGCAATGCAAACACGCTGCTTCTGGCCGCCGGAGAGGTTTGTACCGCCCTTATCGAGCATCGTATCATATCCCTCCTTAAAGGTCGAGATAAATTTATCTGCCGCGGCGTGCTCGGATGCAAGGCGAAGCTCGTCATCCGTCGCATTCATATCACCCCAACGGAGGTTGTCGGCTATTGAGCCGGAGAACAAAAGGTTCTTTTGAAGAACTATACCGACTCCGTCACGCAGGTTAACGAGCGAGTAATCCTTGACGTTTACACCATCGATGAGAACTTCTCCCTCATCGACATCGTAAAGGCGAGGTATCATAGAGACGAGCGTGGTCTTTCCACATCCGGTGGATCCAATAATACCAACGGTACTGCCCGAATTTATCTTAAGGTTTATGTTGTTAAGTGCCTTTTCTTCGCTGTGCTTATAATAACGGAAGCTAACGTTTTTGAATTCTATGGATCCGCTCTCAAGCTTTCTTTCGGGAAGCGCGGCATTCTCGTCCGTGAGGTCGATCTTCTCATCAAGAACCTCACATATTCTCTTACCCGATGCCATTGCACGCGAAGCCGTCATAAGAAGCATCGTTATCATCATAAGTGATGAAAGTATCTGAGTTGTATACGTGACAAACGCGCTAAGGTCGCCGACGAGCATATCGCCCGAGATTACTATATCAGAGCCGAGCCAGATAACCGCGATAACTGTTGCATACATAAATATGTTCATTATCGGGCCCATCCAGATAACTATCTTAACCGCGTTCAATCCGGACTGCTTAAGGTCGAGGTTATCGCGCTCGAACTTCTCTATCTCGTGATCCTCACGCACGAAGGATTTTACAACTCTTACGTTAGTGACGTTCTCACGCACGGTGGAATTGAGCTTATCAATCTTCTTCTGCATTATGCCAAAGCGCGGGAAGCCGATCTTGATAAGCACGAGAATAAATATGATCATCATAGGCATCGTAACCGCAAGCACGACCGAAAGTGAGGGCTTAAGGCTGATTGCCATTATAACGCCGCCTATCATCATACCCGGCGAGCGTAATGCCATACGCAAAAGCATATTCACAAAGTTCTGAAGCTGGGTTACGTCATTGGTAAGACGCGTAACAAGCGAGCCTGTGGAGAATTTATCAACGTTTGCAAAGGAGAATTTTTGTATTTTCGAGTAAACGTCGCGGCGAAGATCGGTGGCAAAGTTGACCGACGCCTTAGAGCCAAAATATGCGCCGCCTACACCGCCGACAAGCATTACAAGCACGATGCCGATCATAATAGCGGCAATACCAATGCTCGAACCAACCGTCAGGGTCCCCTCATCCGCACTATTGATTATCCATGCAAGCAATATCGGCATCAGTATATCACCGATAAGCTCAACGATCATACATATTGGGCCGAGGATGAAAGAGGAAATATACGGCTTTACATACTTAAACCATCTTTTCATTTAGAATTGTCACACCTACCTTCCACAGCGCCGGGAAGGCGCTTTCTTATATTATACTGTATTTTCTCAAGAATGGCAATATAGCCATCGAGCTCCTCCTCCGTAAAGCCGTCAAAAAGCGACGTGTCAACAGACGTAAAGAGTGCCCGTGAATCCTCGACCAGCTTTTTGCCGGACTCGGTGATCTCCACCTCATTGAAACGGTTGTCACTTCCCTGTATTCGCCTAACGTACCCATCGCTTTCCAGCTTTTTAAGAGCGCCGGTTATTGCTGCCGGTGACACCCCAATGTGATCGGCAAGCGCCTTTTGAGAATCAAGGCGATTGTTGCGGGCTATGTGCATAAGGATCCTATGGTGCGTTCGATGTATACCGATCGAGCTTACCGTAGAATCCAGAAGATGCTTGTGCATCCTATCAGTCTGTATCATCGTATTGACAGCAGACGATATTTTGGATTCTGTCATATTTCCCTCCTTGATGAAAATTTACCACTTAACAATTAACTGCTTAATTATTATACTCGATGTGCCGCCTAAAGTCAATAGAAAAATTAGATAAAAGTTATTGAATTTATCGGCTTTCTGTGATACAATGAATACATAAATATTTTAAGGAATCTTTAACGATGTTAAACACGACTCTGTGCTATATAGAAAAAGACGGTGCCTACCTTATGCTGCACCGTGTTAAGAAGAAAAACGATATGAATCACGACAAATGGGTTGGTATCGGCGGCAAGCTTGAGCCCGGAGAAAGCCCCTACGATTGTGTAAAGCGCGAGATACTTGAGGAAACCGGGCTCACGGTAACCAATCCGAAATACCGCGGGATCATAACCTTTGTTTCCGACCTTTACGGAACCGAATATATGCACCTGTTTACCGCAAATGAGTTTGAGGGCGAAATGAAGGACGACTGCAACGAGGGACGGCTTGAATGGGTGAAAAAAGAGGCGGTAAACGACTTGCCGATCTGGGAGGGGGATAAGATATTCTTCCGTTTAATCGATAGTGAAGAGCGTTTTTTCTCCCTCAAGCTCGTGTACGAGGGTGATACATTAGTGAGTCACACGATCGACATATAAAAAAGACGCTTTTACGCAGTTTCTCATAAGGATATTAACTGCGTATAGGCGGTACTCGGTATGTAGGACGGACAGTTTCGGCTGTCCGTCCTATTCCGTTTTATGGGTTTCCCGCAACTGCTTCGGGTGCGAGCTTTCCGATATAGCGGAAGTAGATGTCGATCTGCTGCGTTGCGGTTTTGCTGTGCTTTGCCGTTCTTTCGTGGATAATGATTCGCTCTATGAATGTGCGAAGCACTTCGGGAGCCAACTCCCTTAAGCTCTGTGTACCTCAAAGAATATTTCAAATATAAATTCCATTATTCACTCCCAAGCGCTAATCATCCTTGTTTGCAACATATTAGAATTAATTTACTTGATAACTTTTGACCTCAAATAAGTATCAACCATTTTCTTGATTTTTTTATTCCGTGGCAAATTTATCTGTCGGATTACGTTTTCTCCCTTGTACTTTAGCAAATACATAATTTCGTATTTGGGAAAATTATCATATGACTGAAATATTTTGCTTTCAATTATGCTTGTAATGGAGCTATAATGAATGATTTTTTTGCATACCAAGCATTTTATGGTTATTTTCTTTGAGTCAAATATAAAGTAAACCGGATAAACAAAAATACCAATCGCAATCAGCACAGACAGAATAGCGGTAAATAATGCGATATCTACATCATCTGTAAATGCGCAAATAATTGCAGAAAACAATAAAACAGCACTTACGGTAGGAAAAATCAAAAAATGCTTGTTATAAATCTTTTGCACAATGTATTTTGGATTTTTAGTTTTCATTATTTTCAAAATCACTTTCTATCTACTGCTGCACGGTCAAAGCGGAGCTTGAAATGAAACTGCTTTTGATGCGGAACACATATTTCAAGCAAAATATCCAACTCGTATTTTTCGTTTTGTTCGGTCAACTGATCCGCGAGCCACCACACCTTGTTTTTCTCGGACGGTTATAAACTTATCAGATCAATGCTTTCGGGCAGAAGCTTATAGTTATAGAACCGTATCTCCTTAACGTGAAAATCATAAAGCGCATCTTTGGCATCAATTCTCAACGACAACATATTGCGGTCGTGTTTGTTCTTCTCAGCTGTATATTTATTATAATCAAAGGGAAACTCGTAGGTCTCCACGCCTATAATACTTGCATCGTGTAATCCGCTTTCCCAATACCAACCGGGCGGATTTTCGGGATATTCCGAATAAAACTCTCTACATTTTGCCAGATGTAACCTCTAATCCCAATATTCCTTAATGTTCTTTTTGTAATACTCTTTCAACATTTTAGCGGTTTTTCTGTTGCTTACAATGCAACCTTCCACAAAAAACGGTGTTTTCTTGTGCTTCGGATATATTACCTCATATACGGGAAAACCTCTGCCTTTTCCACCAAACCAACCGCCCATCTTTCTGATGGAGCGCATTTCTTTCCAAGTAATGATCTCTTTCACACCAAGAATGTAAACGATGGTCAATTTATCATCCTCGAAAATGTATATCACGGGAGATATAACGATTGCAAAGATTGGCACGGCAGCCAATACAAAGCCTACAATAGAAAGAGCAATGTGACCGTCTTCGTTATCCGTCAGAAAGAAAACGGCTAAGCCAATGAAAATAAGCAATAGCACCAATAAGAAAATCAAATGCGTATTAAACGCAACTTTTCGTTCTTTTTGCATAGTCCTTCCTCCAATATGCAAATATCAATTGTTGCCTCCAAGAAATTGTTTCGTTCTTCTTGAATAAACTACCGTTCCGTAGGTATCTTCTTCATCGAAATCGCCTATGCCCCAAATGGTAGTACCGTCCTCAAGCTCTATGCGTGAGCGCCTTATTTGTTGATAAACTCTAAATTCGCCGGTGTAAACAACGTAATCCTTCTGAATATAATCCGTCCATCCCGGAACAATGCCCCAAGCCAAGATAGCAATAGCCAAACAGATAGAGATACCCCAAATAATAATGTATGTTATAATATTATCTTTGTTGCGCTGCCTTCTCCGCTTGTTTTTGCGTTCAAGTTTCTCCAATTGCTTGCGGGCGGTTTCATCATTTTGCGCTTGCTCTTTGAGTTTTCGCAAGCGCTGTCGCTCCTTTGGATTTT
>CAZQTN010000090.1:0-7427 GCA_964596195.1 uncultured Ruminococcus sp.
CGCACAGCTTGCCGATCTCGACCATCTTTGCGGCCAGCTTTTCGGCGTCCTCGGCTGTCTTCATAAACGAGCCGGAGCCGTATTTCACGTCAAGCACGATGGTGCCTGCACCGGATGCCAGCTTCTTTCCCATTACCGATGAGGTTATCAGCGGTATCGAGTCGACCGTTGCCGTCACGTCGCGCAGGGCGTAGAGCTTTTTATCGGCGGGGGCGAGATTTCCGCTCTGTCCCGTGACAGCGATTCCCGTCTGCCTGACCTGCTCGAAGAACTCGTCAGAGGTGAGCGCGGCGTTATAGCCGGGGAAGGACTCCAGCTTGTCGATGGTGCCACCCGTGTGACCTAATCCGCGCCCCGACATCTTAGCAACCTTGCATCCGAGAGTCGCCGCGATCGGTGCTACTACCATCGTGGTCTTGTCGCCGACACCGCCTGTCGAGTGCTTATCGACCGCGAGCGCGCCGAACTCCCTGAGATCGAGCATATCGCCCGAGTGAGCTATCGCATCGGTAAGCGTTGCCGTCTCACGGTCGTCCATACCGCGCAGGCATATCGCCATAAGAAGCGCCGACATCTGGTAGTCGGGCACGTTCCCTGCGGTGTATTCCGTTATAAGCTCGCGGATCTCGTCGTCGGTAAGAGACTCGCCGTGCTTTTTCTTCGTTATTATGTCGTAGATCCTCATAGTCCTACATTGAATCCTTTCCAAAGCCGTGGGGCATAAGCTCACCAAGTGTCGTCACGAGAGTATCGCTCTCCGAGGCGACTACAACGCGCATATCGGATGTGCAGAACTCGGAGAGCACCTGACGGCACACCCCACAGGGGGTAAACAGCTTTTCTGCCGCCTTGCCTGACGGGCCGCCGACTACGGCTATCGCCTCGAAATCGCGCTCTCCCGCGTGTACTGCACTAAAGAGCGCAACGCGCTCCGCGCATACCGTCGGAGTGAAGGATGCGTTCTCTATGTTGGCACCCGTGTAAACTTTTCCGTCTCCGGTGAGCAGGGCTGCACCGACTGAAAAGTCGGAATACGGGCAGTGCGAGCGCTCCCTTGCCTCATTTGCGAGCCTTATAAGCTCTTTATCGGAAATGCTCATATTCCGTCTCCGTTTACTCTGAAATCAACGCCCAGCATCTCGGTGACCCTCTCGGCTATATCATAAAAGCCGAAGCGTGTGCCGAGGTTCTCGGGAGCAGTCTTTTTGTTGTACATTATAAGCGGCACGTACTCGCGCGTGTGGTCGGTCGAGTCGTCGCCGGGGTCACAGCCGTGGTCGGCCGTGATGATAAGGGTATCGTCGTCACCAAGCTTTTTTATAAAGCCGTCAAGCCAGGCGTCAAACTCGGTCAGGGCTGCGGCGTAGCCGTCCACGTCCTGTCTGTGGCCGTAGAGCATATCGAAATCGACGAGATTGGTAAAGCAAAGGCCGTTAAAGTCACGCTCTGCCAGCTCTGCGGTGACCTGCATACCCTCTGCATTGGAGTGCGTGAGTATGCTCTCGGTGATGCCCGCACCGACGAAGATGTCGTTTATCTTGCCGACCGATATGACGTCGAGTCCCGCATCCTTTATTGCATCAAGCATAGTTGCCCTTGGGGGCACCAGCGAGAAGTCGCGGCGGTTTGCCGTTCTCTTGAAGTTGCCGACCTCGCCGACGAAGGGGCGTGCAATAACTCTGCCCACGCCGTGCTTGCCGTTGAGTATGCCTCTGGCAATGCGGCAGTACTCGTAAAGCTGCTCAAGGGGCACTACGTCCTCGTGCGCGGCGATCTGGAATACGCTGTCCGCCGAGGTGTATACTATAAGTGCGCCCGTTTCAACGTGCTCGCGACCGTAGTCCTTGATGACCTCCGTGCCGGAGTAGGGCTTGTTGCATATGGCGCGGCGGCCTACCGCCTCCTCAAATTCGGCAATTACCTCCTTGGGAAAGCCGTTCGGGTAGGTGGGGAGGGGAGATTTTGATACGATGCCCGCGATCTCCCAGTGACCGATCGTCGTGTCCTTGCCCATGCTGACCTCGCGCAGTCTGCCGACCGTGGCGAGAGGGGCGTCGCATTTTTCAAGGTAATCGACTCCGTCGATCATACCAAGACCCAGCCTTGTAAGGGTCGGAATATTGAACTTATCCGAGCCTGAAATTCTTTTGAGTGTGTTTGCACCGACGTCGCCGAAAAGGTCTGCATCGGGCTCGTACCCGATTCCGCAGGAATCAAGCACTATAAGGAAAACTCTTTTCATCATTCTTCAAATCTTATAGCCGTATTGAGGGCTATCTCCATCATTTCGGTAAACGAGCTTCTGCGGCTCTCTGCATCGAGCGCCTCGCCCGTAAAGAGGTGGTCGGATACGGTGCAGACCGCGAGCGCGCGCTTGCCAGCGTATGCCGCGTTCATATAAAGCGCCGCCGCCTCCATCTCAACGCCGAGAATGCCCATTCTCTTCCACTTCTTGCTTGCCTCGGGGTCTGCATTGTAGAAGATATCGGAGGAGAGCAGGTTGCCTACGACGTAGCTTGCCTTGATCTTCTCGGCCTCCTCGATAGCCGCCTTCATAAGATCGTAGCTTGCGATGGGCGCAAACGTGCCCTCAAGGCCGTACTGTACTGCAAAATTCGTCGTGGTGGACGCACCCTGACCGATGATGATGTCACGCAGCTTCACAGCGTCGGAAATACCGCCGGCCGAGCCGATCCTGATTATGTTATCAACTCCGAAGAAGTTGTACAGCTCGTAGGAGTAGATGCCTATCGAGGGCATACCCATTCCGCTGGCCATAACCGACACTCTCTTGCCCTTATAGGTTCCGGTATAGCCTTGAATGCCGCGCACGTTGTTTACGAGCTTCGCATTCTCAAGGAAGGTCTCGGCGATAAACTGAGAGCGCTGAGGGTCGCCGGGCATAAGCACGGTCTTTGCAAAATCGTCGGGGGTTGCGTTTATATGCGGTGTGTGAAAATTCTTATCGTTACTCATTTCCGAAAAATCCTTTCTCAATATCCCTTTATGTTCTTCTCGGCCTTTGCGATCTTTACTATTCTGCTCGTGCCAAGGCGAGATGCTCCCAGTCTTATAAACTCCTGCGCATCGTCAAGCGAGGCAATGCCGCCGGCCGCCTTGATCTTGACAGTGGGGGCAACGTGCTCTGCAAAGAGCTTTACGTCAGCGGGGGTTGCGCCCGCAGTGGAGAATCCGGTCGAGGTCTTGATGTAATCGGCGCCCGCCGCTGACACGATCTCGCACATCTTGATCTTCTCCTCGTCGGTGAGCAGGCAGGTCTCGATAATGACCTTAAGTATCTTCTCGCCGCACGCGGCCTTTATGGCCTTGATCTCGTCGAGTATCTCGGCGTACATCTTGTCCTTGAGCATACCGACGTTGATTACCATATCTATCTCGTCTGCGCCGTTCTTTATTGCATCCGCGGTCTCGTATACCTTTGTCGCGGTGGTGGAGTATCCGTTAGGGAAGCCGATGACGGTGCATATTGCGAGCTTGTCACCTACGTACTCTTTCGCGCGCTTAACGTACGCGGCGGGTATGCATACGGACGCGGTGCCGAATTTCATACCGTCGTCGCACACGGCGCGTATTTCATCCCATGTTGCCTGAACGGCGAGCAGGGTGTGGTCACATACTGCAAGTATCTCTTTAATTTCCATTTTCAGTTTGTCCTCTCGTTTTCTTTTTCCAGCACTTGTGGCACATTGCTATATATCTGTCGTTTCCGCCGAGCAGCACCTGTCTGCCCGCAGTCACTATATTGCCGTCCTTGTCTAAACGAGCGTTGACTATGGCCTTTGAGCCGCAGTCGCATATCGTCTTGATCTCGGAGATCGAGTCTGCCGTTTCAAACAGGCGCAGGCTGCCGGGGAAAAGATGCGTCATAAAGTCGGTGCGCAGGCCAAAGCACAATACGGGGATATTGTACTCGTCTACGATACGGCGCAGCTGGTCTATCTGCTCGTGCGTGAAGAACTGGCACTCGTCAGCAATAATTACGTCCTTGTCGGAGTGTAACAGCGCGAACGTATCGAACACGCTCTCGTTCTTCGGTATAGCGTCGCAGGTAGCCGAGAGTCCTATTCTCGACTTTACGACGTTCTCGCCGTCGCGCACGTCGGTAGCGGGCTTGATCAGCCACACATTCATTCCGCGCTCCTCGTAGTTGAATTTCGTTATAAGCACCTGGGCGGTCTTTGACGAGCCCATAGCGCCGTATTTAAAATACAGTTTTGCCATTTTTACGTCCTCTCATTTGCTATTACTTATATTTTAGCATAAAAATAACGAAAAATAAAGAAAAAATAGGGGGTAAGTTTTCACAAACTTTTTGGCGTGTATTTGTGTAAATTTTTATTTAGGGGTGGAAATTTGAAAAAATATGTGCTACAATAGTAAGCAATGTTTGTAAATTTTCAAAAGGGAGGGAAGAGATGGTAGTTATCATTGCTGAGAAGCCGAGTCTTGCGCGCAATATCGTTGCCGGCATCGGCAAGATGGATAAAAAGGACGGCTACTTCATAGGCGCTGATTATATCGTAACGTGGGCGTTTGGCCACCTGTTTTCGTTGGTCGACGTCGAATCGTATACCGACAGCCCGGTCACGAAATGGACACTGGACAATCTGCCCTGCTTCCCCGAAAGGTTCAAGTTTGAGCTCAAGCGCGGCGCTGACAAAAAAGTGGACTATGGCGT
Source organism: uncultured Ruminococcus sp. (assembly GCA_964596195.1). Taxonomy (GTDB): domain Bacteria; phylum Bacillota; class Clostridia; order Oscillospirales; family CAG-272; genus UBA1740. The sequence continues at coordinate 4,700 of CAZQTN010000090.1, forward strand.
CAAAAAACAGTTCACGGTCATCGAAAAATTGGTCAATCGCCCCGACGTTGACACCATTGTAAACGCGGGAGATGCAGACCGCGAGGGTGAAATAATAGTGCGCTTGTGCATCAGCAACGCGCTTAAAGGAAAAAAGGCGCAAAAGCGCCTCTGGCTTCCCGACCAGACCCCCGAAACGGTAAGAAAGGCACTCGCGGAAATGAAGGATGAGTCGGAATACGACTCCCTTGCCGAGGAGGGCTACGCACGCACCTATATCGACTGGCTTTACGGCGTTAATTTGACACGGTATGCCACTATTCGCTCAGGCAAGCTCCTCAGAGTCGGACGGGTTATAGTGCCGATCGTGCGTGCCATATACGATCGCGATATGGAGATAAAGAACTTCAAGCCCGAGGTTTATTACGCCGTTCAGTCAAACGCTAAGACCCGTGGCGAGAAAATCGAGCTTGTAAGTAAACATAAGTTTACAAAAGATGAGCTCGAAAAGGCTGAAAGTCTCTCAAAGCTCTATAATGATACCGGCGCCGTCGTCACGGGCGTCGAGAGCAAGACGGACACTATATTGCCCGGCAAGCTCTATTCGCTCTCTACACTTCAGAGCTTCCTTGGTAAGAAATACAAGATGAGTATGGCGGAGAGCCTTGCGATAGTACAAAAGCTTTACGAGGAGGGCTACCTTACCTATCCCCGTACCAACTCCGAGTACCTTGCAACTGCCGAAAAGGATAAGATGCGTACCATTCTCTCGAACGTATCGAAGCTCGGCTATCCCGTAAGATTCAAGGACTCGAAATATATTTTTGACGATTCCAAAATTGAGTCACACTCGGCTCTTACCCCAACCTACAAGATCCCCCCGTCGGAGAAGCTCTCCGAAAAGGAAAAGCAGGTCTATTCGACTGTGTTCCGCCGCTTCGTTGCGGTCTTCTGTGCAGAGGAATGTAAGGCGGACAAGAGCGAGATCAGGATCAAGGTTGGCGAGCACGAGGAGTTCGTGCTCAAGGGCACCATCATTCGCGAGCCCGGTTGGACGAAATACGACGACTATTCGGGCAAGGATAAGGTGCTTCCCAAGCTTGCCGTCGGTGACGAGGTCAAGATCGCCTTTGCTCCGAGCGAAAAGCAGACGACGCCCCCGCGCCATTACACCATCGAAACGTTAAACAAATACCTCAAAAACCCATTCAAGGATGATAAAGCAAAGGCGCGTGAGCTTGAGGAGAGCGGCGAGGTTGACGATGCTGACGATTACCGCGCTATCTTCGAGGGCTTGGAGCTTGGCACCGAGGCGACGAGGACGGGTATAATCGACAACGCGCGCAAGAGCGGATATATTAATCTTAAGAAGGACGTTTATACCATTCTCGAGGATGGCGAGTATCTTATTGAATCGCTCGGCCGTCTTGGCATCTCGATGGATAAATACAAGACCAGCGAGATGGGCAAATCCCTGAAGCGCGTTTTCCACGGAGAGATAAAGGCCGAGGACAGCGTGAAGCTTGCCGAACGGGAGATCGCCGAAATATTTGAAAGCGGCGGCACCTCGTCGGTGGCGGAGAGGGTAGATACGGGCTCTCTCGGCGAGATCGTCGGCACCTGTCCCCTCTGTGGCAAAAACGTTATCAGAGGCAAGGCCGGCTACGGTTGTATGGGATATAAGGAGGGGTGCGAGTTCCGTATTGGCCTCGCCATCTGTAAAAAGACGATTCCCATAGGCGAGATACGCCGTCTGCTTGCCACCGGCTCGACCCTGAAGCTCTCCGGCTTCATTTCCAAGACCGGCAAGACCTTCCGCGGCAAGCTCGTTGTAAAGGACGGAGCCGTCGTCTTCAATTTCGATTAACCTATTTTTTCCTTTGGCATAACATAGTATTGAGCAGTCAAACGCGACTGTGTGACTGTTTAAGAAAACTTCCGGAGGAAAACATAATGAATAACAACTGCCTCTGCCATCTCTTTGATGACAACTGCACTTGGATCATCATTCTTGCTATCGTTATAGTTTTTTGCTGCTGCTGCAATAACTGATAGCTGAAAAGGAAAGGGCGCGCCGTATTGGCGCGCCTTTTTACGTATATTTTCAATTTTATAAACATACGATTTATTACTTAAAAGACCTAAAGGGAGGTAATAAATATATGTTCGTATATTCCGTTCGTGCATCGACGGTAAAATTTTTTGGGATCGTGGTTCTTACCCTTACGCTTTTGGTCGGCGCACTTATCATAGGCCACACGGGCGCCATCACCGTTTCTGCTGAAACGGGCGTAAATTTCAGCGACGTCAAAACCAATGAGGATCGCATTGAGTTTATCTCACAGTTCGGCATCGCGCTGACGGGCGACCCGAAGGAGGAGGTCGAGTTCCGTATCCCCGATAAGCTTGAGGGGGTGCTCGCAGACTATAACGAGCTTCAGAAATCGCAGGGTCTCGACCTGACGAAGTATAAAAATAAAAAGGTGACCAGATACACCTACGAAATCGACGGATATGGCGATTACACGGGACCCGTGTGCGTTAATTTGATAATTTATCGAAATACAGTCATCGCTTGCGACGTGTCCAGCGCTGACCCGTCGGGATTTGCTCTTCCGCTTGTAAAAACAAGATAAAAGACCACGCCCGTGTAACTTTAAATCGAAATTTATGTAAACAAATATTTACGAGGCCGTCGCATTTAGGGATAACCGAATAAAAAATGAGTGGAGACATTATAAAAAGTGCC
>CAZQTN010000091.1:0-7283 GCA_964596195.1 uncultured Ruminococcus sp.
AGAGACCTTGCTATAGATTCTAGACTTTTTACTTATGTGGAACCTAAAGCATTGACCCCAACTTGGGTAAATGTTCTTTTGGAAACGATAGAAAAAATAGTTGCACGAAAATTTCGTGCAAGTGAAATTTTGACTTTATACCTTTAAAGATTTATACTATATATAGTTGAACAGTAGGTCCTTGAACTATGCCATAATCTAGGTAAGTGTTATGTGTTAACGCCATGTCAAGGCAATTTAACATTTTGTTAATATATGTTTGACAAAAGTTAATTCATATGTTATTATGTATATATAAGATAAATAATACATAAAATAAAAGGGAACATTCAGTTTCGCGTATTGAATGTCTACCCCGGATATTAATTTATTAAGTGCTCATTCTTTAACGAATGAGTGTCATTTTTTTATTGCTACAACTAATAAAATTAGGAGTAATAAAATGGTAGCAATGAGACGAAGAAACTTTAATATAGGGGCGAGTGCCTTCCTCGGCGGGCGGATAGCCGTAATATGCCTTGTAGTTGCGGAAGAACGTTGCGTAATCGTTAAATCCGCATTCGGTGAATATCGCCGTAGGCTTGCCGCCGCGGCGTATCTTCTTGCGCGCGAGCGCAAGGCGCTTTGAGGTGATGTATTTGAGAGGCGTCATATTCATATGCTTGATAAAAAGGTGATGCAGATGCCCCTTGGTTATGTACAGCGCATCGCAGATCTCCTCGATCCCCTTTATTTCTGTCAGATTCTCGCGGATATATGAAAGCGCCTTGTCGATTATCGGGTTGACGGTGACCTCGTCCTCGCCCTCCATCAGCGAGAGGTTGTAAAGCACCTCTTGGGTGATGTTGAAAAGCAGATGTGCGTAGTCCGTCTCGTTAAACCTGCCGCAGTAGTGGTCAAGCCTTGAGAAAAGGTCGTAGATCAGGTCGTTTCCCGCACATTTGTAAACGTCGCGCCCCGATCTTATCCTCTGCCACAGCTCGCTTGGCAGGCATTTGTGGTCGACTATGATATCGTATCGCTCGTACACGGTCTCCTGCTTAGGGAAAATGTTGTGCAACACCGCAGGTCGGGATATGACCACGTCACCTGCCTTAAGCTCGTAGGCGCGCCCCTCGGCAATGTACGACATATCGCCGCGCACCAGATATATGATCTCGCATCTGTCGTGCATATGAGGCGTAAACGCGCTTTGGTCAAGGTCGGTATTCGAGGTGTGGTTGTACGATATATTATCGTTTTGCCCGATCGAAATAACGTGTCTCTCCATTTTTCATCCCCCCTTACTTCCTTTATATAATCATAACACACCACTACACTTTTTGCAATATATTTCAGCATTTTTTATTATTTACTTGTGTTTGCTAATCAAGTATAATGAGGGTACAATAAAAATTGGAGGTTCTTATGAAGGACATAAGAGTTGCCGTAATAGGTCAGGGCAGAAGCGGCCGCGACATACACGGCGCATATTTTAAAAGTGAAGCAAACGAAAACTATGAGGTAAGGGTGGTCGTTGAGGCAGACCCCGCAAGGCGCGAGCTCGCCCTCAAGGAGTACCCCGGATGTATCGCGCTTGAGAGCTACACCGAGCTCTTCGGCAGAGACGATATAGATATCGTTGTAAACGCATCGTATTCCGAGGATCATTATCCCGTGACTCTCGATCTTCTTAAGCACGGCTTCAACGTCCTCGTTGAGAAGCCCATGGGACGCAATCGCTACGAGTGCGATACCCTTATGAAGTGCGCAAAGGATAACGGCGTTACCCTCGCGGTATTTCAGCAGTCGTTCCTCGCACCCTATTACATCTTTGCCAAGGAGCTTTGCGAGAGCGGCAAGCTTGGCGAGATCAAGCAGATAGACATCAAGTACAACAACTTCGTACGCAGATGGGACTGGCAGACTCTGCAATACAAGGTCGCGGGTAGCGTATACAACACCGGTCCTCACCCCATCGGTCTTGCCCTCGGCTTCCTTGATTTTGACGATAACGCGGAGGTAAAGTATTCTCGCCTTGAGCACGCTATCGCAAGCGGCGACGCAGAGGACTACGCCAAGATCATCATTTCCGCGCCCGGCAAGCCCGTTATTGATATCGAGATGAACGCACTTGACGCCTACGCCCCCACGCTTATGAAGATCTGCGGCACTAAGGGCACCTTCAAGTGCAACACCGCAGAGTATGAGATGAAGTACATACTGGACGGCGAAAATCCCGAACGTCCCGTAGTTTTCGGTGCCCTTAAGGATGAAAACGGTATGCCCGCATACTGCTCCGAGAAGCTCGTTATGCACGAGGAATCGGGCAAGTTTGACGGCTCTCCCTTCACCACGGCAGTATCCTCGTTCTATGAAATGCTCCGCGACACGCTTAAGACGGGCGCACCACTCAAGGTCAAGGCAGAAACCGCCGCCAGAGTCATAGGCATAATCGAGAAGGTTCACGCCGATAACCCCCTCCCCGTGCGTTATTAAACGGTCAAAAAGGAGATTTTCAATATGTATAAGATAGCCATTCTCGGATGTGAAAATTCCCACGCCGATGCATTCCTTGGAATTATAAAGGACGGTAAGTATCCCGACATCGAGGTTCTTGGTGTTTACACCGACGAGCCCGAGGCAGAAGAGAGAATGAAAACTAACTTTGGCGTATACTGCGCCAAGTCGTACGATGAGTTCGTAGGCAAGGTGGACGGTATCGTCGTGACCGCCCGCGACGGCAGAAATCATTATAAGTATGCAAAGCCCTATATAGCAAGCGGTATGCCTATGTTCATCGACAAGCCCATCACAAGCGATGAGGACGAGGCAGTCGTCTTTATGAAGGATTTAAAGTCGCACGGGTGCAGGGTAGTCGGTGGATCGACCTGTCCTCACGCCCCTGTTGTGAAGGAGCTTGCCGCGGCGGTTGCCGGCGGCGAGTGCGGCAGGGTCTATGGCGGCTATTACCGCGCCCCCATCTCTATGTCAAACAACTACGGCAACTTCTATTTCTACTCGCAGCATCTTGCCGAGGTGCTCGAATCGGTCCACGGCTACAACCCCACGAGCGTTATTACTCACAAAAACGGCAACGTTATCACGGGTACTGTCAGATACCCCGAGTATGACGTTAATTTTGAGTACGTCGACGGCAACTATACCTACGCCGCATACCTCAGCACCGAGGGTGGAATGCTCGGTGGAACCTATCCCGTAACGGGCGACCTTTACCCCGCAGAGTTCGAGGCGTTCTACAAGCTCCTCACGGGTGCCGAACAGCCTAAAAGCTACGAGACCTTTATGTCACCTGTACGCCTTATCTGTGCTATTGATCGCTCGCTCGCAAGCGGAAAGGAGGAGGCGGTAACCCCCGCCACCGAGATCTGATGTCAAAAATTCTTATCTCCGCCTTCGCTGACGAATACGACCGCGACCCACTCGAGCAGGCTCGCTTTCTTGAAAAGCGCGGCGTGCACTTCATCGAGCCCAGATTTGTGGGTGGCACCAATATTGCCGACCTTGCAGAAAATGAGGTCAAGGAATACGCCAAGCTCCTCGCCGACCACGGCGTGCGTGCCTCTGCCATCGGTTCTCCGCTCGGCAAGATAAATCTCGCCGATGATTTTGAGTGCCATCTTGAGCTCGCCAAAAATTGCTTCAACAACGCGAACCTGATGGGCGCGAAATATATCAGAATGTTCAGCTTCTACCTTCGCGACGGTCAGAGCCGCGCCGATGCGCGTGCCGAAGTGATCGACAAGCTCGGTCGCCTCGTCAACCTCGCGGACGAATACGGCCTCACCCTCTGCCACGAAAATGAGGCAAAGATCTACGGCGAGTCTCCCGAGGCGTGCCTTGATATTATCACCGCTCTTGACGGCCGCCTTAAGGCAGTCTTTGATATGGGCAACTTCGTCCTTGACGGTCACAGCCCCTATCCCTACGGCTATGAGCTGCTTCGCGATCATATCGCCTATTTCCACATCAAGGACAGTATGAGCGTTGGTGCAATAGTCCCTCCCGGATGCGGCGAGGCGCGCATTGCCGATATACTTGCCGCTCATAAGGCTTACACCGGCTCCGACTTTTTCGTCACGCTTGAGCCTCATCTTGAGACCTTCGACGGCCTTAATAAGCTCGTTGGCAAGGCGTTTGACAATCCCTATAAGTTCGAGTCCGCTAAGGCTGCATTTACGGCCGCGCTCGATAAGCTTGAGGGAATTGTGTCGAGCATAGGCTGAAAATTGCCGAAAATGTAACAAAACAAACATTTTGTACCATAACGGAACGGAAAATTTAAAACAAAAAGACCGATTTTTCCAATCGGCCTTTTTGTTATGCCTAAAGGCGAACGCCTTTTTATTCTTCCATCATCTTCTTTGCCGCGGCAACTATAATGCTCGCCGTGCCGTCGATTCCGAGGGTGGATGAGTTGATCGCCATATCGTAGTTGTCGTACTTGCCCCACTTGTTGCCGGTGTAGAAATTGTAGTAGGACGAGCGGCGGCGGTCCGTCTTGTTCATTACGTCTATGATCTGCGAGGACTTGATCTCGGGGTGCCTCTCGGCGATCCTCTGTTTTCTGTGGTCAACGTCACCGTAGATAAACAGGCGCATTACGCCCTCCTCGTCGCGGAGCACGTAGTCGGAGCAACGGCCGATAACAACACAGCTTCCCTTAGCCGCATAGCCTTTTATGATGTCTGACTGAAGAATAAAGAGCTTGTCGTTTAGGGGCATCTTGTAGCCGAAGTGCATAGTCGCACCCGCTATGTTAGAGCCCATAGCGAGGGTGTAGAGCAGGCTGTTTGCCGCAGACTCGTCGGCGTTCCTTATCACGTCTGCATTGAGCTCGCTTTTTGATGCCGCGTCGGTTATTATTTCCTTGTCGTAAAGCGGAATGCCGAGCGCTGCGGCAACCTTCTCGCCGATCTCGCGTCCACCGCTTCCGTACTGTCTTGCTATCGTTATGATGATTTTCTTAGCCATAATAACCTCCAAGTTACTCTTTTTATAGTATTATAGCAAAAAAATGGCAATTTGTAAAGACTTTTTGTGATAAATTCAACAAAATTATTGAAAAATGCTTTTGTTTGTGCTACAATAACCCTATATTTTAATTTTAAGTCATACACGGAGGTCGCTTTATGAAGCTCGCCGTATCATCGATGATACCAAAAATAGATGCCTTTTGCGCCGAAAAGCTCGATATTCCCCTTGAGGACCTGATGCGCAAGAGCGGGAAGGCAGTAGCCGACGCGGTAAGAAAGAGAGTCCGCGCGGGTGGCACGATAGTTGTCCTGGCAGGCAAGGGCAATAACGGCGGTGACGGCTATGCCGCCGCAGTCGATCTTATGGATGAATATTCGGTCACGGTCATAGATATATTTTCTGCCGGGCAGAAAAGCACAGAGGGGCAGAGATTTCTCGCCCTCTTCAAGGACAACGGCGGCACGGTGGCTCCGTTTGCCGGCCTCGATGCCGCTAAAGGACTCCTCGACGGTGCGGATTGCGTTATTGACGCCGTATTCGGCACCGGCTTTGCCGGTGAAATGCCCGAGCTGCTCCGTCCTCTCGCTCTTTACGTGCGCGGCCTTGTCGGCGTACATAAGATAGCCATTGACGTTCCCCTCGGTGTAAATCCCGACAACGGCAGTGTCAGCGACTATGCAGTCAGTGCCACCGCCACGGTTGCCCTTAGCTTTATAAAGCCGGGCATCATCTCCTATCCCGCACGCTCCTACGTAGGTGAGATCATATATTGCGATCTCGGCATTCCGCGTGGCGAGATCTTCAAAAGCTTTGAGCTTTTCCACCATATGATAGAGCATAACTGGGCTCGCAAGAATATCCCCGAAAGGGAAGAGAACTCCAATAAGGGCACGTTCGGTAAGCTCCTGGTCATAACGGGTAGCGAGCGCTATCGCGGCGCCGCACACCTTTCGCTCGAGGCCGCCCTGCGCAGCGGTGTCGGGCTCGTCACCTATCTCGGTGCGCGCTCCGTTATTTCCGAGCTCTCTATGAAATACCCTGAGGTTATTTACAAGGAGCAAAACGTGGGCAACGAGCTGACCGATGCCGAGATCGGTGAGATATGTAAGCTCTCTGCATCGCACAGCGCTACTCTCATCGGCTCCGGCTCCGACAACACCGACGGACTCGGTCGCCTGACCCTCGCGCTTCTGGGGTCTGAGGGCTCGCCTTTAATACTTGATGCCGATGCTGTAAACGCGCTCTCGAAAATGGGCGAGGCGGGCGTTTTGGCACTAAAAAAATCACCACGTACTGTAATAATTACGCCCCATCCGCTTGAATTTGCACGTCTTTCGATGTCTGACGTGGCTACGATCCAGCTCCACAGGCTTGAGGTAGCGGAGCGCTTTGCCATCGAGAACAAGATCATTCTCGTCCTCAAGGGTGCGGGCACTATTATAGCCGACCCCGACGAGGTTTACATCAACGTCACAGGCTCCTCCGCCCTCGCCAAGGCGGGCAGCGGCGACGTGCTGTCGGGTGTCATAGCCGCCCTCGTTGCACAAGGGAAGTGCACGCCCACCGTCGCGGCGGCGCTCGCAGTATACCTGCACGCCCTCGCAGGTCAGCGCCTCGCAGGCGAGTTTTCCGCCTACGGAGTCACCCCCTCTGACCTGCCTAAGGAGATAGCACGCACGATCTCCGACCTTATTTCGGACGGCGGCGAGCTTATTTAGCTTAGAAAAAAGGCATTGACAAAATAAGAAAAGTATAGTATACTTTATGTATTTAAACGACGAATTTTGAAAGGCACTGAATCAAATGAAAATTTACGACGAGCTCGTTGCCCGCGGTCTTATCGCTCAGGTAACGGACGAAAATGAAATTAAAGAGCTTGTAAATACCGGAAAGGCGACCTTCTACATCGGCTTCGACCCCACGGCCGACAGCCTCCACGTAGGTCACTTTATGGCGCTCTGTCTTATGAAGAGATTACAGATGGCAGGCAACCGCCCCATCGTACTTATCGGCGGCGGTACGGGTTATATCGGAGACCCCTCCGGCCGCTCGGATATGCGCTCTATGCTCACCCCCGAAACCATTCAGCACAACTGCGACTGCTTCAAGCGCCAGATGGAAAAGTTCATCGAGTTCGGCGAGGGCAAGGCTATTATGGTCAACAATGCGGATTGGCTCCTCGGACTCAATTATATCGAGCTTCTTCGCGACGTCGGAGCTTGCTTCTCCGTCAACAGAATGCTTACTGCCGAGTGCTATAAGCAGCGCATGGAAAAGGGGCTTTCCTTCCTTGAATTTAACTATAT
>CAZQTN010000092.1:0-7230 GCA_964596195.1 uncultured Ruminococcus sp.
GGTCGTTGATAGCTACGATCTCGTAACCCTCTGCGCCGAACATCTGTCTGAATGCGAGACGACCGATACGGCCAAAGCCGTTGATTGCAACCTTTACGTTTGCCATTGGTAAATTCCTCCAATAATATAATTTATTTTTTATTGACGATTTTGCGCGTGCAAAAGAGATGTCCCTTTCACACCATCATATATTCTAGCACATTTCTTTTCAATATACAATAGGGTTTGCCTAAATTTTATCAAATTTGTTAGTTTTTTTGAAATAGGGGCGATTTGACAGGTCGTTTTTTGGTAAAGTTTTATTTCTTGGTGTTATTTCGCGCGAGGCGCAAGAAAATAAGAGCCCGGCACGATGCCGGGCTCTGTTGTTTTGGAATTAAATCAAACACAAAAGCAGCAATAATACAATAACAAGCGCTGTTATGCCTGCGTAAAACGCGAAATGCTGCAAATATAAACGGTTTCTGTCATGTATCAACTCTTTATATCCTATTTCCAGATTTCTCTCTCCGCGGATTTTCTTAAGATCGATTTCAACGATATGATATGTCTTCGCATCATTGGCATTGATTTTAGATTTCTTTTTCTGTACGCCATAAGTCTTATCTAGAAAAGGGTACCTCATTGAAATGCTATACCTTCCTTCTTGAGTAGCTAAGCCGTAGGTAAAGTATTCTTTCTCTTTGGGCTCACATTTCTCAAACCAAAAGGTCAGCAGTCCGCAGTGTACGATTTGCCAGCCTTTAAGGCTCATGGATTTTAACCATTTATCGAGTCGCGAGTACAAGAAATAAGGATATACTCTGCGTTTTTTTAAGTATTGTTTTTGGGGATCCAAGATTTTTTTGTCAGGTTTTAAAAAAATCGATTTACTCATTTTACTCTGCCTCGCTTATCACATAACAAAACGGTAAATTAATGTTATATACATTGTACCATAATCAAGCAATTTTGTCAACACGCGGGGGGAGCGGGGGTTGACAAATGCGGGGGGATTTGGTATAATATCTCCGACTGGGTGGGGCAATCGCGCGGTATGGCGCCGAAAGGTATTACCGTGAGGAAAGTCCGGGCATCACAGGGCAGGATAACGGATAACGTCCGCCGAGGGCGACCTCCGGGAAAGTGCAACAGAAATAGACCGCCGCGCTTTGCGGTAAGGATGGAAAGGCGAGGTAAGAGCTCACCAGTTTCTATGGCAACATAGATCCGCTGTAAACCCTATCCGATGCAACACCTTGATTTACCGAAGCCAAGCTTCGGGTGCGGCCCGCATTGTTTTCATGGTGGCAGAGCCCCTTTGGGGCTTGAACTTGGCAGTGATGCCAAGTGAAGATAGATGATTGCCATGCCGCAAGGCATACAGAACCCGGCTTATAAGCCCAGTCATTTTTATAATTTTCGTGGCGGCGCATTTGGGCGCAATCGAATAAAAAACACAGCAGTGCGTTTTTGCCTTGTGCCCGCGACGTTTATGATTGTTTATTCAAAATCAAGGTTGAAAATCTAGGATTTTCTCCTTTTTTATTAGAGTTTTTTGTTCTACCGTCGTTTTCACCACTCGACGTAGGTTTCTACGCCTCACGTGGTGAAGAACGACGCTTTTCGCTCCAAATCCCCTCGCCCGATCCTATTGATTCACCGAGTGCGATACGACGGAATAAACTGTTAGCGGCGCGATTATTATATTTTTTGTAAACTTTGTCCGCTGGATATTGGCAAACGGGGCGAGGTCGTGTAAAATGTTATCGAGAGGTCGCGCGTAGGGAGAATTTTATGCGCGAGTTCACTTACCGTGGAAAAAGGATAAGACGGGTGGGGCTGTTCGGTCTTGGGCGATCCAATCTCGGGGTAAAGGAATACCTTGAGGGGGCGTACGACGGACTTGAATTTACCCTGCGGACGGACAAAGAGGCGGAGCGAGAGGCAAAGGGCTTTGAGCGCATGCTATACGGTGCGCGAGCCTGTGACGAGCCGTACGATGATGCGGTGTTCGTTGTGCCCGCGGTAAGGCGCGACCGCGAGGGTCTCGCCCTGATGGCGAGGCGCGGCGTTGTTCTGTCGTCGGATGCGGAGCTGTTTATTGAGTGCGCGAGGATACCCATATATGCGGTGAGCGGCTCGGACGGCAAGAGCACGACCGTGACGATGGCATCGCAGATACTGCGCGCACCTGCTATCGGAAATATAGGCGTGGCGATGTCGCCGCTGCTGCTACGTGATGACGCACCGTGCGCTGTGGCAGAGCTATCGAGCTTTCAGCTTTTGTGGCAGAGGCCGAGGGTATATCGCGCGGCGATAACGAACATATCGCCAAATCACCTTGACTGGCACCGCTCGTACGGGGAGTATATTTCGGCAAAGGAAAATCTGCTTTTCGGCGCTGAGGAGAGAGTATTCAACCTTGACTGCGAGGTGTCGCGCGAGCTGATAAAGCGGCACTCGGCAAGCATTGTGTACTCGCTTGAAATGAGCAAAAAAGAGATGATAAGAGCCGCGAGGGCGGACGTATACGTCGGCTTGAGTGGTGAGTATATAGAGGCAAACGGAGTGAAAATTCTTCACACGGGTGCCATCCAAAACAAAAACAGGCACAATGTTGCAAATCTTTTGTGCGCGGTGGCGCTGACGCATGGGCACGCCGAGCGAGAGGATATAGAGCGCGTGGCACGAGAGTTCCGAGGCCTTAGTCACAGGTGCGAGGAGGTCGGGTGCTACGGGGGTATCAGATACCTCGACTCGTCGATAGACTCGACGCCCAAGAGGACGGCGACTACGCTCAGATCGCTTGAGGGCGAGTGGATCGTGATACTCGGCGGGCGGAGCAAGGGACTTGACTACCGCGAGCTGATAGAGCCGCTTCGGACACGAGCACGGATGGCCGTGCTGACGGGCGAGTGCGGCAAGGAAATAGAGCGCATACTTCGCGAGGTGGGTATTCCCTGTGCGTATGAGGCCGACTTTGACGAGGCGGTGGCGCTTGCGGCGAGCGAGGCGAGCGGGTGCGACGGTGTGATACTCTCCCCTGCTTCTACGAGCTTTGACCGCTTTGGGAGCTTTGAGGAGCGCGGCGAATATTTTAAGAAAGCAATCAGGAAATTACATAATAAGGACATAGAAAAATGAAAAGAATCATTTGTGCGGCGTTGGCGGTGCTGATGCTGTTTACCTTTGTTGGATGCGAGAACAAGAGCGACATTCCCGACGGAATGCAGCTGATCTACGGCTCGGATGAGGTAGGATATTACTTCTACGCGCCTGAGGAGTGGACGGCGGCAAATCTGGACGGCGTTTGTGCGGCGTATATTTCGGCGATCAACACGACTTCGGTGACCTTCACCGAGATCGACCCCGACTCATTCGTGATCGAGGACGGGACGATGAGCAAGGAGGACTACTTCCTCTACCATTATTTTGAGGATACGAAATCCGAGTTCCCTGCCGATACCAAATATTACAGTGAGGGTGAGGAGCGCCTTTTCGGTGCTTCGGGCTACCGCGCTGACAAGGCGATAATGTATTCGTACACCTACACCTATCAAGAGGTGCTGTACGGATTTATGCAGTATTTTGCAGTACATAACGGCGCGTGTTATATCCTCACCTACTCGGCGATATACGAGGTGATCGACGGTTACGAGCAGTCGAGATACGACGAGTATCTTGAAAAGCTGACGGCGATAGTTGAGAGCTTCCGCTTTGTGGACAAGACGGGCGGCGAGGATAAGGCCGAGAGCTACCCCGCTGATGAATACAGGCTTGTAAGTGACGCTTCCCTTTCGGGATTTGAGTTCTATGCGCCCGGCTCGTTTGCACTTGACTACTCGTCGGGTATTGTGAGCGTGACGGCGGCAGACGGCTCGAACGTGAATATGACCGAGGCGATGGGCACGGGCATCAGCACGAAGGAATACCTCGAGGACAGAAAAGAGGAGCTCGGCGCGATAGCAACCGACTTTACTATCATCAAGGACGGCGAGGCGGCAAAACTGGGTAACGTACCCGAGGTGCTCGGACAGAACACGTCCACGAATTTTGCTTTTGCTTATGAGTACACATACGTTTTCGGCGGTGAGACCTTCCACGTTTATCAGATACTTGCGGTTGAGGGATCGCTCCTTGATGCTGACGGCTACGTATTTACCTACACGGCGAAGGAAGAAAACTACGCAAAGCATCTTCCCGAGGTTATGACTATGATCGAAAAGGTTGTTTTTAAATGAGCAAAATCATCTATTTAGATAACAGTGCCACGACGAGGATCTCGGACGTGGCACTAGCCAAATACAACGAAATCTCACGCGAGTGCTTCGGCAATCCGTCGTCCTTGCACGGGCTCGGCTTTAATGCGGAGCGAGAGGTTGAGGCGGCAAGAAAAAGCGTGCTTTCCTCGCTCGGAGCGAGGGATGCATCCGTAATTTTTACCGCATCCGGAAGCGAGGCAAACAACCTTGCCATAATCGGGCGCGCGCTTGCCAAGGAGCGTTATATGCACGGTGCGAAGATCATTACCACCGCGGGCGAGCACGCATCGGTGGACGAGCCGCTCGGACGGCTTGAGAGCATGGGCTTTCGCATAACGAGAATACCGACCGCAGGCGGCAAGCTTGACCTTGAGGCGCTCAAGAAGGAAATGACGGGCGACGTTATACTCGTCACAATGATGATGGTAAACAACGAGACCGGCGCGCTGTACGACCTCAAGAGTGCGGCGGCAATAGTCAAGGCGGCATCGCGCGAGGCGTTGGTGCATATTGATGCCACGCAGAGCTATATGAAGGTGCCGATGAATATGCGCGTGCTGGGTGCGGATATGATAACGCTGTCCTCGCACAAGATAGGCGGTCCGAAGGGCGTTGGAGCCCTCGTAGTATCGAGTCAAGTGATAAAGACGCGCGGACTTGCGCCGATAATTCTCGGCGGCGGTCAAGAAGGTGGCTTACGCTCAGGCACGGAGAACGTACCGGGCATTGCGGCCTTTGGAGCGGCGGTTGAGGAGCGAGCAAAAGCACTTACAAACAGCACTGAAAAAATGGCGGAGTTGCGCGAATATCTCATCGAAAAATTGACACGGGGTGCCGCTTTTTCCGAAATCAGCATCACAAGCCCTGAGACTCACGCGCCGCATATTCTGAACATTACACTCCCGAGGATCAAGAGCGAGACGATGCTGCACTTTCTCTCAGCGGAGGGGATATTCGTATCAAGCGGCTCGGCCTGCTCGTCCAATTCGAGGCATATATCGAGCGCTTTGGTGGCTTACGGCCGCACCGAGGCAGAGGCGGACTGCTCTATAAGGATCAGCTTTTCACCCGAGAACAGCCGTGAGGACGTGGATGCGCTGTGCGATGCGCTGGAGCGCGGACTTATGCGTCTTGTGAGGATGAGATGATGATAAATCTGACTTTCGTTAGTGTGGGCACGCTTAAGGAGGGATACCTCAAGGAGGCGTGCGCAGAGTATAAAAAAAGACTTTCGCAATTTGCGAAGGTCGATGAGGTCAATATAAAAGAAGAGCCCATCCGCAACGAGGACGATGCGACCGAGATCGCGCGTGCACTCGATGCAGAGGGCGAAAAGATCATTGCGGCGATACCTAAGGATGCCTATAAAATAGCGTTGTGCGTTGAAGGCACACAGTACGACTCCCCTACCCTTGCCAAGGTGATTGAGCGTGCGTGCGACGGTGTCGGCAAGATAGCGCTTGTGATCGGGTCGTCGCACGGACTGTCGAGTACGGTAAAGAGCAAGTGTGATCTTAAGCTTTCGGTATCGAAGCTGACGTTCCCGCATCAGCTGATGCGCCCGCTGTTATACGAGGTGGTATATCGCTCGTTCAGCATTATTGCAGGCAAGCGTTATCACAAATGATCACTCGATAATTTCACTCGGAAAGACGCGCGACATTGAGGCGTTGGAGTATGCCTTGATACCCGTGACCTCCTTGATAATGCTTATAAACGGGGGCATATCGACGATGGCGTCCTCGCCCTCAAGCTCGGTCTCCATTATGGCGCATGTACGCCAATTCGGGTATACGTCCACCTCGAAAAGCTGACCGTGGTAAAGAAAGGTGTGGCGTGTTTTTATAATGGGTGCGGTATCGGGATCGATATTCTCGCTAAGGGATGTAAATTCCGACTCGGTAATTTCGTGCTCATCCTCATATGCGCTCATACCGCTGATGCGCATTTTCTTGGTTTCGGTGTAGACTGTTCTACCAAGATAGGCGCGCGAGCGGACGCGGTGAGTGACGTGCGGTGAGGACTTAAGGTATATCTGCACGATGTCGGACGAGGTATACTCCAACTGAGTCTGCAAGAGGACGAGGTCGGGCTTGGCGATTATAAACTTACGCTCTATTTCGATATGATCTTTCATAAGGTGCTCCATTGTTTATATTTATACTTAAATTGTAGCATATTAAGAGGTTTTTTTCAAGTAGTCGAAGATTTATTTAGCAGGTATTGACATTTGTATTTTTTTATGCTAGAATATATGAGAAGAAATACGATCCCACACGGAGGATAGAATATATGGCAAAGTCACGCGAGCATCTTACAGACGAGCAGATAGCAAAGAAAAAGAAATGGCAGGCAATCTGGGACAAGGTTACTACCGGTATTCTCATTTTCATTTTGGCATCGCCGATTCTTATTCTCGCTTACATATTCGCTTGGTTCTTGAACAAGTAATAATAAAGATTGCCGCGCCTATTTGGGCGCGGCTTCTTTTTTTGCAGTAAAAAATGTGTGCCACCGTTTCGGTAGCACACATTTTTATTTTATATTACTCAGCCTTGGGAGCGGCGTCCTTCATAGAGAGGTTCATTCTGCCCTTCTCGTCGGTGCCGAGGTACTTAACGCGGACGGTGTCGCCTACTGCAACGACGTCCTCGACCTTCTCGGTTCTCTCCTTCTGAAGCTTGGAGATGTGAACAAGACCTTCCTTACCGGGAGCGTACTCAACGAACGCGCCGATAGGAATTATGCGGGTTACGGTGCCCTCGTAGGTCTCGCCTACCTCAGGCTCGAATACGATAGCGTCGATGATAGCCTTTGCCATATCTGCGCTGTCGCGGTTAACTGCTGCGATGAAGATGGTGCCGTCATCCTCGATGTCGATCTTTGCGCCGGTGTCAGCGGTGATCTTCTGGATTACGGAACCGCCCTTACCGATAACCTCGCGGATCTTGTCGGGATCGATCTGGACTGTCATCATCTTGGGAGC
>CAZQTN010000093.1:0-7219 GCA_964596195.1 uncultured Ruminococcus sp.
AGGCCCTTACCACTCTCGTGCTCAATAAGCTCCGCGGCACCTTCACCGTCGTTGCCGTTAAGGCACCCGGCTTTGGCGACAGACGCAAGGAAATGCTCCGCGACATCGCAATTCTCACCGGCGGTGAGGTCATCACCAGCGAGCTCGGCCTCGAGCTTAAGGATGCGTCCGTTGCACAGCTCGGCCGCGCAAGACAGGTCAAGGTAAATAAGGAGAACACCATCATCGTTGACGGTGCAGGCGATAAGCAGCAGATCGCGGACAGAGTAAATCAGATCCGCCAGGCTCTTGAGATCACCACCTCCGAGTTTGATAAGGAAAAGCTCCTCGAGAGACTTGCCAAGCTTGCAGGCGGCGTTGCCGTCATCAAGGTCGGCGCGGCTACCGAGGTTGAAATGAAGGAGAAGAAGCTCCGCATCGAGGACGCTCTCAACGCCACCAAGGCGGCGGTAGAGGAGGGTATCGTTGCGGGCGGCGGTGCAGCACTCGTCAGCGTTATGAACGCGGTTGACGAGGTAGTCGCATCCCTCGAGGGTGACGAGCGCACCGGCGCTATGATCGTCTCCAAGGCTCTCGTAGCTCCTATGAAGCAGATCGCCGATAACGCAGGCCTCGACGGTGCCGTTATCATCTCGAAGATCCGCGATGCCGATAAGGTCGGCTACGGCTTCGACGCATACAACGAGACCTACTGCGATATGCTTGAGGCGGGCATTGTCGACCCCGTAAAGGTAACTCGCTCCGCACTTCAGAATGCGGCATCCATCGCGGCAACCGTTCTCACCACCGAGTCGGTCGTTTACGATAAGAAGGAAGATAAGCCTCAGATGCCCGCAGGCGGCGGAATGGAAGGAATGTATTAATTCCAATATATGTAAAAAAGTGCACGGTGCTTGTAACCGTGCGCTTTTTAATTGTGTAAAATCCTTTTATAATATTGACTTTGTCAAAACGGGGTGGTATAATGCTTTTGAAAAATGAAAACGGAGGATTTTCTCTAATGGAAATCTCGAGAACAAAATACTCGGGACGCGCTATCGTTGCGATATGCTCGCTCGTTTATTTTGCCAGCTATTTTACAAGAAAAGGCTTTGCCGCTACGATGGCGGGGATGATCTCAGCCGGTGTTATCGACAAGTCGCTCGGCGGCTTTATCGGTATGGGACTCTTTATCTGCTACGGTGTCGGTCAGCTTGTCAGCGGCTATCTCGGTGATAAGATCAAGCCGAGGGACTTGATATTTATCGGTCTTGGCATCAGCGGCGTGTGCAATCTTCTTATGCCCCTCGTTACAAACGCTACTCTTATGATACCCATCTGGGCGCTGAACGGTCTCGGTCAGGCAATGCTTTGGCCTCCTATCGTCCGTATGCTTGCGGATAGCCTCGATCACGAGCGCTTCGTGCGCGCCAATCTTCTCGTCACCTCTTCGGCTCACGTCGCAACGATAATCTTGTATCTCTACGTTCCCGTTTGCCTTGAATTTTTTGCGTGGGAAACGGTATTTTACACCGCCTCTGCCCTGGCATTCGTTACTCTCCTGATATTCGCCGTTTCGATGGCTCTCATAGTCAAAAGGGCAAATGCCGAGGTGCCCGAAATCAAGGATACCCCCACCCCCGTGTCAACTAAAACGACTGAGGATTTTGGCGTTTTTGCAAAGCGCGCTATGGCCGCAGGCTTCATTCCGATCCTTGTATGCATAGTAATGATGGGCTTTTTGCGTGACGGTATTGAGTCATGGCTCCCCACACTTTATTCCGAGGCCTTCGGTCGCGATGCGTCCGAGTCGGTGCTCGTATCCGTGCTCCTGCCCGTGTTCTCAATGGTCAGCATATCCGTAATAACAGTATTACATAAGACTCCCCTGTTTGGCAACGAGGTGCGCGGCTCGCTCGTAATATTCGGTATGGCCGCGGTTACCTGCATCCCTCTGTCTATTCTGATAACCTCGGATGCATCGGTCGTTCGCATAGTTTGTCTCGTGCTCGCTGCACTCGTGTGTGCGTTTATGCACGCCGTTAATTTCCTGCTCATCTCCTGCTTGCCCGGTCGCTTCTCCGAAATGGGCAGATCGGCCACCGCCAGTGGCCTTTGCAATGCTTGCGTGTACGTCGGCGCGGCTATCTCGATGTACGGCATCGCCGCCACGTCGACCCTCGGCTGGAACGTGACTGCCATCACCTGGATCGGCATCTCCGCGATCGGCGCCGTTATGACTCTCGTCGCTCTCAGAGCGTACACCAAGTTTATCAACAAATAAGAAAAACTCGACACGGGGCACCCCCGTGTCGAGTTTTTGCGTTATTTCAGCGTTATTTCCTCTTCGACCTCGTCCTCGCCGAGCTCGTCGTCATCCGAGCGTCTGAAGCGCTTGAAAAATCCGCTCACCGCCTTAGCAGGCTTTGTCACGGGCTCCATATCCTTGCGTATTGCCTCAAGGATGAGATCCTTCTCCTTTTCGAGAAATCCTATAACGAGTGAAAAGAGCAGCTGTAAGACCCAAGTCACTACCATAAGTGCCGTAAGTATTACCGATGTCGGGCTCACGTCCTGTGTGGTCGCGTAGATACTGTAAATCATCACGCACAGCGTAAGCGTTTTTCCTGCCAGCTTACACCATCTGTGCAGGTGTCTGGCGCTTTTTTTCATCTGCTTGATCGCGCTTTCCTTTTTGTTGTATGTCGCGACGTAAAAGACGAAATAAAATATCGAAAGTCCGGCAAGCGTTATGTTGAGCCATAGGATACCCTTGTCGGTTCCTATCGCGTAAAGCAGGTAAGCAAAGTATACCACCTGCATCACGATGTTGAAATAATAGCTGAACGCTTTTATATCGTCGATCATTTTACCGATCGCAAGCTTTGTGTTTGTAAGCATCTGCGTTTTCTCCTATATTTTGGGGCTTCTGCATATCGGCCTGAATTCGCAGTATTCGCAGGGCGATTTGCGATTTTTTTCTATTAAAGGCTTGGCTGAAACGTCGCCGTTCTTCATTTTGTCGGCTATTGATTCGACCACGTCCTTGAGCTTGTTACACAGCTCGCCCCAGCCCTCGCGCGTGTATACCTTTTCCGCTGAGGTTGCGTAAGGCGTTCCGTCGGCCTTAAGTCTGATCGGCAGGAATTTCGCATTTGAAGCCGCAAGCACCACATCCTCGCCGAGTATCATTCCGTTGCGTGTCTGCGCATCTGCTACTGCGCGCTCTGCGAGCTCCCGATCAGGCGTATCAATGCGCACGTCCCCGATCTCTGTTTTTACGTAAACAACTCCCGCGGGTATCGGTGCTTGTCCGTCCTTTACGCCAAGCTCGCGGAGAAATTTCTTGTTTTTAGTGTCGATGATCGCCTTAAGGTACAAGAACATCTGAAGGTTCTGACCCTTGTCAATATCCGATGGCGAAAATTCCTTCTTTCCGGTTTTGTAGTCGACAACGCGTACGTAAACGTCATCACCGTCGGTAAACGTGTCTACACGGTCAATGCTACCGCCAATGAAGATCGACTCGCCGTCCGAGCTCTTAAATTCTATCGGCTCGGGGGTCATCTCCGCGCCTCTTTTGATCTTAAGTTCAAAAAATCTCGGCACGAACTGCGAACCGCGGAACTCCTCGCACAGTCCGTTCACCACGGGCATAGCCGCGCGACACAGCCTGCCTATCAGCAGCTCCTCGCGCTTTGTGCGCGCACCGCTCTCTGACAGCTCGGAGAGGTACCTTGCGGCACCGCGGCGCACCATCCGTTCGGCCTCGCTTTGTTCAAGGGTATCAAGTTTGATGTCGTGCTTTACGACCTCATCAAAGAAGTTCTCAAGTATTGCGTGTATGAACGAGCCTATACTGCGGGCATCAAATTCCGCGCGCTCCTCGGGTAGCAGGGAAAGGTCGTACTTACAAAAGTAGGACAGGGGACAGCTGTTGTAGCTGTCGATGCGCGACTGCGAGAGCTTCAGCGGCCCCACATATATCATTCCGCGCGCCTCGGGCGAAAGTGTCATCAGATCGTTCACGGCGCTTGCCTCGGCTATCTCCACCTTTTCCCCGTGACCGAAGCTCTTAAGTGCCGCCGTTACCGCCGCGTAGGAGCATTCGTCTAAGCGACCGAGCGCCGCAAGTGCGCCACCGGGCGAATATACCGTCTGCCACGGATCGAGCTCGGCCATTCTTGTCGGCCGCACCTGCCCGTCGGTCATATCGATTATTCTGTCGATGACGTCGGCGCGCTTCGTTTCCTTAAGCGAGGCGTTTTTCATCGAATAGAGCAGGGTAACGCTCTCCTTAGCATACGAGAACGCACGGGAGAAGCAGAAAAGCTCACGTGCGCCGCGCACCTCCGTGTCGGGCTCGATAGCAAGTCCGAGCGACATAAGCGCGGATTTATCTCTGTCGGTAAAATATGAGCTGTCGTTTAAGGTCTGTGGGAATTCTCCGCGGTTTACGCCAAGCATATAAACGTGCTTTTTGTCGTTCAGTCTTATCATATCCGCGCTACCTATTGTAACGGCATCAAAATATGCAGGTATGCGACCTACGTCAGCGTTGGCAAACACGACCTTAAGCTGTGCGAGAAAGCCGTCGGACGTAACCGGCGCATCACCGAGCGCCTCGACGAGGGTGTCCAGCGAGGAGCATATTACTCCCCACAAAAGGGCGTTTTCCTCTGCAAGGCGCCCCTCGCCTATGGCGGCCAGCTCGTCGGTACGCCTTGTTATAGCATCGCAAAGGCCTATATGGTCAAGAAAATTAACGAGCGTTGTCGCAAAATCGCGTACCGTTACGGCTTTTTCAATCTCGCTTGCAAATATTACAAGCGGTTCTATGATGCTTTTTCTCGTTTCGTCGAGGCGCACGAGGCGCTCGTCTATATCAGGTGCACGCCTTGTGGTGTAGCCGTCAGGATTCATATTCCACACCACACCGTCCGTAAAGCGCCGTCCGTTTATTTGCCATTTCTCAACGTAAAGTTCAAATTCGTCACACGCCTCCCTACTAATTCCGCAGGGAGCGCACTTTGCGTAGGAAATTACGTCCTCTTTTTTGTATCCGCCGGATATAACCGTAAAGGCCGTATATATAAGCTTTATAGCCTCGAACGATCCGACGTCGCGCTTCTTGGAGATAAAGCAGGGTACACCCGCGCTCTCAAGCGCGTTATCTATGAGTCCAACGTAGTCGTCGGTCTTGCGTGCGATGATTGCAAAGTCCTTGAATTTTGCCCCTTTTGCGACACGCCCCCGTATGTCAGCGGCAATAAGCTCGCATTCGTCGTACGGAGTCTCACATTCAAAAATCCGCAAAGCATCGCGATTTTGTAAACAATAATTGTCAATTTTACCACTTGTACGCCACAGGAGCCCACAGCATTCCGAAAGCATCGGGTCGCCGGTGCCGGTGCGCTCTCCAAGCCTTATCAGCTTTTTCTCTGCGCCGTGCATATCACACGCCTTTATGACTCGCCTTTTTGCACCGCGCACCTCGGTGTACTCAAATGCATCCTCCGCCGAGCGCGGCAGGGTCAGCGCGAGCGTTACGTCCTCAAGTCGGGATACAAGTCCGAGAAAGTCGTACTGCGGCTCGGTAAATGACGTGAAGCCCTCGACGTAAAACAACGCTCCGTCAAAAAAGCCCGGATGCTCACGGAGCTTTGCCGTCATAGCGGCAACGTCATCGGCGGTATCGTTGTATTTTTCCTTCAATAGTCTTTTGTAAAGCGACATTATTTTCGCAAGGTCGGACACCTTTGCCCAAAGGCGCTTATCCTCGGCAAAGCCGTCATACTCCAACGCCGCAAGCTCGTCCGCCTCAATACCGAGGCTCTGCATCTCTTGCACGGCTCTGAGCGCGCGGTCGACGGTGCCGGCGTTTATTTCGCGCCTGCCGCCCGTCATCGTAAGAGTTGCCGACAGCTCGGTCAGTGCCCTCCACATAAGAAGCGCCTTCTTCTCCTTGCCGCAATATTCGGCATCCGCGCCGCCAAGCCCGCGGAATACGGTATTGGCAAGTCGGGTGAAGTTCGTTACCTCAAAAAACAGCGGTGCCGCATCCGGCAACAGATCTGCAAATTCGGACTCCGCCACCACTGCCTGCTGCTCCGGTACTATCAGATATACCCTTTTGCCTTCGAGCACGTGTGCCCGTATTTCCTCACGCAGCATCTCGTGAGCTTCGGAGTAAAAGCCGCCCTCAATGATCCTTATCATCTGCGACCTCCTAAGAGCTTTTCATTTATTTTGTAGCCCTCGCCGCGGGATGCAAGTATCACGCGCTCGCCACCGACCTCAAGCTTCTCTCGCAGATAGTGCACGTACACGTTGATCACTCCGCCGTCAGCGTTTCCGCCCCATACCTCGCGCAGCAGCTCCTCACGCCTGACGTATCCGCCGCCGCGTGAGTATATTGCCCTGAGTAGGGAGAACTCGACCTCGGTCAGCCGTACCGTCCTGCCGTCGAGCACCGCGCACTTGTCGCCAAGGGTCAGTGTTTCCGCTTCCTTGGGCGTCAGAAGCGCTCTCAGATCTCCAAGTCGGAAGGGCAGGGCTACGTCTGCCCTTTGAGTGCGGCTCATGGTTATTGCACCGGCGGGTATCTTGTCCGCCGTGTCAAGGTCGGCGAGCACAACGTCAGCCGCGCCCGACGTGATGCATTCAAGCGCTCCGTCAAGCTCAAGTTTTATTTTTTGTAAAAGGTACGCATCTCTCGTCAGGACCAGAGCCTGTCTTTTGTCAGAAGCCATATAGCGCCCGCCTTTCTAATTTATTAGAATAATTATAACTCATAATCGGCCGTCTGTCAATAGAAAACTTTTCTTAAAGTCTTGACTTTAAAGAAGAATGATTGTATAATTAAGTCGATAAAATTATCAAGGAGAGTTGACTATGAACAACGATATGATCAAAGAGCTCTATTCCATCGGTCTTATTCCCGTAATCAAGATCGAAAATCCCGATGATGCCGTTCCGCTTGCGAAGGCACTCATCGACGGTGGCCTTCCCGCTGCCGAAATCACCTTCAGAACCGCTTGCGCGGCTGAGGCTATCAAGAACATCACCGAGGCATTTCCTGAGATGCTCGTAGGTGCAGGCACCGTCCTCACCACCGAGCAGGTTGATGCTGCTATTGCGGCAGGCTCGAAGTTCCTCGTTTCCCCCGGCCTTAATCCCAAGGTCACAGCATACTGCCTCTCCAAGGGCGTTCCCATGCTCCCCGGCTGCTCCAACCCCT
>CAZQTN010000094.1:0-7180 GCA_964596195.1 uncultured Ruminococcus sp.
ATAAGGGTTTGGGCTTAGCCCATACTGCATTTGTCCAGACAAACGCGATGCTCGCGCTTAGCGGAGTTTTTAATCCTTCGATAAGAACCTCACCCATCTTGTCGCCTTCATTTTTATTCATTAGTTTTCGACCAATCAATAGGTACAAGCCCGTTGCCTACCAAAAACTCGTTTGCCTTCACAAAATGTCCGCAGCCGAAAAAGCCGTTGTAAGCAGACAGGGGGCTTGGATGTGCGCATTCGAGCACGAGATGATGGGGATTTGTGATCAGCGAGCGCTTTGCGCGCGCGTTGCCGCCCCAAAGCATAAAGACCGCGGGTGTCCTTTTTTCATTCATCACGGATATTATTCTGTCCGTCAGCATCTCCCAGCCCCGTCCCTTGTGGCTCTGTGGCTGACCCTCGCGCACGGTCAGGGTAGTGTTCAGAAGCAGCACGCCTTGGCGTGCCCATCCGGTGAGCTCACCGTTGTCGGGTGTCGCCATTCCGATCTCATCTGCAAGCTCCTTGAATATGTTCTTAAGCGACGGAGGGGGTGCGACACCGCGCTTTACGGAAAAGCATAGGCCGTGCGCCTGACCGGGGCCGTGATACGGGTCCTGACCGAGTATCACTACGCGCGCCTCGGAATAGGTGGTGTAGCGCAGGGCATTGTATATGTCGTTCATAGGCGGATAGATCCTGCGTGAGGAGTATTCAGCCTTTAAAAATTCCCGCAGCTCAAGATAATAGTCCTTTCCGAACTCATCACCGAGCAGCGCATCCCAATCGTTGCCGAGCGAAAACATAAAGCACCTCGCAAAAAAAGTCTTTTCTATATTTTATCATACTTTTTTCCGTTAGTCAATACAAAAAGGGCAGAATTGCAAACCGCAATTCTGCCCAAAAATATACTTGCAAAATCAAAATACAGTTTCGATTATTCTTTTGCACGATGCAGGGGAATACGTCCACGACGAAATATGCTCGCACCTCTCGGTGTCTATGAAGTATTCTAACGGCTCAGGCGATATCGGAGTTTCGTGTGCATCGATTATTATCAGCTTGATCTTCATCTTTTCGGGGATAATGCTCTTTATGTATACCGCCGCCGTCTGCCCCTCGCGCACGTCCTCCTTGAACTCGGCGAGGCCGGCCAGATTAGGTGTCAGCTCGACGAATATGCCGTAACTCTCCACACTCCGTACGATACCGCGCACGGTCTCACCCTCAGTAAAGCGCGCCGCATTCTCCGCCCAGCTGCCGAGCAGCTCACGCGCAGATACGAATATCCTGCCGCGCTCGTCTATATTCTTCACCACGGTAAATATGCTCTCTCCAACGGTGAGCCTTTGTGACGGATGCGCTATTCGTGATACAGATATCGAATCTATCGAGAGCAGGGAAATTATACCGCACCCAACGTCGACGAATGCACCGAAGCCTTCAAGGTGCGTGACTCTGCTTTTGATCACGTCACCAGGCATAAGGGTCGCAATATAGTTTTCCATACACTCCATTTGGGCGTGCCTGCGCGATAGCATAGCCACGGTGCCGCCTGCCGAGTCGCGCTCAAATCCGGTGACGGTGAAGCATACGGTCTTGCCGACGCGTGTCAGTATTGCAATATCCTTCGTTCCCTCGCCGCGGGAGTATTCGACCTCACATCGCGGAATAACGCCGCGCATACCGCCGCCAAGCGATACGTGCAGATTCAATTCGTGGTCGCACAGCACCGCCACTCCTTCAAGTATGGCACCTTGCGCAAGCGCACGCTCAAGGCCCCTTTCGCTTGAGATATATTCATAGTTTTCGGGTGTCCCAATCAGCATTCCCTCGGGGTAGTAATGGTTCATATTATTCCTCCAAAATTTTAACATCTGTTGGATAATATGAAGCTCGGGGCAAAAATATTACTCCTCGTTTCCCCCAAGGCCGAATGATACCTGTATCGCGTTATTCACGTGGCTCATCGTGCTCTCATCGAGATGACCCATCTTTTCCTTGAGTCGCTTTTTGTCGATCGTACGCACCTGCTCAAGCAGTATCACGCTGTCCTTCGTCAGACCTGCCCCCGCGCCGGGTATGTCGATATGGGTGGGCAGGCGCGCCTTGCCCATCCTTGAGGTTATCGCCGCCGCGATGACCGTGGGGCTGTATTTGTTTCCGACGTCGTTCTGTACGATAAGCACAGGGCGCAGTCCTCCTTGCTCGCTCCCGACGACGGGGCTCAGATCGGCATAATAAATGTCTCCGCGTTTTATGTTCATTTTAAATTCCGGGAAAAAAGCTTTCCGCTCCTTTTTGTTTTCTTGTGCCATAATTATTTTTACCACATAACTGTATTTTAAACGCATAAGGGCAGGGGAATTTTCCTCAAATAGCAGGCACTACCGTTATCATAATATGTTTTTTCTCGTATTTTGTCAGTATTTTTGGTAAAGTAATTGACAATGTTAACAAATTATTATATAATTGTTTCGTATTTATTTCGTCAGAAAGGATGGAATCATGAAAGAAAAATTAAACAAATTTTTCAAAATCAGTGAGCGCGGCTCGACTATCAAAACCGAGATAGTTGCCGGATTTACTACCTTCTTCGCAATGGCGTATATCGTCGTTACCAACCCCAACCAGGTCGTTGGCTTCAACTTCGGCGGTGATTTTTCCACTATCTGGAACGCCGTTTACGTTGCATCGATCCTCGTTGCAGTCGTTGGTACGCTTCTTTACGCCTTCTATGCTAGGATGCCCTTTGCACAGGCATGCGGAATGGGTCTTAACTCGTTCTTCTTCGTTTCCTTCATAGTCCCCGAGCTTGTCGGCGGCGACGTAGTGCAGGGCTACCGTGAGGGACTTTGCATTATCCTTCTCTCCGGTATCGTATTCCTTGTTCTCTCCATAACCGGTGCAAGACAGTATATCGCGAAGGCTCTCCCCGATTGCCTCAAGAAGGCGATTCCCGCAGGTATCGGTCTTTTCATCGCGCTTATTGGCTTTAAGAACGTAGGTATCATTCAGGCAAATCAGTATACGTTCGTTCAGTTCTTTGATTTCCACGGTGCTATTACTTCGGCTGACTCCTTCCTTGATGGTTGGCGTGCAATTGCTCCCGTAATTCTTGCACTTCTCGGCCTGTTTGCCATCGCCGTTCTTGAAAAGAAGAACGTGAAGGGCTCCGTAATTATTACCATAGGCTCCGTAACGGTGCTTTACTACCTTCTCACCTGGCAGCTTCCCGACTTCGACCTCGGCCAGATCGGTCAGTCCTTCGTTGACTTTGGCAAGATCGGTATTTTCGGCGCATTCAAGGGCTTTACCGTCTTCGCAGGCGGCGTCGGCGCTATCGTAAACGCTATCGTCCTCACCATCACCTTCTGCCTTGTCGATATGTTCGACACCATCGGCACCCTCTACGGTACCGCTTCGCAGGCTGATATGCTTGATGAGAACGGCGACCCCCTCGAGATCGACAAGTCTATGACCTGTGACTCGGTCGCTACCGTTTCCGGTGCGCTTCTCGGAACCTCTACCTGTACCACCTTCGTTGAGTCTGCATCGGGTGTTGCTGCAGGCGGCAGAACCGGTCTTACCTCTCTTGTGACGGCTGCTTGCTTCTTCGTATGCCTATTCCTCTCTCCCGTTGCAGCCATCGTTCCCGCGTGTGCTACCGCACCCGCACTTATCTACGTAGGCGTTCTTATGCTTAAGGGCTTCTCCAAAGTCGATATGTCGGATATCACATCCGCCGTTCCTGCCTTCCTCGCCCTCGTAATGATGCCTCTTACTTACTCTATATCCAACGGTATCGCCATCGGCGCAATAGCTTATACTCTTATCACTCTTGTGACCGGTAAGTACACCAAGAAGGATATCGTAGTAACCGTCATCGCGGTACTCTTTACTGCAAGATTCTTCCTTGTTTCTATGTAAGCAGGGCTTAACTGAAAAAACGCTTTTTCATTCCGAAAAAGCGTTTTTTCTTTTTTATGCGTGGTTTTCAGCGATCTCGTCGTTACCGCGGAAGAGCATGGTTATGCACCATATTCCGGCTACGGCAATGAGGATGTATATGATCCTCGCAAGCACGGTCATATTGCCCGTGATAAAATCAACCAGATCAAATCCGAAAAGCCCGACCAGACCCCAGTTGAGCGAGCCTATGATCGAAAGCGCCAACGCGATCTTGTTTGCTATCATCATTTTAACTTAAACCTCGGTTTGTATTTTGCGGATTTCTCCGTAGTTAGTTTTAGTAATTTGTGATAGCATATGTATGGAAAATTTTTCAATCGTCAAAGCTCGGCACGCTCGCGCCGAACGCATCGCGCAGAGTACCGAGGGCGCGCTTTTCGATCCTCGAAACGTACGAGCGCGATATCCCAAGGTATTTAGCCACCTCTCTCTGCGTTCTCGGCTGATATCCGCACAGCCCGTAGCGGAGCACTATTATCTCGCGCTCCCGCCCCTCAAGCTTATCCTCAACGAGCTGTCGTATCCGCTCGATATGCCCCTTCATCTCTATGTCCTCCGCCATCGTGTCGGGCACGCTCATAATGTCAAGGTAGGTCAAGGGGTTCCCGTCCTTGTCGATATCGATCGTCTCGTTGACCGACACCTCGTGCGACTCCTTCTTCTTTGAACGGAAAAACATAAGTATTTCGTTTTGCACGCATTTTGCCCCGTAGGTCGCAAACCTCGTTCCAAGCTCGCTCTTGAACGAGTCTACCGCCTTTATAAGTCCGAGACTGCCGATGGACAACAGCTCATCCTGCGAGCCGTACGATGCGTAATACTTTCTTATGATGTGTGAAACCAAGCGCAAATTGTGTTCGATGATCACCGCACGAGCCTCCTTGTCACCCTCGCGCATCCTGCGGAAATACTCCGCCTCCTCCTTTGCCGAAAGCGGAGGAGGGAAGTTCTCGGTCGTATCCAGCCCGAGAATAAGGGAGATAAATTTAAATAACAGTTTTGATAGATCAAGCATAAGAAAAAACCTCCATCGCATTGTATGCGCGGAGGCCTTGTCCTTATACGGTAAGCGCGTTTTGCTTAGCCGAGATATAATATCCCTCGCCAAATTCCGCCTCGATAAGCGGCATCCCCGTCACGCCCTTGAATTTCTTGTTCATTATCGAAATATGCGTGCGGATGTTTGCCGCATCGGGTCTGCGCGATGGGCGGTAAGCGTATTTCAGGATCTTCTGTGCGCTGGCGGGCATCGGATAGGTGCGTATGAGATAACGCAGTATCATACACTCGGTCTTTGTAAACGGTATCGGTTGCCAGAAGTAGGTTGCGCCGTCGAGATCGGCCGATACGTCTATTCCCGCGGCGGTGTAATGTCCGGGTATCGGCGCGTCGTGCGCATCGCAGTACTCTATGATCCTCTCGGCTATTACTGCGGCGTAAGCGCCGCGCTCTATCTCATCGTCAAAAAGTGCGCTCATCTCTGTGCCGGGCTTGTCCGTCACGGAGAATATCGGGGCGGCCGATAGCTCCCTGAGCTTATACACGAGCTCGGATAGCGAGGTTATCCTTGGCGCAGAGGTAACGACTACCGCACGGTACAGCGCAGATAGCTCATCCGTCGCCTCGCTCGGCGTAACACCCACCGAGAGAAATCCCATATAGGAAAACGCTCCCGCAAGGTTGAGCGCCGCCTTTTTGCTTTCATCTATAACAAGTATCATCGTTTAGTCCTTTCCGCTTTTGTGCGCGGATTGCCGACTTGACAATCCCACAAATAAGGTATATAATATGTAACGTAATAAATAATTAAAAAGGTTCAATTAAAATGAAAATCGCTTTGATAACGGGTGGCTCGCGCGGTATCGGCCGCGCAATGGTCGAGCTTTTTTGCGAGGCCGGCTATTCCGTCGCATTTACCTACAAGTCATCTCACACCGCCGCAGAGGAGCTCGCATCCCGTACGGGCGCGCTTGCCATCGCGGCAGATTCCTCGATTCCCGAGGACGTTGAAAGAGCCGTAAAAACGGTTGAAGAAAAGTTAGGAAATGTAAATATCCTTATAAATAATGCGGCAGTTTCGTCGTTTTCTCTCTTTACAGATCTCACCCTAGATACGTGGCGCGCATCCTTTGCCACCAACGTTGACGGTGCGTTTTTGTACTCGCGCCTCGTCCTGCCGTCAATGATCCGCGCAAAGTCGGGCAGGATCATAAATATATCCTCCATGTGGGGGCAGGTCGGCTCCTCGTGCGAGGTGCATTACTCCGCCACCAAGGCCGCGCTTATAGGTATGACCAAGGCCCTTGCAAAGGAGGTCGGCCCCTCAGGCATCACCGTCAACTGCATCGCCCCCGGCGTTATCGATACCGATATGAACTCGGCGCTCTCGGATGACGATATGTCGGCACTTAAGGATGAAACACCCCTTATGCGTATCGGCACGCCTCGCGAGGTTGCGGCCGCGGCGCTGTTTCTTGCAGGGGATGAGGCCGCATTCATAACCGGAGCGGTTCTTAACGTCAACGGCGGTCTTGTCGTTTAACCGCGTAATTTTAAAAGTAAAAAATCTTTTAAAGGTATTGCTTTTTTGCAAAATATTTGTTATAATTATTAAGCTTGAATTAAAATTCAATATTTCGATGCGTCGGATGGAGCCATACCAGCCGGGGAAGTAGCGGGGCCTTGTACCTGAAATCCGCTATAGCAGGGGTTCATTCCCCTCCCAAGGGCTATTCTTGTGCAGCCTGCGCCGTCTGCGTCTGTGATGAAGGGTGGGTCTTGCGCAACGCGAGGCCGTGAACCATGTCAGGTGGGGAACCAAGCAGCATTAAGCGGTTTATCGGGTGTGCCGCAGGGGTGCCTGCCCGGAGCAGACAGGACGGTTAACGTGTGTAAGGGTATTTCGAAGGAGGGGTGTATGGTTCTATCCGACGCATCGAAATCAATAAGCATTTCTTTGGCGCTTGCGCCTTTTATTTTTGCCGACCGTGTCGGCCGAGGGGAGGAATAAACGTGGCAGATTATAAGGCTCTGTACCGCAAGTGGCGTCCGACAGATTTTGACGATGTGTGCGGCCAGGACAGAATAACCGATATCCTTAAATACGAGGTCGCAAACGACAAGGTCTCCCACGCATACCTTTTCTGCGGCTCTCGCGGAACGGGCAAGACCAGCTGTGCAAAGATACTTGCCAAGGCGGTAAACTGCGAGAATCCCCAAAACGGCA
>CAZQTN010000095.1:0-7159 GCA_964596195.1 uncultured Ruminococcus sp.
AGAGGCGGTGATCTTATCAAAAAATTTTGCTTTTCTGTTGATGACAATATTCGTTTTTTGAAGGAAATAACCGAAAATCACCTTCAGAGTATATTTGATCATCCTTATCTTGCTATGTACCGACGCCTTCATCGTGAGTTTGGATTGAAGATACAGCTGAATTTATTTTACCAAATGGAAGGTTTTGATCTTTCGCAAATGAGCGATGGTTATTATGAGGAATGGGAAGCAAACTCGGATTGGCTCAAGCTTTCTTTTCATTCGGAGCGGGAAAGCGTCAAGCCTTATGAGCGTTCAGGATATGACGAGGTTTACGAGGATTGCAAGCGGGTGAACGAGCAGATCGAGCGCTTTGCCTCCCCTGCGGCATTGGCAAGCACGACTACTATTCACTATTGCCTGTTGACTGAGGACGGCTTGAGGGCGATGGAGGACAACCGTGTTTTGGGATTGTTAGGATTATTCGGCAACAATGAAAAACCGAGCACATCATACGGCATTGAAAAATGCACGTCAGAAAAGATACGTAACGGCGAAATTCTGAAAATCGGCAAAATCTCGTTTGCTTCCATTGACATTGTACTGAATTGCTTTTCAACGAAGGAAATTCTGAAGCAGCTGATGCGCATAAGTCATCGCGACAGTATACGCGTTATGATTCATGAGCAATACTTTTATGGAGATTATAGATATTATCAACCTGAGTTTGAAGAAAAACTACGATCAGTCTTTTCATTTTTCTCAGCTCATGGCTATCAAAGCAGCTTTTATGACGACTTGATATTATGACGGATGACAGAAGGGTTAAAAAGGCCGGGTGAACTCACCTGCTTTTTGTCGGATTGTGACTGCCATATCTTTACAGAATTCATTAAATCTATTATCATTATTACGCATTACATTGCTTTCCGAAGGATAAAATGCTGAACAAAAAGTCTATTTTTAATTTCGTCTACGCCATTGCTCTTGTTGGGGCAATAATTTCGTGTGTCGGTATTTTGAGTGAGTTTTTGAACATCGCCCAACTCTACCGTGTAGAAGTTTATAATGAAAGAACTATGAGCTCGGAGCTACCGTATTACACCTATTCGTTCTTGTTTTATGTAGTCGCTTTCCTTATAAGTGCATCTGCTGTTGCCTTAATGCTTCTTAGTCTGTTTGGAAAAATAAATTTGAGCAAAAAAAGCGTCAACATTATCATTTCCGTGGCTTGCGCAGTCCTGTTTATTATGTCATTCGTTATTTTTTATGTTTTAAGATACAAACCCGGCGAAGAATATTCTAGTTATTATTATACCGATATCACCGCTTCCATTTCAAGCATGAACTACGTAACGTATTACTCCTTCCGCACGTGCATTATGTCCTTTGTTGCTAATGCAGGTATCATCGTGGCGTGCAACGTGCTGAATGAAAAGTGTAAAAAGAACGATGCCGAGTCCAGCGAAGATGCATAACAGACACAAACAGCCTAGTTGAAGCGGGGGCGATATCTGCCCCCCCTTTCAACTTTTTTCAAAAAACGTATTGACAAACCGCGAAAGCGGTGGTATACTACTTTCATCAAAACCGTTGATGCGGAGATAAAGCCATATAAGACTACACAGAGAGCCCGCGATGCTGTGAATCGGGTTAGACACTGTTTGGCAAATGGACCGCGGAGGGTGCAGTCAAAGGCGCGTGCTTTTTGCGCCGAGTATTCTGCAACGTGTGACCTGCGTGAGTGGTCGGGGATATTTTTCGTATCCTAAAGAGCGCGGCCGTGTTAACGGCGGCGAAGCAAGGTGGCACCGCGGATAAGTGTTTTTATTCGTCCTTGACAGAGCTATAATTCTGTCGGGGCGTTTTTTGTTTTCTCTGCTCCGACGGACAAAACGAAAAGGAGAATTACGATGGAGTACAACGGCATCAATTTTGACACTTATTTTAAAAACTACCCCGATAAGAACGGCTATTTCGGCAAGTATGGCGGCGCGTATATCGCACCTGAGCTGAAGGCGGCGATGGAGGAAATATCCGCAGCGTATCAGACGATATGCAAATCATCGAAGTTTATAGCAGAGCTGCGCAGGATACGCAAGGAGTTTCAGGGCAGGCCTACCCCAATCTCCCACCTTGAAAGACTGTCGAACAAGATCGGCACGGGCGCTCAGCTGTACGTTAAGCGCGAGGATCTGAACCACACGGGCGCGCACAAGCTCAACCACTGTATGGGCGAGGCGCTCTTGGCGAAGTATATGGGCAAGAAGAAGGTTATCGCCGAGACGGGCGCAGGTCAGCACGGCGTTGCGCTGGCGACGGCGGCGGCATACTTCGGACTTGAGTGCGATATTTATATGGGCTCTGTCGACATAAAGAAGCAGGCGCCGAACGTGGCGAGGATGAAGATCCTCGGTGCGAGGGTGGTTGAGGTTACAGAGGGTCTTGCGACCCTTAAGGAAGCGGTGGACGCGGCGTTCGCGGCTTACTCGAAAGAGTACGAGGATGCGATATACTGTATCGGCTCGGTCGTCGGGCCTCATCCCTTCCCCCTTATGGTGCGCGACTTTCAGAGTGTGGTCGGCATCGAGGCAAGAGAGCAGTTCCTCACTATGACGGGTGAATTACCCGATGCGGTGGTCGCGTGCGTTGGCGGCGGCTCAAACGCGGCGGGAATGTTCGCAGGATTCTTAAACGACCCCGTTGACATATACGGAATCGAGCCCCTCGGCAGAGGCACAAAGATGGGTGACCACGCGGCGAGCCTGCAATACGGCGAGGAAGGCATTATGCACGGCTTCAACAGCATTATGCTCAAGGACGAGAACGGCGATCCCGCACCTGTTTACTCGGTGGCGAGCGGACTTGATTACCCCTCGTCGGGACCGGAGCACGCATTTCTGCACGATCTTGGCAGGGTTAAATACGACGTTGTCGGCGATGACGACACTATCGACGCGTTCTACACGCTCTCCCGACTTGAGGGCATTATACCCGCTATCGAGAGCGCGCACGCGGTTGCGTACGGCATAAAGCTGGCAAAGACTATGGGCAAGGGCTCGATCCTCATCAACCTCTCGGGCAGAGGCGATAAGGATATGGATTACATCATCGAAAAATACGGTATAAGATAAGGATTTAAGAAAATGCACGGTGATAAGAAGGTAGTTTTCTCGGGTGTGCAGCCCTCGGGAAACCTTACGATAGGAAATTATCTTGGAGCTATCAAGAATTTCTCCAAATTCAGCGAGGAGTATAAGACGTTTTACTGCGTTGTCGATCTGCACTCGATAACGGTAAGGCAGGTACCTGCGGAATTGCGCCGCAGAACCTACGAGACGCTGGCGCTGTATATGGCGTGCGGTCTTGACGAGAAGAAAAACACGCTGTTCGTGCAGTCGCACGTGCCTCAGCACGCGGAGCTTGGCTGGATACTTGACTGCTACACCATGTTCGGTGAGCTGTCGAGAATGACGCAGTTCAAGGACAAGAGCGCGAAGCACTCGCAGAACATCAACGCGGGGCTGTTCACCTACCCTGCACTTATGGCAGCGGACATCCTGCTGTATCAGACGGACGTCGTGCCCGTGGGAATAGATCAGAAGCAGCATCTTGAGCTGGCGAGAGATATTGCCCTGCGCTTCAATCAGATATATTCGGAGACCTTTACGGTGCCGGAGGGCTACATCCCCACCGATACGATGAAGATAATGTCGCTCGCAGAGCCGACCTCCAAGATGTCAAAGTCGGACGAGAACCAGAATGCGGTGGTATACATCCTCGACTCAAAGGACGACATCATACGCAAGTTCAAGAGGGCTGTGACCGACTCCGGCAGCGAGATAAGATACGCCGACGACAAGCCCGGTATATCTAATCTTATGACGATATACCGCGCCTTTACGGGCAAGAGCTTTGATGAGATAGAGCGCGAGTTTGACGGCCGTGGCTACGGCGACTTCAAGCTTGCGGTCGGCGAGGCGTGTGCGGACGGCCTTAATCCTGTGCGCGACCAGTTTGCAAGGCTGATCGCGGATAAAGCGCACCTTGAGGCGGTTATGAAGGCCGGTGCGGAGGAAGCCGCGTACTATGCAAGAAAGACTATGAGCAAGGTCAGAAGAAAGATAGGATTTGTAAATTAATGCGACACGGGTCGGCACCAATATCATTTTTGATCGGTGCCGACCCGTATACTTTTTTGGGGGTGGGAAAGGATAAATAAAAAACAGGCAGGTAAATCATGTGCACGAGTATTGCTCTTTCAAGTGGCGAATTTTGCTTTGGGAGAACGCTTGATCTGGGGTGTGATTTCGGCGACGGAGTCGTTATCACACCACGCAATTATATCCTCACTCTGCGAGGAGGAGAGGTGATGCGCCGACATCCCGCATTCATCGGTATGGCAACGGTCGTTGACGGATACCCGCTATATGCGGATGGAATGAACGAGCACGGAGTATGTATCGCGGGGCTTGAATTCCGTGGGAATGCATATTACCCTCCCCTACCCTCAAGCGGCAAGTGTGGAATAGCGCCGTTTGAGGTAATACCGTACCTGCTCGGCCGTTGCCAAGACATTGACGAGGTACGGCGTGAGCTTGAGGAATTGTGCATCGTTGACGTGCCCTTTAACGATGATATACCAAATTCCGCACTGCATTGGCACATAGCCGACAAGAGCGGCTCACTCGTGGTGGAATCAACGGCGGAGGGGATGCGCGTTTATGAGAATCCATTAGGTACTCTTGCGAACAATCCACCCTTCCCCTTTCACCGTGACAACTACACGCTTTATTTAAACTCAACGAATGAAAGAGCGGAACGCGAGGACGTTTTCTGCAACGGTGTTATGGGGCGCGGAATACCCGGAGATTACACCTCTCCCTCACGCTTTGTCAGGGCAGCGTGGCTTGGGCGGAACGTACGGTATGATGATGGCGAGGAGGTGGCTGCGGCTTACTCTGTCCTCGGCTCAGTTGCGCCGCCGCGAGGTGCGGTTACGAGCGAGGGCGGAGAGACGCATTATACTCGCTACACCTGCGTTATGCACCCCAAAACGCTGAGTTACTCGTACAAAACGGCGTTTGGCACACAAATATGCGAGACGTATATGAAAAAAGAGAGCCTCGACGATGAGACTCTCATTTAAACAATTTGTGCTTGATTTTACTTGCCAAGCGGCGCAAAAGGTGGAAAAAATGTCGCACGGGGTATAGGTAATGCCAAATTCGGGAGTAGATCTTGTATCCCGTATCATTGACCGTATGGTGCTTGCCGCGGCGATTAAATTCCGTCAGGATCCCGATGACGTTTGAGCGCGGAACGAGCTCACGGCGGTAGGTGTTGTCACCTCGGATAACGAGTGTGTCGCCGTCAATGCGGATGATGCGGTGCATAGTGTACTTGTTCCCTGCTCCGGTATAAAGCACTACGTCGTACTTCTTAAGCGTGGGCGGCACGGGCCCGATTATGACCATATCACGGTGAGTCTTGAAAAGAGGGCGCATACTAATGCCGCGTGTGACCGAGGCGTAGGTGCCGTGGCGCTCAAGCTCGCACTCTATAACGCCTGCGCCCGCCGCAACGGTGGAATCGGTCGCCCCCATCACTCAAGTATTCCGTTTTCAAGAAGGATTTTTTCAAACGAGATTATATCGTTAAGCGCCGCCGCGCGCTCAACGTCGTAGGTTGCAAGAACCTTGTCAAGCAACTCCTCACGCGTTAGGTCAGCATCGGTGAGGCAATTCCAAAGGAATGCGCCTGTGGAGTTGAGTCTTACCATACTTGAGAACTCCGCCGCGCGCTCGCCTACTGCGACGGCGAGGTAGCTTGTGCCTACCTTCTCTATAACAAAACCGTTCTTTATCTTCATAACTACCTCCAAATATTATTACAAGCATTTTAACATATCCTGCGGTTTTTTTCAAGTACATTTTATTAAAATATGCGCCCCATTCGACCGATTGTGCGGCGGCTGTATGGTAAACTGTAACGTGAATGCCGAAAATTGATATACTGAAAACAAAAAAACGAGGTAGTAGAGGATATGAAGATACATACCGTCACAGAGGGGGAAACCGTTTTTCATATAGCGAGAAAATACGGTGTGAGCCCTGCGAAAATAATTGAAAACAACGGACTTATAAACCCGGACAGAATTTCCGTCGGGCAAAAGCTATTGATACTGACCCCGACGCGCACGTATACCGTCAGGGGCGGCGACACGCTTGAGAGGATCGCACAGCGCTTTGGAGTCAAGGAGAGGAGTATTCTGCGCGCAAATCCGTATCTGTCGGGGGTGGATGCCACCTACCCCGAGGAGGTGCTGGCGATAAAATACGATGCACCGACCCACGGCACGGCCGTGCTGAACGGATACTACTATAACGGCTGTCCCGATGACAGACTGATGCTGGCCTTAGCGCATTGCAGCTGCATTACGGTATCGGCCTACCGTGCAGGGAACGGCGGCAGAGTCGAACGGGTGCTTGACGATACGGATATCGTAAAGCGGGTACGCGAGCACGGCCGAGCAGCGATAATGCGAGTGTACGACCCACGCGAGTGGGGCGAGCTTTCGGCAAGCGAAAAGGCTTACCGCGAGGCGATCGTAAGGACGGCAAAGGAACGAGGGTATGCGGGAGTTGCGCTCGGCGCGTACAGGGCGGCAAAAAATCCGCTGATCAAGGGATTCATTTTTGAGCTTAAAAAGGATCTGCTCGCCGAGGGCCTCGACCTATTTTACGAATACGACGGCGAGGGATGCGAGGACGGGTGTGAGATCGCAGACGGGTGCATTCTTATATACGAAAAATGCGGAATGGAAAATATGCCGTCGTTTGAGGACGGAGAGAAGAAATTCTACACCGAATTTGCAACGCGGCAGGATAGCTCAAAGGCTTTTCTGGATCTGTCGCCCTTTGCATATGCGGGGGGAAGGTGCATTACCAAGGCAGAGGCGGACGAGATCGCGTACAAAATGAAATGCAAGATCGAGTATGACCCCGAAAGAATGATCTGCTCCTTTGATCACGCGAGCTTTACAAAAGGTGGCAGAGGGCGCACGAGCGTCAGATACGAGGCTATGGAAAATATAAAAGCCAAGCTCGACCTTGCGAGTGAGCTTGGCTTTATGGGAATAAGCTTTGATATTATGCGAGTGCCGATCGAGCATTTAATG
>CAZQTN010000096.1:0-7071 GCA_964596195.1 uncultured Ruminococcus sp.
CTCGGAATTATAGTGGTCTTTCAAGGGGGGAATTTTCGACAAACATTGGTTTTGCTTATGGTTGAAATGGTTATTGGAGGGGCATTTATACATTGCTTTATTTCTTTTATTCGAAGATTCAATATCTTTCAACAGTTCAAGAAAATTCATTTTTCGACAGAACAATTGTTTTCTATATATTGTAGCAAAATCTCGTTTTTATATAAGCCAATATTAAAACATTTTGCGGTCATAATGTGTGTTATTATAGTGGACGAAAACGGATATAAGTTCTACTATGTATATCCATCAAAAGAATCTCCCGCTGAATTTGCTAATAAATTCATTAAGCAACAGTTTTTAGGTAAACAAATAGAATTGCATTGTTATAAAAATACTCATATTATAAAGATGCTGTCTATATAACAAAGTGATAAATACAACAATGAAATAACCCCGGCAGATATTTTAAAAAACTGCCGGGGTTGCTCTTTATTTTTATTTTGCAAACTGACTGTTATACAGCTCGTAGTAGAAGCCGCGGCGCTCAAGGAGCGATGAGTGGTCACCTTGCTCGATGATGTTTCCGTCCTTCATAACGAGTATTATATCGGCCTCGCGCACGGTGGAAAGTCTATGCGCGACAATGAAGCTCGTGCGCCCCTGCATCATTTTACCGAAGGCCTCCTGTATCTTCATTTCCGTGCGTGTGTCGATGGACGAGGTCGCCTCGTCAAGTATGAGCATGGGCGGCATAGAGAGCATTACTCGCGCTATTGAGATAAGCTGCTTCTGACCCTGTGAGAGTCCGCCGCCGTCCTCGGTTATGCGCGTGTCGTAACCGTTTGGCAAACGCTTGATAAAGCTGTGCGCGTGCGCTGCCTTGGCGGCCGCCTTGATCTCGTCGTCGGTCGCATCGGGCTTGCCGATTATAATGTTTTCTCTTATCGTGCCTGCCTTCAGCCACGTGTCCTGAAGCACCATACCGTAGTTCTTGCGCAGGCTCTTACGGGTCAGGGAAGTGATGGAGTGGCCGTCAACGCATATCTGTCCTGAATTGACGTCATAAAAGCGCATCAGCAGGTTGATAAGGGTGGTCTTTCCACATCCCGTGGGACCAACTATTGCAACACGTTGTCCGTTTTTTACGTCCAAATTGACGTTTTGTATAAGCGGTCTTTCGGGTACATAGGAGAAGTATATTCCGTCAAGCGTCACGTTTCCTGCGGCCTCACCAAGCACCTCTGCGTCTGCCGCATCGGGTATTTCAGGCTCTGCCTCGATCAGCTCAAATACCCTCGCTGCCGATGCAAGCGAGTTCTGGAACTCTGTTATAACGCCCGAGATCTCGTTAAAGGGCTTTGTGTATTGGTTGGCGTAGGAGAGCAGTACGGAGAGTGTACCGACCGTGAACACTCCGCCTGAGCCAATGGCAATGAGCGCGCCTGTGAGCGCCACCG
Organism: uncultured Ruminococcus sp.; assembly: GCA_964596195.1. GTDB lineage: Bacteria > Bacillota > Clostridia > Oscillospirales > CAG-272 > UBA1740. The sequence continues at coordinate 1,440 of CAZQTN010000096.1, forward strand.
CCGCATATACAACGCTGTTGACAAACCGTGTCGTCGGGTTGACAAGGGAAGAGAAGAAGATAGCGCGCAACGAGCATTTTCCGAGGCGTGAGTTCACCTCATCGAAGCGTTCTGTTGCCTTGTCCTCGTAGCCAAAGGCCTTTACGACCTTCGCGTTTCCTATCATCTCGTCGATAAGCGCGGTCTGCTCGCCCTTGGTGGCTGACTGCACCTTGAACATATTGTGGGTCTTTTTTGCAATAAATCTCGCTACAAACAGCGACAGAGGAGTAAGCACGACTACGACTATTGCCACGCGCCATTCAAGCACGATAAGAAGCACCAGCGTGCCGAGTATAGTCATAACTCCGGTGAACAGCTGTGTAAAGCCGAGCAGGAGTCCCTCGGAGAATTGCTCGGTGTCGTTGACCGTCCTTGAGAGCAGGTCGCCGTGCGAATGCGTATCGAGATACGAAAGCGGCAGCCTCTCAATTTTTGAGAAGGCATCGCGGCGCACGTCACGCGCCACGTGGTAGGCTATGCGGTTGTTGATGGTGCTCATCAGCCATTGGCATATCGCCGTCGCACCGATAAGCACCACGGCACACATCAGTATCTCTACCACCGCCCCAATATCGACCTGTCCCTTGCCTATCATAAGGTCGATCGCATCACCGATCAAAATGGGCACGTACAGCGTCAATGCTACCGTCGCAAGTGCCAAAAGAATTGACACGGGTAGCAGGTATTTGTATTTTCCTATGTATTTTAGGACCTTTTTGAGGGTGGAACTATTCTTCATTTCATCCAACCTCCGTCTTAAATTGCGATGCATAGATCTCGCGGTATACCTCGGAACTCTCAAGCAGCTCGTCGTGTGTTCCGACGGCATCTGCACGTCCGTCGTCGAGCACCACGATCTTGTCGGCGTACATTATGCTCGATGCCCTTTGCGATATAATAAACACCGTTGTATTACCTTCCATATTGCGTATCGCCGTACGCAACGCCGCATCGGTTGCAAAGTCGAGTGCCGATGCCGAGTCGTCAAGTATAAGCACGTCGGGATTTCTTACAAGCGCACGCGCGATCGTCAGTCTCTGCCTCTGACCGCCGGAGAGGTTTTTGCCCCCTTGCTCGATCCTCGCGTCAAGACCGCCCTTGTCTGCAACGACTCCTGCTGCCTGCGCGATCTCAAGCGCGCGATTTATCTCTTCGTCGGTGGCATTTTCGTTGCCCCATCGCATATTTTCTCTTACCGTTCCTGCAAAGAGCACCGCCTTCTGCGGCACAATGCCGATCCTGTCGCGCAGAGCATCGCTCGACCACTCACGCACGTCGTGTCCGAAAACGGATACGCTACCGTCGCTCACGTCGTAAAAACGGGGAATAAGGTTTATAAGCGAGGTCTTACCCGAGCCCGTGCCGCCGATGATACCGATGGTCTCACCGCGCCTTGCAACAAAGGAAATATCCTCAAGCGAAGCGTCACCCGCACCCGCGTAGGTCAGCGAAACATTGTTGAACTCTACTGCATAGTCGGTCTCTCTTTTGCCGACGGTTTCCTTGCCGTCCGTGATGCTCGACCTGATATCGAACACCGAGCTGATGCGGCTTGCCGAGGCCAGGGATTTAGTAATGGTAATTATCAGATTTGCAAGCTTGATAAGCTCAACAAGTATCTGCGACATATAGTTGTACAGTGCCACGACCTGACCGTCCGTCAGCTCGCCAAGATCCACTTTGACCGCACCCGTGTAAATTAAATATACTATCGCCACGTTAATTATCACGTAGGTCAGGGGGTTCATCAGCGCCGAGAACATACCTACCGTTTTCTGCGCCTTCGTCAGCGTGGTGTTGCACGCATCAAACTCGTCGATCTCCGCTTCTTCCTTGCAGAAGGCGCGTATAACTCTCGCGCCGGAGAGGTTTTCTCTCGTCTTGCCGACAACGCCGTCAAGCCTTGCCTGCACCTTTTTGTAAAGGGGCATCGAGATCAGCATAATGCCGAATACCACCACCGACAATGCGCCGATCGTGCCCGCAAAGATCCACGTCGTGTCCGTATCTATCGAGAGCGCCATTATCATCGCGCCGAATACCACAAACGGTGAGCGCAAAAGCAGTCTGAGCGCGAGGTTAATGCCAGTTTGCACCTGGTTTGCATCCGACGTCATTCGGGTTATCATCGTCGAGGTGCCTATTTTGTCTATTTCGGTGTAGGACAGCGTCTGTAAATGTCCGAACAGGGCAGAGCGCACCTTGGTTACAAATCCGACTGCCGCCTTGGCCGAAAAATACTGAGCCGTTATCGAAAAAGCGAGGCCAACTGCGCCCAGCGCCAACAGCCACAGGCACATTCGTACGACGTATCCGCCGTCGCCGTTTTCGATTCCGTTGTCGATTATCGCCGCTATGATCAGCGGCACGATCAGCTCAAGCGTAGCCTCAAACAGCTTGAACAGCGGACCGAGCACGCACTCCTTTTTATATCCGTGAAAATATTTTAAAAGCCTCTTCATAAGTCCTCACAATCTATTACCTTGCATCCGGCATTCGCAAGTGCCCTCGCCAGAGCGCCCATTCCGTCAACGAGCACACCGGAGAACGTGCCGTCGTAGACCTGCTTAACGCCGCAGGTCGGACTGCGCGACTTGAGTATCGCGCACTCTATCTCCTCGCCGCTAAGCTCGTCGAGTATCCTTGCGATCGCCTCGCGGAGCTTCGCATCCACGCACCGTCCGTCGCGGCTCATTATCACGCCGTCCACGATCTCGATCGGCACCCTCGGCGTGCCGAGCCCGGCCAGCACCTCGGGGCAGACCTCGATCACCTCTTTGTCGCGCACGTATTCGAGCACGCGCTCGTTTCGGTTGTTCCCGCCGTTGTATTTGCAATTCTTGCCTAAAAGGCAAGCGCTAACTACGATTTTCATAAGAATTTCACCTCAATAAAATATTTTACCATACCCGCGCGCGGATTGCAAGCATAAAATGAATATACCTCGCCAACACGTGCATAAAGCAGGAAATGCGACCAAAAAAATAGGGCTGACCAAGGTCAACCCTATTTCGGATATGACAATAATTAAAGCTCAAGCTCGTATGCAATGCCCATTTTTTCGTTTGAGCCGATAGCGAGCCTCGTGCCGTCCTCATTTACAGCTATTGAACTCAATTCACAGCTCAGGTACAGACCGGATTCAATATTGAAATGAGTTCTTCCGAGAAACCTTATTGAGGTGTGTATCTTGCTTGGCATAATTGCATCCTTACAGTAGCAGACCTTTTGGTCAAGCTCGAAGCAGCATTTGATCTCGTTCGTTTCATAAGTATACTCGTAAAGGCCGGCAGATCTGCAAACGTAAAGCTCAGCACACACGGAAAAAAAGCATCTGCCTTCCGACGTGACATACATATCCCATATTGCGTTTCGACTGTCGTTCTCGTCGATAAATGCGCATTTTACGGTATTTTGAGGTATGAGCTTAAGATTTCTTCTTGAAATTTTGTCGAGGGTCTTGATGATCATAATTATTATCTCTTGCCTAATTGTTCAAATGTAATTATATTAATTTGTTCGTTAAATGTCAATACGTTTTACAATAATTTATTCGTCCTCGCTTTTAAAGACATAGCCATTGGCCGCTCCGAGCATCCCGACCGCAAAGCACAATAAAAAATCCACAAAACCTTGACTTTCACAGAATATTCTGCTATAATAGTCTACACTTGCTTCGGCAGATTTGACCACTTGCGGAAAATGACCTCAAAAAATTGAATAATCGGGATGTAGGGTAACGGTCACCCACTTGCTTTGGGAGCAAGCTCAAGCTGGTTCAACTCCAGTCATCCCGACCAAAATTGGCTTTGAGAATCAACTCTCAAAGCCTTTTTCTTTGACTTCTGCGATGCAATTTTTGCGTTTTGAGAGATGCGTTATTTTGCTTCTTATCTGCTCCAAAGTGTCAAAAGGTGCAAATAACTCTCTAAAAAACCATCTAAAAGGTGCAAATAAGTAGGATTTTTTTCTTGACTATTGGTGCAAGTTATGTTATAATGGGTATACTAATAGCAGATCGGAGGTATCTATATGGAACGTATAGCCACCCAGAAGCTGATAAAATGGGATGACAGCAAACGCAGAAAACCTCTCATTGTTTGGGGCGCACGTCAGGTTGGCAAAACATATCTTATCAAGGATATTTTCGCTAAAACCTTTTACAAAAACAACTATATATATATTGATTTCAAAATTGAGGATGAAATCAATGAGTTTTGCTCTAAAACCGCAAACGCAGAGAAGATAATCGAATATATTTCCTTGCTCAAGGGTAAGCAAATTACTGAGAAAACCTTGCTTATATTTGATGAGGTGCAAGAATGTCCGAATATCGTTTCGGCTCTCAAGTATTTTTGCCAAGATTTTCGTGAGATTCCCGTTATTGCCACGGGTTCTATGGTTCGCATCAAAATACAGAGAGAGAACAATAAGCGCGGCGGTGGTGAAAAGTTTCTCTTTCCTGTCGGAAAGATTGATCAGATAACAATATATCCTATGACCTTTGACGAGTTTCTGATGAACAGCAACCGTGTGCTATACGATAAGGTCAGAGCTGCTTACGAGTCAAGAATGCCGCTTGATGCCGGAATTCATGCGTTAGCGATGGATCAAGTTTATAAATACCTGCTTGTTGGCGGTATGCCCGAAGCGGTTGATGCCTTTATCGAAGGCGGAGATTTGTTTGAGGCAAGAGAAATTCTTAAATCCTTGTACGACAACTATCTTTCGGACATGGAGCTTTATCAAGCCAGCCGTGAGGCAATTCTTCGTTCTCGTACATTGTTCTCGAATATTTACCGTGAGCTTAACAAGGAGTCCAAGAATTTCTCGCCGGGATTGATTGAGGAAAAGAGCAAAACAAGAGATTTTGCGACCTCTATTGAATGGCTGACGATGGCGCACATCGTTAATCAATCCTACCAGTTGAAGGAGCATATCACAATGCCGCTTATGAAGGACGAGGACGGTTCTTTCCGTTTATTCCTTGGGGACGTCGGTATGTTCTCTTATCAAAGCGGAATCAACGCCGCATCCTTTGTGTCAAGCGACCGTGAGAACACCTTGTCGGGCATCTTCTTCGAAAACTATGTAGCTGCCGAGTTGATCGCCAAGGGAAATCCTCTGTTTTATTGGAGAGGCAAGTCATCCTGCGAACTTGAGTTTATTATCGAATCCGACAACAAGCTCTTTCCCATTGATGTCAAAAAAGGGCGCGGTGTTCTTAACTCACTTGAAAAGTTCTCTCACCATAATAAATATGAATGCGCAGTTAAGATTTCGTCGGGCAATTATGGTTATGATGAAAGCAAAAAGCTCTTAACCGTTCCTCTTTATTTCGCATCCTTCGTTGCCAAGGACTTGGCACAAGGGACTTTCTCTTACAAATGACTTTTAATGATGCTCTCGGTAAAACGGGAGCATCCTTTTTCTTTGCTCTATCGTAACACAGTTTTATATTAAACAACTGCGGCAAAAAGGTATAAATACGAATTTTCACCGCATAATATACTTGACGAATGAGTATTTTTGTGTTATAATATCCGTTGAAAAGGTGCAAATACGAATTTTTACCGCAAAGGAGTTATAT
>CAZQTN010000097.1:0-4850 GCA_964596195.1 uncultured Ruminococcus sp.
CATCGATCCCGACTGCATTCCTCTCGGCTACGACTCCGAGGCTAACTGGTTCATCACCATGTGTGAGCAGTACGGCTCCGATTACACCAGCTCCGGCGAGGATCACTTCCTCTTCGACAATGAGACCAACCGCAACTTCGTTGAGATGTTCAGAGAATGGTATCAGGCAGGCTACGTAACCACCCAGGAGATCCTCGGTGCTTACACCTCCTCCATCTTTACCGAGCAGACCAGCTATATGTCCATCGGCTCCTCCGCAGGTGCGACCCACCAGCGTCCCACCAAGGGTGACGACGGTGCGTACCCCTTCGAGGTAGGCATTGCTCCCATTCCTCAGGTTGATTCCTCCAACCCCAAGGCGATCTCTCAGGGCCCCTCTCTCTGTATCTTCAACAGCGACAATCCTCAGGAGGTAGTTGCTTCCTGGCTGTTTATGAAGTATCTCACCACCACCGTTGAGTTCCAGGCTGAGTTCTCTACCGTATCCGGCTACGTTCCCGTAATCGAATCCGTTAAGGAGAACACCGCATACGCTGAATTCCTTGCAAGCGCAGACGGCGGCGACAACATCGCAGCTCTCTCCGCAGACGTATGTCTTGATCAGACCGACGCTTACTACACCTCTCCCGCATTCAAAGGCTCGTCCGTTGCGCGTGACCAGGTTGGCGCTCTTATGCAGAAGTGCTTCGTTACCAATACCACCGACGTTAAGAGTATGATCAAGAAGGCCTTTGAAGAGGCTATTGCAGAGTGCGAGTATCAGGCAGGCTGATAACGATGAAGGCATCACTTAAACTTATATCCCTGCTTCTCCTTTTGTGCACGCTTATCTCGTGTGTCGTCGCTTGCGGCGGCGACACACCGGAGGAGCCGGCGCACGTTGACTACGCCGCCTCGGTAACTCTGGATATGGACTCCGAGTCAGCAAAGACAACGGCAACCGTTAAGTCTTACATAGACGGCGACACCACCCATTTCTACGTTAACTCCGGCGTGAGCGACAGCGGCGTGCTTAAGGCAAGATACATTGCCATAAACACCCCCGAATCCACCGGCAAGATCGAGGAATGGGGCAAAAAGGCCTCCAAGTTCACAAAGGAAAAGCTCCTTAGCGCAACGTCGATCATACTTGAATCCGACGATGCTAACTGGAATCTTGACTCCACGGGTGACAGACACCTCGTGTGGGTATGGTACAAGGACGACACTATGACCGAGTACCGCAATCTCAATATTGAAATTCTGCAAAACGGCCTTGCAATAGCTTCAAGCTCTGCCAACAACCGCTACGGCACCACCTGTACCGCGGCGCTCGCGCAGGCGAAGGCTGAAGCGCTTAACGTTCATTCGAATGAGGATGACCCCGATTTCTACTACGGCGAGGCCATTCCGCTTACCATCAAGGAGCTCAAGTGCAACATAGAGGACTATGAGGGCCAGAAGGTAGCGTTTGATGCGGTCGTAACCAAGAACGAGGGCTCAGCCGTATACGTCGAAAGCTACGACGAAGAGACCGATATGTACTACGGTATGTACGTATACTACGGCTTCAGCCTCTCGGGCAAGGGCCTCAGCATTCTCTCCGTCGGCAACAAGGTCCGCGTCGTCGGCTCGGTTCAGTATTATGAAACGGGCGACTCCTGGCAGGTATCCGACGTTCAGTATCGCATTATGGATCCTGACGACCCGATGAACCTGCAAAAGCTCGATGACGAAACTCACGCCCCCGCATACGTAGAGACGACTGCCGACACCTTTAAGAACGGCACCGTGACCATCGTCGGCGAGGAGGACAGCAAGACCTACTCCTATGCGGAGCTCGCGCTTTACTCTTCGATCGAGATGAAGAATCTCGTCGTTAAGAGCACCTACACCACCACGAATGAGGACAGCTCCTCCAACGGCGCTATAACCCTCACCTGCGAGGTGGACGGCATCACTATCACCGTGCGCACCACGGTGCTTAAGGATGCAGACGGTAACGTAGTTACCGCTGATCTCTTTGAGGGCAAGACGATCGACGTCAAGGGCGTTATCGCTATGTATAAGACCGACGCGACTGCCGCATTCCCCTATCAGATAAAGGTTCTCTCTCTTAGTGATATAACCATTCAATAAGACCTGATTATTAAGTATCCCAATAAAATTTAATATAAAAAGGAGAAAAACACCATGAAAAAGTTACTTGCTTTTCTTCTCGTTGCTATCCTCTGCCTCGGTATCTTTACCGCGTGCGGCAAGGATGACGAGGGACTTGCAAAGGCTGCCGAGTACGTCGACACCCTTTACAAGAACAAGGCAGAGACAACTCCTAACGACTACGACGTAGTTGGTAAGGTTGTTGTCGACGGTACTACCTACACCGTAACCTGGACCGTAAACGTCGAAACAGGCGTTGCAGTCAAGGAAAGCTCCAAGGAAGGCTTCTACACCATTGATGTAGATTCCAAAACCACCACTGAGATCGCATATACCCTTAAGGCTACCATTGCCAACGAGGATGGCGATACCGTAACCAAGGAATACGCACGCAAGGTTCCTGCATACCAGGTTATGAGCTATGCAGAGTACGCTGCTGCAGAAGACGATAGCAGCGTAGTCGTTCAGGGTATCATCACCGGTATCTTCTCCAAGACCAACGGCTCATCCGCAAACGGTATGTACGTTCAGGACCTCAATAACGAGGGCGGCTACTACGTTTACGGCTTTGCTGATTCCAAGGATCCCACTGCTGACCTCGGCCTCGCAGTAGGTATGAAGGTTGAGCTTACCGGTACCAAGGATACCTACAACGGCCTTTACGAGATTGTAAGCGCATCCGCAGAGATCCTCGACGCTACCCCCACCACCGTAACTCCCGTTGACTACACCTCGATCTTCACCTCTGCAACGACTCTTGCAGATACCGCACTTGTTGGTAAGCAGTCTATGCTCGTTACCATCAAGGGCGTTGAGATCACCGGCCAGGACACCAGCTCGGGCTACTACAACTTCAAGCTTGGCAATCTTGAGACCTACGTAAGACTTTCCTCCTCCAACAACTGCATCACCTTGGATGAGAAGACCACCTTCGCAGCTACTCACACCGCAAGCTACGGCAAGCAGGCTGATGTTACCGGTATCATCCAGCTTTACAACGGCAACTTCTACCTTATCCCCGCTACCGTTAATGCATTCACCAACATCACCGAGATTGAGAGAACCGATGCTGAGAAGATCGCGTTCGAGCTTAACGCTATCGAAATCGCAGACACTATCACCAAGGCAACCACTCTTGAGCTCCCTCTCGTTGGCTCTACCTACAATAACGTAGCTATTACCTGGTCCGTCGATAACACCGCATACGTTATTGACGCTGAGGGTAAGCTCCCCATCGCTCTTGGCAACGATGCGGTTACCATCACTCTTACCGCGACCGCTACCTGCGGTGCTGCTACCGACACCCAGACCTACACCGTAGTTATCGCAGCTAACGTAGTTCTCTCCGAGACTATGCCTTACGTTCCTTACATCAAGCAGGTTACGAACGGAACGATCATCTACCTTGACGGCAACGTTAGCGGCAGATACCTCACCACCACCGAGAACGCTGCTGATGCAGTAGCTGTTTACGCTGAGAAGGCTACCGGCGGCTACAAGTTCTACATCCTTGGCACCGACGGCACCACCAAGCTCTATATCACCATCTACAATAACGACGAGAGCAAGGTTTCCGTTAAGTATGATGCTGAGGGTACCACCGTATACTCCTACAACCCCACCACCAATGTGTGGGCAACTGTATTCGAGGATACCGAGTACTACCTTGGTACTTACAACAACTTCAGCACCGTAAGTGCATCCAAGACCTCTTACATCGACGCTACAAACACCGGCGTTTCCCAGTTCCCCCTTGAGTATCTCCCCGTTGCTCCTGACACCGCCTATAATATGAGCCTCGTTCAGGTTACGAATGGAAATGTTGTTCTCTACCTCAACGGTCAGGTTAGCGGCAGATACCTTGCTACTACCGAGAATGCTGCAGAGGCAGTTACTGTTTATGCCGAGAAGGTTGCAGGCGGCTTCAAGCTCTACATCCTTGACACCGACGAAACCACCAAGCTCTACATCACCATCTACAATAACGACGAGAGCAAGCTTTCCGTTAAGTATGATGCTGCAGGCACCAACGTATTCAACTACGTTGCAACCACCAACATCTGGGCAACCACCTTTGAGGACACCGAGTACTACCTTGGCACTTACAGCAACTTCAGCACCGTAAGCGCATCCAAGACCTCTTACATCGACGCTACAAACACCGGCGTTTCCCAGTTCCCCCTTGTATTTACTGCTATCGCAGTCGGTGAGACCGGTGGTGAGACCGGTGGCGAGACCGGCGGCGAGACCGGCGGCGAAACCGGCGGCGAAACCGGCGGCGAAACCGGCGGCGAAACCGGCGGCGAAACCGGTGCTACCACCATCACCATCACTCAGGCAATCGAAATTGCCAATGATTATAAGCACGACACTTGGGATGGTTCCTACACCACCGAAAAGTACACTATAACCGGTACTATCACCGAGGTTTCCAACACAACGTACGGTAATATGTACATCACCGACGGCACCAATACCTTCCTCATTTTCGGCACCTACAATGCTGATGGAACTGTAGGTTATGCAGATCTTGCCACGAAGCCTGTTAAGGGCGACGTTATTACCGTTTGCGGTGTTCTCGGCGCATACCAGCAGACCATCCAGATGAGCAACGGCTGGATCACTGAGCACACTCCTCACACTCACAGCTACTCCGATGCAACCTGCACTGCAGCAAGCAAGTGCTCCGTATGCGACGGCATTAACGGCGA
>CAZQTN010000097.1:4950-6960 GCA_964596195.1 uncultured Ruminococcus sp.
CGCGCCCGACTCGTTATGAGTCGGGCGCGTTTTTGTTGCCTTACGGATTGACATTCACCTTGTATTAAGCTATAATAATGTGTAGAAATATGTCGATCTTTTTTTGTACAGTCATCTGTGGCGACAGAACGGAGCTTATCGAATGAAATCATCTTTATTTTTGAGGCTGATGGCGCTTGTGCTTGCGATAGCGCTTGGCGCCTCGGTGCTTACCTCGTGCGAGCTTTTCGGCTTGGACGGCGGCATCGAGACACCACCTTACGTAAATATAACGAACGGCGACGAATTGACCGTGCCCATCGGCGGCACGCTGATACTTGAGGCGGTCGATATTGAGGACAAGCCCGTGCTTGCATCGTGGAGCGCATCGAACGACTGCGTTACCGTCAGTATTAACGGCGTCGTCACAGCGGTCAGAACGGGCAAGTCGGTCGTTACCGCGACCTACGGCGATGCAATCGACAAGGTGCTCATCACCGTGACCGAAAACAGAAGCCTCTCTCTCAAGGTAGACAACGTCTACCTCACCAAGGGCGACGTCGCAACCCTCACCACGACCGTTATACCGAACGGTGCAATCGGCGAGATCGCCTACGAGGTCGAGGGCGACGATCATTATGACGGTTTCATTTCCCTTGATGGCAACAAGATAACGGCGCTTCGCACCGGCGGCACGCTGACTATTACGGCGTATATCAAGGGCACGGACGTCAAGAGCAACCCCGTAATCGTACACACGGTTGACAAGCTACCCGACGCGCCGACAAGCGTGACTATTGCGATATCCGAGAGCGAGCTCTCAATAGGCGAGAGCGCTATGCTCGCCTTTACCACCGATCCAATCGACTCGGCGCAGAATATCGAGTACGAGATCACCGCAGGCGCGGACGTCATTTCGATATCTGGCAACACCGTTACGGCTCTTAAATCGGGCGCGGCTACGATAATCGCCTCGATCGGTGGCACCGTGAGCAACAGCATCACCGTGCGCGTTGACTCCACCGTTATCGACCCGTACGAAAATGTAAACAAAGATACGTTTTATGCGGGATACACCCCTGCAAAAAGTTACACGGATGCCACCCTACGCACCCAGCACGGCCTTATGTCGGGCTCCATAACCGTGCCCGATCAGGCGCCTACGGTGTCCGAATATCAGCCCACCTCAAGCGGCAAATTCGTCCTTAATACCGATATGATATATCTCGACGGCGGTAAGACCTACGTTGTCGTTGATGCATACGGTGACGAGGCGGTGCGCATCTATTACGGCGGCGCGTACATTACCCTCGAGGAGGTCGCGGCGTACCTGTACGCCTTTGGCGAGATACCGCCGAATTACAGCTCCAAAAAATCACCCAACAACGCGATGTGGGCAACGTGGGGCGAGTACCTGCGCGCAAATCACTCAAATTTCAGCGGCAGCACCACGAATTACCCCTATGAGCCCGAGTTGCCCAATATCAGCGGCTGCGGCGGTAAACTGCAGTATAAGGAGATTGATATCGGCACGACCGGCACGACCTCGGGAAACTACACCGTCAAGATATACAACGACGGCTCGAAGATCACGCGCGGCGCGGCGCGCATCGTCTACGGTCGCTACGACCTCAACGGCAACGGCACCTACGACGAGGGCGAGATATACCTGTTCTACACCTACAACCACTACAACGACTTTCAGGAATACCTCAACTACTACGGTGGCTGGGGCGAGATGTTCGGCAACATCACGGGCGGCGGCTCGCTCTCAAGCAAGACCGACTACAACCCCACGCCCTACGTTCCCGTGGCGCGCGCATCCTTCTCGGCTCGCACCACCGCGACTGTCGGGGAATATGCGATAATAACCTTCCTTGGGTACTATAGCCAAAAGGAAACGAACTCGTAGGGGCGATTCACGAATCGCCCGCTTGAACGATCAGGCATCGAGCAGAAGGCTCGCCCCTCGGGAGAGCTCCCGCGCAGCGGGTGAGAGGGTAACAATTTAAAAAATGCCTCCATATGGAG
>CAZQTN010000098.1:0-6946 GCA_964596195.1 uncultured Ruminococcus sp.
CCTCAGCCAATCTGTGCAAAGCACTGCGAACGGGAGTGCGGCTGACGCCGAGCCTCTCCGAAAGCGAAATTTCGGTAAGAGCGGTACCCCGTGCGAGATTTCCCGAAAGAATTTCATCCTCCAGCTTTATAAAAACTTTGTTCTCAAGTGATAAAAGGTTATTGTCGACTATCATTGTCCATCCTCAACATTCTTAATAAATCCAGGGGCTATCCTCGAGATTATCGCGACCAGCTCGTCGTCACCCATCAGGGTGGTTCTGCCGTCCGAATATTCCTTATCGACTGCCTCCTTTACATTTATAACAAGTTCGGATTGCTTTGTCAAGGCCTTATCGCCCTTCAAATTAAAATAATTATTTATCCAATATGCGACACCCGCAACGCCAGAGGTGTTTGATATCGCAACGGCGGCGGATTTGTTGAGTATCTTTTCGGTGTTGAAAATGTTATATATCTCCGCATCCTTCATAAGTCCGTCCGCGTGAATGCCCGCACGGGTGATGTTGAAGCTGTCGCCTATAAACGGGGTCATCGGGGGTATCTCGTAACCCATCTCGTGCTTGAAATAATCGGCTATCTCGGTTATTACGGTCGGATCCATTCCATCAAGCGTACCGCGCAAGGCCGCATACTCTATTATCATCGCCTCAAGAGGAATATTTCCCGTGCGCTCACCAATGCCGAGAAGCGAGCAGTTAACCGCAGACGCTCCGTAAAGCCATGCCGAAACGGCGTTCGTTACGCCGTGATAAAAGTCGTTGTGTCCGTGCCACTCAAGCATAGCCGAATCAACGCTCGCATAATGGTGAAGTCCGTATACTATTCCCGGCACGCTTCGCGGCAGAGCAACTCCGGCGTATGAAACGCCGTAGCCCATTGTATCACACATACGTATTTTCACGGGAATACCCGCCTGATGCGAGAGTTCGGTAAGCTCATTTACAAAGGGTACTACGAAGCCGTAAAAATCGGCACGGGTGATGTCTTCAAAGTGACAACGCGGACGTATTCCCGCATCGAATGCGCGCTTTACAACACCGAGATAGTGATCAAGCGCCTCACCGCGCGTCAGTCCAAGCTTTTTGAAAATATGATAGTCGGAGCAAGAAACCAAAATGCCCGTTTCCTTTATTCCGAGGCTGCGTACGAGCTCAAAGTCTTCCTTCTTGGCTCTTATCCAAGTTGTAATTTCGGGGAACTCGTATCCGAGATCCATACATTTGAGCATCGCGCTCTTGTCCTTCTCGGTATAAACGAAGAACTCGCTCTGCCGCACAAGGCCGCGCTCGCCGCCCAAGCGGTGAAGCATCTTGTAAAGATCCACTATTTGCTTCTCGGTGTACGGTGCCCGTGATTGCTGACCGTCGCGGAAGGTGGTGTCGGTGATCCATATCTCCTCCGGCATTGCCATAGGCACGCGTCTGTGGTTGAACGCAATTTTCGGTATCTCGTCGTAAGGATATATCTCGCGGTAGAGATTCGGGTCCTCTACGTCCTGAAGAGAATACTTGTATTGTGATTGCTCGAGCAGATTGCTATAAGGATTCTTTGAAATCATTTCCATCCCTCCATCGTGAATTTTCGTCCATTGTATTCTTGTATACAATTTGGAATGAGGATATTATACAACAATAATTATGATATGTCAATACGTATTATAAAATTCCTTAAAAACATTTTTTGAAGCTTGATGGGAAAATATACAAACAGAAAGAGAGCAAATCGGTTTTGTAGCCGAACTGCTCTCTTTTTTCAATATAACTGCGCAGCCATACCGCGCGGCACACGCCGATTATTAAAGCACGGTGTAGCCTGCGTTCTTGATGGCGGTATACAGAACGTCGTCAGAAACGGAGCCCTTAAGCGTGACTCTGACCTCCTTGTCCTTGTGGCTTGCAACGGCAGACTCAACGCCGTCTATTGCCTCAAGCGCCGACTTAACGTGTGCCTCGCAATGAGGGCACATCATACCCTCAACCTTGATGATCTTTTCCATTTTTTCTTGCTCCTTTATGGTATAAATGTTTGTTTTGTCACATTTTTCTGTGTTTTTCTGCTCTGCGTTGCTCTGCTTTTTGAATATACGCTTGAGATTAAGCCTCAAGGCATTCGTCACCACGCAAAAGCTTGAGAGGCTCATTGCCGCCGCGCCAAACATAGGCGTCAGCTCCCAGCCGAAAAGCGTGATAAATGCGCCTGCGGCGAGGGGTATTCCTACGGCGTTGTATATAAACGCCCAAAATAAATTCTGATGAATGATTCCGAGGGTCGCGCGGCTTAAGCGGATAGCTCCCGGCAGCTGTGACAGAGTCGGTCGCATCAGTACAACGTCAGCCGAATCTATCGCAATATCGGTTCCGTTACCTATCGCAATGCCTACGTCGGCTCTTACAAGCGCGGGAGCATCGTTTATGCCGTCGCCGACCATCGCAACGCGGCCATCCTCGGCAAGGTCACGTACGACCTGCTCCTTGCCGTCCGGCAGGACTCCCGCAATAAATTCAATGCCGCCGAGCTGATCGGCAATTGCGCGAGCCGTCACCTCGTTGTCACCGGTGAGCATTACGGGGCGCACGCCAAGCTCGCAAAGCTCCGCGACCGCAGCCTTTGCATCATCCTTAAGCGTATCCGCAACTGCTATCATACCTACGATAGAGTCGCCCCTTATAAACACAAGCGGAGTCTTTCCCTCACTGGCCAAGGACTCGTACGCCCGGGTAACCTCTTTGGGAACGTCAAGCATTTCACTTGCGAAGCGATAGCTTACGCCAAAAAGTGCAGCTCCCGTAGCGGCATCGGTACACTTAACTCCGCTACCGACGATAGCGGAGAAATCGGAAACCTCAAACGCACTCGTCCCCTGCTCCTCAGCGTATTTCACTATTGCACCGCCGAGGGGATGCTCGCTTCTCTTTTCTATCGAATATGCCAAGCGCACAAGATCGTCTGCCGTACCGACGACAGGCATCACGTCTGTAACTCTCGGCGCGCCGTTTGTCAGCGTACCCGTCTTGTCGAGCACCACCGTCTTACATCTGCCGAGCACCTCAAGCGCCGTAGCACTCTTGAACAGAGCGCCGTTGCAAGCGCCGATTCCGCTGCCCGCCATAATTGCAACGGGGGTAGCAAGGCCGAGCGCACACGGACAGCTGATTACAAGGACGGATATGCCGCGCGCAAGCGCATAACCCAAACTATTGTTTACAAAAATCCAAATTACGGTTGTTACCAAAGCGATCAAAAGAACGGCCGGAACGAAGATTCCCGCGACACGGTCTGCCACCTTTGCTATCGGAGCCTTGCTTGCGGCGGCATCAGACACCAGCTTGACAACTCTCGCCATTGTGGTGTCCTCGCCAACCTTTACCGCCTCGCATTTTATATATCCCGACGTGTTGGTGGTTGCGGCGTACACCTGCGACCCCACAACCTTTTCGACCGGCAGGCTCTCGCCTGTAAGGGCGGACTCGTCTATCGCACTGCCGCCCTCTATTACAACGCCGTCAACGGGTACGGTTTCACCGGGTTTTACTACAAAGACCTCACCCCGTGTAACTTCTTTTGATAAAATTTCGACTTCCCTGCCATCCCTTATGACTGTTGCAGTCTTGGGTGTCAGCTTGATAAGACTCTTTATTGCGCTTGTCGTTTTGCCCTTCGCTACCGTTTCAAGCAGCTTACCGACGGTGATAAGCGTCAAAATCATCGCCGCTGACTCAAAATACATCTCGTGCAGGTACTTATGATACTCGATATAGTTACCGTTTGTCACCGAAATTTGCATAACGTATGTCAAATATACGCTCCACACGAAGGATGCACCCGATCCGAGAGCAACGAGCGTATCCATATTGGGCGCGCCCTTTATTGCGCCCTTGAAGCCGTTTATAAAGAACTTCTGATTTATCACCATAACGATCGCGGCAAGGATCAGCTCAGTCAGAGCGATGGCGAGCGGATATCCCCCCATTGAAAACGGTAGCGGCCATCCCCACATTACGTGCCCCATCGAAATATACATCAAGGGCAGCATAAACGCCAGCGACGCCACAAGGCGCACGACCATCCCTCTCTTTTCTTCCCTTGCGACTCGGTCAAGCTCATCCTCGTCGTCCACGGCTCGCCGCTCGCCCTTAGGACTTGCGCCGTAGCCTGCGGCGCGCACCGCCGCGACTATCGCACCCTCGTCACCACCCTCGACCGTCATCGAATTGGTGAGCAGATTTACCGCACAGGAGCTGACACCGTCTACTCCGCGCACCGCCTTTTCAACCCTGGCAGAGCAGGCGGCACAGCTCATACCGGTAACGTCAAATTGCTTCATTTTCTTTCCTCTTTCGTGGCCGTTATTTCATCAGCTTGGTGAGCGTAGCCAAAAGCTCATCCACCGCCTCGTCGTTTCCGGCCTTTATATCGTTGGACACGCACGTCCTTATATGGCTCGATAAGAGCTCCTTGTTAAACGCACCGAGCGCCGCACTGACCGCCGCCACCTGTGTAATTATATCAATGCAGTACGCATCACTCTCCAACATTCCGCGAATACCGCGCACTTGTCCCTCGATCCTTGACAAACGATTTGCAAGGCTCTTAAATTCAGCTTCATCTCTCTTTTTAGTCTTGCACATAGGACACTCACTCATCCCCATACCCTCTCTTATTCATTATTCTTTTTTCTTTTATTATATACCCCCACGGGGTATTTGTCAAGCAAAAAATCGGGAAGCTGTGAAAAACAGCCTCCCGACGGTAAATTAAATTTTCTGAACGGAGATCGTAACCTTCTCACCGTTGATATTCCATTCCTTCGAGAACTCAAGCGTTCCCTCGGAAACCGATTCTGCAAGCGTCTCGTCGGCGATCTCTGCCGCGTTGCGCTCTGCAATAGCCCAAACGGTGGCGTTGCCGGAGAAGGCAACCTTGATCTTATCCATAACCTCGAAGCCGGAATCCTTACGCATCGTCTGCACCTTAGAGATGATCTCGCGCACGTTACCCTCCTCGATAAGCTCAGGGGTAAGGTTGGTGTCGATAACGACGGTAACGCCCTTGTCGCCAAGCGACTCAAAGCCCTCCTTCTTCGTCATTTCGATAAGGAGATCATCCTTGGTGAGCTCGATGGTCTCGCCCGCGTTTTCAAGCTTGATAGCGCCGTTTGCCTCAAGCTCGTCCATAGCGGCGTTGCCGTCAAGTCCCGTGAGCGCGCCGCGGATAAATCCGAGGTGCTTGCCGTACTTCGGGCCGACGGTACGAAGCTGAGGCTTAAAGGAGTAGGTGGTAAACTCGCGCACGTTGTCCGCGAACTCAACGCTCTTAACGTTCAGCTCCTCTGCGATTATCGCGGTGAAGCTGTCGCCGAGCGCCTTTTCAGCCTTAACGTACATCTTTGCAACGGGCTGACGGTTCTTTATGTTTGCCGCGTTACGGCAGGCTCTGCCGAGGACGACTACGGATACCACCTCGTCCATATTTTCCTCAAGCTCCTTGTCGATAAGGCTCTCGTCACAAGTGGGGTAATCGCACAAATGAATTGACACGGGTGCGGACTTATCAACCGAGCAGACAAGATTTCTGTATATATCCTCGGTCATAAAGGGGATCATGGGTGCGGATATCTTTGCGATGGTTACAAGTGCGGTGTAAAGGGTGAGATATGCGTTTACCTTGTCGGTAGGCATATCCTTTACCCAGAATCTCTCGCGGCTACGGCGAACGTACCAGTTGGAAAGATCGTCAACGAGCTGTTCAAGCACGCGCGACGCCTCGGTGATCCTGTAAGATCCGAGGTATTCGTCAACGCTCTTGACAGCAGAATTGAGTTTGGAGAGCATCCATCTGTCCATCGCGGTAAGTGTGGACTTGTCAAGGGTGTACTTGGTGGGATCAAAGCCGTCTATGTTGGCGTAGAGAACGTAGAAGGCGTAGGTGTTCCAAAGCGTGCCCATAAACTTACGCTGTCCCTCAACGACCGCATCACCGAAGAAGCGGTTGGGCAGCCAGGGGGCGGAGTTGGAGTAGAAATACCAGCGGATAGCATCCGCGCCGTAGGCCTCAAGCGCCTCGAAAGGGTCAACCGCGTTGCCCTTGGACTTGGACATCTTCTGTCCGTCCTTATCAAGGACGTGGCCAAGCACGAGAACGTTCTTATAAGGGGAGCAATCGAAAATAAGGGTGGATATCGCCATAAGCGAGTAGAACCATCCACGAGTCTGGTCAACGCCCTCGCTGATGAAATCTGCGGGGAACTGCGACTCAAAAAGCTCCTTGTTTTCAAAGGGGTAATGCCACTGCGCAAAGGGCATCGAGCCGGAGTCAAACCAGCAGTCGATAACCTCGCTGACGCGCTTCATCTGTCCGCCGCACTCAGGGCACTTGATGGTTACCGCATCGATAAAGGGGCGGTGAAGCTCGATGTCCTCGGGGCAGTTGTCGGACATCGACTTAAGCTCCGCGATCGAGCCGATGGAGTGGCGGTGTCCGCAGGAGCACTCCCAGATGTTGAGGGGCGTGCCCCAATATCTGTTTCTCGAAATGCCCCAGTCCTGCACGTTCTGCAACCAGTCACCGAATCTACCCTTGCCTATTCCCTCAGGCATCCAGTTAACGGTATTGTTGTTGCGTATCAAATTTTCGCGTACGTCGGTCATTTTTATGAACCAAGTGTCGCGAGCGTAGTAGATAAGAGGAGTGTTACATCTCCAGCAGTGGGGATAGTCGTGCTCGAACTTAGGAGCGGAGAAAAGCTTGCCCTCACGCTCAAGATCCGCAAGGATCAGCGGGTCAGCCTTCTTTACGAATACGCCTGCGTACTCGGTCTCGGCAGTCATTTCACCCTTGCCGTCAACGAACTGAACGAAGGGCAGATCATATTTTTTGCCGACCTTGCTGTCGTCCTCACCGAACGCGGGTGCGATGTGAACGATACCCGTACCGTCGGACATAGT
>CAZQTN010000099.1:0-6896 GCA_964596195.1 uncultured Ruminococcus sp.
TATGGCTGCTCCCTACGGCCAGCTTACCTTTATGCCTACCGGCGGCATCAACGCCGATAACCTTCTTGACTACCTCAAGTTCAACAAGATCGTCGCTTGCGGCGGCTCCTTTATGGTAAAGGATGAGCTTGTAAAGGAAAAGAAGTGGGACGAGATCACCGCTCTTACCAGAAACGCAGTTAAGAAGATGCTCGGCCTTGAGTTCGTACATATGGGCATCAACAACGATACTCCCGAGGAGGCAGAGAAGGGCGCGAAGCTCTTTGAGATGCTCTTCGGACTTCCCCTTCGCCAGACCAGCAAGTCCATCTTCGCAGGCGAGGAGTTCGAGTTTATGTGCCAGCGCGGCCCCGGCAAGTGCGGCCACATCGGCATCCGCACCCCCTTCGTTGACAGAGCTATTGCATACTTCAAGCGTATGGGCTTTGAGTTTGACGAGTCCAGCATCACCTACGACGACAAGACCGGCAAGCCTAAGTTCGTCTACTTCAAGGACGAGATCTGCGGCTTCGCTGTTCACCTCGTTCAGAAATAAAATTTAACGAACAGAGCCGCCCGTGCTCGGTATGCTATACACACAACTGCATATCCGACGCGGCGGCTTTTTCTATGGAGATAAAATGCTTTACAATAAAAACGGAGAAAAGGCTCTCTCACGCGAGCTCTTTAAAAATCCCACCGCCGAATACCGCTCCACACCCTTTTGGGCGTGGAACTCGAATCTTGATCGCGACGAGCTTGCGCGCCAGATAGATACCTTTGCCGAAATGGGCTTCGGCGGCTTCCACATGCACGTTCGCCAGGGGCTTGAAGCGCCCTACCTCGGCGAGGATTTTCTTGGTGCAGTCCGCTTTTGCACCGAGTACGCAAAAAGTAAAAATATACTCGCTTGGCTCTATGACGAGGACAGATGGCCGTCGGGCGTTGCAGGTGGTATGGTCACGAAAAATAAGCGACATAGGCTGAAATTTCTGACCATGACCATCAAAGATAGGGATAATTGTGCAAGCACTCCCGACGAGGCGGCCGAGGGTGGCAAGCCTTATTTCGTCGCCGCGTTTGACGTCACGGTGAACTCGGAGGGGGTGATGACAGCCTATCGCTCCGTCGGTCGCGACGAGCCCTGCGAGAATAAGAGATATTTCTTCCTTGAGCAGAAGCCGGGTGGCGAGCCGCGCTACAATTATCAGTCCTACGTTGACACCCTTTCAAAGGATGCCATAGACGAGTTCATCTCCATAACGCACGAGAGCTTCAAGCGCGCCGTGGGCGACGAGTTTGGCACGACGGTGCCTGCCATTTTTACCGATGAGCCGCAGGTAAGCGGCTTCGTGCCCCTTAAATCGGGATTCGATAAAGGCGACGCTTCGTGCAGCTACACCACCGACTTTGCCGACACCTATCGTGCCGAGTTTGGCGAGGAGCTGACAGATAAGCTCCCCGAGCTCTTTTTTGCCACCGATCTCCCCTCCGCCACCGCAACCAGATACCAGTATTACAGCCATCTCTCCGAGCGCTTTAACCGCGCCTATATGGACAACATCGGTGATTGGTGCGAGGGCGCAGGCATTTTCCTTACAGGTCACCTGCTTGGTGAGGACACTCTTTACGAGGGGGCGCTCAACAACGGCGATGTTATGCGCGCTTACAAAAAAATGCAGATGCCGGGTATAGATATACTCTGTGATGACGTGGTCTATAAGACCCCCGTACAGTGCCGCTCCGCCGTCCGTCAGTACGGCAGGGAAGCGATGCTTTCCGAGCTTTACGGCGTCACGGGGTGGGACTTCGACTTCCGCGGCCACAAATATCAGGGCGATTGGCAGGCGGCTCTTGGAGTAAACGTCAGAGTTCCGCACCTCGCATGGCAATCTATGAAGGGAGAGGGAAAGCGTGACTATCCTGCCCCCATCTCCTACCAATCATCTTGGCACAAGGAATATAAATATCTCGAGGATCACTATGCGAGAATAAATACCGCTATGACCCGTGGCACGCCCGAGGTCAATATCGGCGTCATCCATCCGATAGATTCCTATAACATTCTTTTTGCCTCAATGGCAGAAACGCGAGCCGCAAGGGAGGAGCTTGATCGCGCCGACACCGAGCTTTGCGAATGGCTGCTCTCGGGTGCGTACGACTTTGACTATATTTCCGAGTCGCTCCTGCCCGATCTCTGCGCCGAGGGCGTGGCACCCCTCTCCGTCGGCAAAATGAAATATGACGTTGTAATAGTTGCAAACTGCACAACACTTCGTCCTCATACCGTAAAGGTGCTTGACGAGTTCAAACGCCGCGGCGGCCGTCTTATCTTCGTCGGCAGAACGCCCACGCTCTCGTCGGGCAAGCCGAGTGAAGCGGCCGCAACGCTCGTCGACGGCGCGACCGTCCTCAATCATTCTCGTGCAGAACTTTATTCCGCTCTCTCCCTTTATCGCAAGGTGGACATCCGAAACAGTGACGGCGCTCACACTGAGGGGCTTATGTGCACTATCCGCCGCGACGGCAACTCAAAATGGCTCTTCGCCGCAAATATGTATAAGCCGGAGCTTCCGCATCTCATAAACAAAAGGGAAATATCAATAACCGTTGACGGCTGCTTCAAGCCTTACGTCTGGAACACCCTTACGGGCGAGGTTGAGGATGTGCCGTTCCGCGCCTCGTCGGATAAGACCACGCTTTATACCGCACTCTATGATCTTGACACGCTCCTTGTGAAATTCGAGCCTGCGGATAAGCCGTGCGAGCTGATTGCTTCGGAGGACTCTGACGGATTTGAAGCGCAGTATCATCCCACCACCGCAGCATACCGTCTCTCCGAGCCGAACGTGCTCCTACTTGATATGGCGAGATATTCTGCCGACGGTGCGCCGCTTTCCGACCACGAGGAGGAAATTATGCGCATCGATGCTGCCGTAAGAGCCGTGTTCGGACTTCAATCCAGACGCACGAAGTTCGTTCAACCTTGGGCTATCGAGGGCTCGCCGGAGGATCACACAGTCCGTCTTGTCTACACCATCAGAAGCGAAATTCGTTACACGGGTGCCTACCTCGCGATGGAAACTCCCGAAAAAGCAACCGTCACCTTCAACTCCACCCCGGTCGATACAACCCCTGTGTCCTACTACGCCGATCGTGATATAAGGACGATAAAGCTCCCTGTGATCGAAATTGGTGATAACGTGCTTGAGATTTCGATGCCATTCGGCCTGCGCACAGACCTTGAAGCGTGCTATATAACGGGTGATTTCGGCTGCGCTTACGTAGGTCGTGAGGCTCGCATCATCGCCGCACCCGACAAGCTGCACTTTGGCTCCGTCGTTCATCAGGGATTGCCGTTCTTTGGCGGAAATATAGAGTACGATGCGCCCCTTGATATAGAGGAAGATGCAGACGTTGAGATCACCCTGTCGCATTATCGCGGCGCGCTCGTAGGTGTAAAGCTTGACGGCATAGATGTCGGCAGGATAGCATTCCCGCCGTTTACTCTCCGTATCGATAACGTCGCCGCAGGAAAGCACGTGCTCACCTATACTCTTTTCGGCACGAGGTATAACACCTTCTCGGCACTTCATAACCTCAACGCCGGAAAGCGCCGCATCTATATGGGCCCGGATTTCTGGCGCTCCGCAGACGAGGCCTGGGCGTATGAATATCAGACCCGCCCTATGGGCATCCTTAAAACCCCCGTACTTAAGATAAAAAAGAGGTAAAAATGCGTATTGACAGATTTTTATCCGATATGGGGATCGCCTCGCGGCGCGAGAGCGCCGCGGCGGCCAAGCGCGGTCAGATCACCGTGAACGGTGAGGTCGTGCGCGACCCCTCAAAGCATATAGACCCCGAGCAGGCTACCGTTTTTTATATGGGGTGCAAGGTAGAGTACAACAGATACGTCTACGTTATGCTCAATAAGCCGGAGGGCTACGTCAGCGCCACCGAGGACAGCCGCCTGCCCGTAGTTACCGAGCTTCTCTCGGATGAGCTCAAGCGTATGGAGCTCTTTCCCGTCGGTCGCCTTGACCGTGACACCGTAGGCCTTATGATACTTACCAACAACGGCCCTCTTGCGCACAGCCTTCTTTCTCCCAAGCACCATGTAAAAAAGGAATATTACTTCAAGTGCGCCGAGTCGCTCGTCCTTGATGCCGAGGAGCGGTTTAAAAACCGTATCACCCTCGCCGACGGCTACGAGTGCAAGGAGGCTGAGCTTGTGGCCGACCCAGACCGTATGGGCGGCGTTATCACTCTGACCGAGGGCAAGTATCATCAGATCAAAAGAATGATCGCCTCGACGGGCAACGCCGTAACGTTCCTTGAGCGCATCAGCTTTGCTTCGATCCCGCTTGACCGCACCCTTTCGCGTGGCGAGTGGCGTATGCTCACGGATGAGGAGCGCGACTTATTGGAAAAGAGATGAATTTTAACATTTGATTTATAAAAAGCTCTTTACAAATACGGAATCTTATGGTAAAATTATAGGGTCGGTTTTCGACAAGCAACAACAAACGTATGGAGTAACAAATGGATATCGTAAAAACTTTAGCAGAAGAATTTAATATCAAAGAGGAGCAGGTAACAGCCACCATCGAGCTTATCGACGAGGGCAACACCATCCCCTTTATTTCAAGATACCGTAAGGAGGTTACCGGCTCGCTTGACGATGCTACCCTCCGCGACCTTAACGACCGTCTCCAGTATCTTCGCAACCTTGAGGAGAGAAGAGAGACCGTTTCCAAGATCATAGAGGAGCAGGGCAAGCTCACCCCCGAGATCACCTTCGCTCTTAATAGTGCTAAGACCCTCGTTGAGATCGAGGATATTTATAGACCCTACAAGCCCGCAAGAAAGACCAGAGCCTCTGTTGCACGTGCAAAGGGACTCGAGCCCCTTGCTACATACATTCTCGAGCAGCGTGACGTATACGATCCCGCGATCGAGGTATATGCCGAGCAGTTTATCGTTGACGGTGAGGACGTTGAGGATGCTAAGCGCGTTCCCGACGTAAAGGCGGCGCTTCAGGGCGCATCCGACATCATTGCCGAGGATATCTCCAACAGCGCAGAGATCAGAAAGATGCTCCGTGAGTTCACCATGGCTTACGGCTCTCTGGCTACCAAGGGTACGACCGAGGAGACCTCGGTATACGAGAATTACTACGATTTCTCCGAGCCGATCAAAAAGCTTCGCGGCCACAGAGTTCTTGCCATCAACCGCGGCGAGAAGGAGGATTTCCTCAAGGTTGAGGTATCCGTTGCCGAGGAGGACGGAATCGCACAGATCGTATCCAAGGTGATCACCAACAAGCAGTCTCCCGCACTTCCTTTCCTTATGGAAACCATAAAGGACGCTTACGAAAGACTCCTGTTCCCCGCCATCGAGCGCGAGATCAGAACTACTCTCTTTGACGACGCGGCAGAGGGCGCGCTTAAGGTATTTGCAGAGAACCTGCGCAACCTTCTTCTCGTCTCCCCCATTAAGGGCAAGACCGTTCTCGGCTACGACCCCGGCTACGGCCACGGCTGTAAGCTTGCAGTAGTTGACAAGACCGGTAAGGTTCTTGATACCGCAGTTATCTATCCCTTCCGCTCCAAGGGCAACCCCAACGAGGCCGACCTTGCAAAGTCCAAGGCTATCGTACTTCGCATGGTAAAGAAGAATAACGTTGATATAATCTCCATCGGTAACGGTACCGCATCCCGCGAGTCGGAGCGCTTCATTGCCGATACCATTCGCGATGCCGAGTGCCCCAAGGGCGTTAAGTATACTATCGTCTCCGAGGCGGGCGCATCGGTTTACTCCGCATCCAAGCTCGCAACCGAGGAGTTCCCTGATTACGACGTAATGCAGAGAAGTGCTATCTCCATCGCACGCCGCCTTCAGGATCCCCTTGCCGAGCTCGTTAAGATCGAGCCCAAGGCTATCGGCGTCGGACAGTATCAGCACGATATGAAGCAGAACAGACTTACCGATGCCCTCGGTGGCGTCGTTGAGGATTGCGTTAACGCCGTCGGCGTAGACGTAAATACCGCATCCTACTCTCTTCTTTCCTACGTTTCGGGTATCAATTCCACCGCCGCAAAGAACATTGTTGCATACAGAGAGGCTAACGGCGAGTTCAAGTCGAGAAAGCAGCTGCTCAAGGTTCCCAAGATCGGTGAAAAGGCGTTTACCCAGTGCGCGGGCTTCCTTCGCATCCCCGGCGCAAAGGAGGTCTTTGACTCCACGGGCGTTCACCCCGAGTCCTACGCGGTTGCCGAGGAGCTCCTCCACCGCTTTGATTTCACTCCTGAGGACGTAAGAGACAACAACCTTGCACTTCTTCGCTTCAAGGCAGAGCAGTACGGCATCGCTAAGCTCGCTCGTGAGCTCGGCTGTGGCGAGCCCACCCTTGAGGATATCATCAAGGAACTTGAGAAGCCCGGCAGAGATATTCGTGACGATGCTCCCGCACCCGTCCTTTCTACCGAGGTTCTTGAGATCACCGACCTTAAGCCGGATATGATCCTTAACGGTACTGTAAGAAACGTCGTTGACTTTGGCTGCTTCGTCGATATCGGCGTGCACCACGACGGCCTTCTCCACATCTCCGAGATGTCCGACAGGTACGTAAAGAGCCCCTCGGATCTGTTCTCTGTAGGTGACGTAATTGAGGTTAAGATCAAGGACGTCAACGTTGACAAGCACAGAATCTCCCTTACCAGAAAGGGAATGGGCGATCCTAAGAAAAAATAATCGAAAATTCCGATTTTAAGCGACACGGGGTCACCCGTGTCGCTTTTTTAAGCCTTAGGGCCCTCTGTACATCCCCATAGTTTACACCCCCGTCAAACAACACTCCCAAAAAAACGTAAATTCTCAAAGTAAATGCAACAGTAGCACGAGGGGTTGCATTT
>CAZQTN010000100.1:0-6889 GCA_964596195.1 uncultured Ruminococcus sp.
ATGAAGATGAGCTTCGGTAACCGCATCGGATTCAAGTCCGAGGGTATTGATGCCGACACCCTTTACAAGTCCTACTACGGTGCGTTCATAATCGAAACCGAGGACGAGCTTGACGGCGTACTTCTCGGCTGTACCACCGACGACGGCAAGATTACGATAGGTGACACTTCCGTATCCGTATGCGAGCTTTCCGATGCATGGGAGGGAACACTTGAAAAGGTATTCCCCACCAAGGTTGGCGAAATCAAGCCCGAGGTATGCGAGAAGTTCACCTGCACAGAGCGTTCAAAGGCTCACCATATTGACACCTTTGCAAAGCCCCGTGTGGTTATCCCCGTATTCCCCGGCACAAACTGCGAATACGACACTATGCGCCGTTTTGTTAAGGCAGGCGCACACGCTGACATTTTCGTTCTCCGCAATCTTGATGCGGCGGCTCTTGAATCGGCAGTTGACGAGTTCGTGGCGCTTCTTGACAAGGCACAGATTATGATGATCCCCGGCGGCTTCTCCGGCGGTGACGAGCCCGACGGCTCCGGTAAGTTTATTACCGCATTCTTCCGCGGCGCAGACGTAAAGGCGGCAGTTACCGACCTTCTCGACAAGCGCGACGGTCTTATGTGCGGTATCTGTAACGGCTTCCAGGCTCTCATCAAGCTCGGTCTTCTCCCCTTCGGCAAGATCATCGACACCGACGAGACCTGTCCCACCCTTACGTTCAACAACATAGCACGCCACCAGTCCAAGATAGTCAGAACGCGCATCGCGTCCAATATGTCTCCTTGGCTTTCCGAGTGCAACGTTGGCGACGTTTACAACGTTCCGATCTCCCACGGCGAAGGTAAATTCCTTGCCACCGACGAGACGATAGCACAGCTTATCGCAGGCGGTCAGATCGCAACGCAGTACGTCAATATGGACGGTGAGGCGACCTATGAGATCGACTACAACCCCAACGGCTCTGCTCTCGCTATCGAGGGTATCACCTCGCCCGACGGTCGTGTATTCGGTAAAATGGGTCACTCCGAGCGTATCGCAGACGGCCTTTACAAGAACGTTCTCGGTGACTACGACATCAAGATGTTCAAGTCTATGGTTAAGTATTTTAAATAATCTAAGCAAAAAAGTGGCACAGGATCTCCTGTGCCACTTTTTTATTACCGTTGCTCGTTTTTTGTTGTCAAAGCGTTACGCCGTCCTTGAAAATTGCAATTTCGGCATAGCCGTTTTTCTCATTTTTTGTTTCCTCGCCCGATGCGACCCTGATCACGTGCTCGACGAGTCTGTCTGCAAGCTCGCTCATCGGTACGCCCTCAAGAATAGGCGATGCATCAAAGTCTATCCAGCCTGCCTTTTTCCGTGCGAGCTCGGCATTCGTCGATATCTTTACCGTCGGTACGGGTGCTCCAAGCGGAGTTCCTCTGCCCGTAGTGAACAGAATTATATGCACCCCCGCCGCCATAAGATTGGTTACGGCAACTATGTCGTTGCCGGGGCCGTCGAGCAGAGAAAGGCCGTTTTCAGACAGACGGTCACCGTAATTCAATACGTCTACCACAGGCGCGCGCCCGCCCTTTTGCACACAGCCGAGCGACTTTTCCTCAAGGGTTGTGATGCCGCCTGCCTTGTTTCCGGGTGACGGATTTTCGTAAACGACCTGCCCGTGCCTTGTGAAGTAGTCCTTAAAATCGTTTATCAGCTTCACCGTCTTGTCAAAGACGGACTTGTCAACACATCGCTCCATAAGCAGGTGCTCAGCACCGAACATTTCGGGCACCTCGGTCAGCACACAGCTTCCGCCGTACGATACCATTCTGTCGCACAGACTGCCGACAAGCGGGTTTGCCGTAATGCCGCTGTATCCGTCGCTGCCGCCGCATTTTAAACCGATGCGCAGTCTTGAGATATGCACCCTTTCTCTCTTAAACGTATCGGCGTACGCCTTAAGCTCATCTATCAGTCTCGTACCCTCGGCTATCTCGTCTGGCACGTCCTGACAGTTCAAAAACTTTACACGCCTCCCGTCATATTCGCCTAAAGCGCGCTTCATCTCGGCAACATTGTTGTTTTCGCACCCAAGTCCCAGCACCAGCACGCCTGCCGCGTTCGGGTGGTTTATCATACCGCATAAGATCTTCTGCGTTACCCCTTGATCCTCGCCAAGCTGTGAGCAGCCGTAGGGGTGAGGGAAGTGGCGTGCACCTGTCAGGGCGGATAACCTCTCGGCTACCTTGTTTACGCATCCGACCGTAGTTACTATCCATATCTCGTTTCGTATACCGACCTCGCCGTTTTCTCTTATATAACCGTCAAAGGTCAGGCTCGTATCCACCCGTCCGACACCGTAGTCGCGGTAGCTGTACTCGTATTCGAGATTGCCGCCGAGATTGGTTCTGAGGTTGTGCGTGTGCACGTGCTCGCCCGTTGCGATATTCTCGGTCGCGTGCCCTATCGGAAAGCCGTATTTTATCACGTTCTCGCCCCGCCGTATATCGCACAGCGCGTATTTATGCCCGTCCTCGCGCACCTCGACGTTGTCTTTATTATGTATTTGCATACTTTTCCACCTCATCCTTAAAGCGGGAGAGATCCTCGCCCCACAGCTCGACGTCGGACAGTATCTGTGCTACCGTTCCGTCCTTAAGCTTGCGCGTTACCTCCTCGCCGTCGTTGGGGGTTCCTTTTTTGTAAAATTCAATAAGCTTGCCAAACGCGAATAGCAAATTCCTCGGCGCCTCGCCGTATTTTCTCTCATAGTCGAGTATCGACGGCAGCACTCTCACCTTAAATTTACTCACCGAGTTGAGTGCTATCGATTGACACATATGGCGGATATACGGATTTGCAAAGCGCTGCATTACGGATGCCGCGTACTCCTCGGCCTCTCCCTTATCGCCGTCAAGTGATGCGATTATCTCCCCCTGACAGGCGGCAAGATGCGCCGATACGCGCTCATCCTTGAGGCACTCGCCCACGGTTTCTACTCCCAAGAGCAGCGCGTAGGGGATCATCGAGGTGTGCGAGCCGTTGAGAATGCGCACCTTTCTCGTTCTGTATCTTTCGAGATCCTCGGTCAGAATTACGTTGAGTCCGCATCTGTCGAGCGGCAGCTCATCGAACAGCCCTGCATATCCCGATATAACCCAAAGATGGAAGTACTCCGAGGTGTTTATCAGCCTGTCATCAAACTCGGTCTCTATCTCCTCGCCCTTTGGATATCCCGTGTTGATGCGGTCAACCAACGTGTTGCAGAAGATGTTTTCATTTTCTATCCAATTTTTAAAGTTCTCGCCCAGCTCCCACGCATCCGCGTATTCAAGAATACAGCTCTTGAGCCGCTCTCCGTTTTTGTCTATCAGCTCGCAGGGCAAAAACACGAAGCCGCGAAGACCGAGCTCGTACCTTTTGATCAGAAGCTGTGTCAGCTTACCGGGGAAGGAGCTTGCAGGCCTGTCAGTGATCTTGTCATCTTTATTTACGGCGATGCCTGCCTCTGTCGTGTTAGATACGATAAACCGCGCATCCTCACACTTTGCAAGCGCGATATATTCGTCAAACTCGTCGTAGGGCTTTACGCACCTTGATATCACGCTCACGACCCTCTTGTCAACGCCCTCAACACCGCGGCAGAGGTGGGTATATTTATACCCCTGTTGGCGTAGGAGATCGCATGTGCCGTCCTTTATCGGCTGCACCACGGCAACCGAGCCGTTGAAGTCGGTCTGCTCGTTCACCTGATCGAGCATCCAATCCACGAATCCGCGCAGAAAGCCTCCCTCGCCGAACTGTATAACCTTGACTGTTTTTGCCATATACGTAACCCTCGCAAAAGTATTTTGATACAATTATATCATTCGGTAGCCGTCCGTTCAAGGCTTCACCGTACGAAAAATTGACGAATAGTTCAAATTTTCTTCTGTTTTAGTATAAAATATTATTGCGGACTTGTCAATAAAGGTACTTGACATTTTTAAATCGATGATGTATAATTGACCCATCGTAGCGTAAGCGGAATAAGTAGCGCGCCGTCGTGCCTTTACAGAAAAGGGGAGGTGATGAGAGCCCCGAAGGATATGGTGTGTGAAGCTCTCCGCCAGCTCAGGGGTAATTCTCTGCGGGTGCGCCCGTTAAAGCGTGGGGTCGGTGCCGGCCGACTTGATGAGGGCCGCCGTGCGAGCGGTGGCTGAAATACGGTGGTAACACGTTAATATCAAACGTCCGTAGTATACTCTTATAGGTATACTGCGGTTTTTTATTTTATTATAAAGGAGAAAAAAGATGAACGCAAAAATTTTGAAATTACTTGAGAAGAACGCACGTATGAGCGCGGAGGATATAGCCGCGTGCACGGATATGCCCGTCAGCGAGGTCGAGCGCGAGATCGGTGAGATGGAGCGAGTCGGTATCATCCGCGGCTATAAGTGCATAATAGATTACGATAAGCTTATGGACGATGCCGTAAGTGCTGTAATAGAGCTTAACGTTACACCTAAGGCAGGACTCGGATTTGAGGACGTTGCGCATAATATTTCTCATTATCCGCAGGTTGAGTCGGTTTCGCTTATGTCCGGCAGCTGTGACTTGCGCGTGGTTATACGCACCGCTACGATGCGTGAGATATCTGCATTCGTCGCAAACGAGCTTGCCACGATGGAGGGAGTCACGTCAACGGCCACGCAATTTATAATGCGCAGATACAAGGACTTCGGTGTAGAGCTCTTCGGCACGGAGGACGATGGGAGAGGAAAAATACTTTTATGATAAACTATGATAAGGTTATATCGGACACAGTAAGAGAGCTTAAGCCGTCCGGCATTCGGCGCTTTTTCGATATAGCGAATACAATGGACGGCGTAATATCACTCGGAGTCGGCGAGCCCGATTTCCGAACCCCCTGGCAGGTCAGAAGCGCGGGCATACGTTCCCTCGAAATGGCGACCACGCGCTATACCTCAAACCGCGGTCTTGAGGCTCTGCGAGAGGGAATATGTGACTATGTAGAGCGTAAATACAGCCTTAAGTATTCGCCCGAGAGCGAGGTGCTCGTTACCGTCGGCGGCAGTGAGGCGATCGATATGGCCATTCGCGCTGTGACAGAGCCCGGCGACGAAATAATAATCCCTCAGCCGTCATACGTCTGCTACGAGCCTATGACGCGCCTTGCGGGCGGTGTCCCCGTAATTATCAGCACGAGGGCAGAGAATGACTTTAAGATAACCGCAGCCGAGCTGAGAGCGGCGATAACCGACAGGACTAAGGCCATAATTCTCCCGTACCCCTCAAATCCTACGGGCGCAGTGCTTGACAGATCCGATATCGAGGCTATCTATCAAGTCATAGCAAAAACGAATATCGTCGTCATCTCAGACGAGATCTATGCCGAGCTTACCTACGGCAGACGGCATATCTCCCCGGCATCAGTCGACGGAATGCGAGAGCGCACCGTGGTCATAAACGGATTTTCAAAGGCGTTTTCAATGACGGGGTGGCGGCTCGGCTATGCCCTCGGCCCATCACCGCTCATAGCAGAGATAACCAAGATACACCAATACGCCATAATGTGTGCTCCGACGACCTCGCAGTACGCCGCTCTTGAGGCCTTGCGCTCCTGTGACGGCGCGGTTGCCGAAATGGTTGAGGAATACGATATGCGCAGAAAGATAATCGTCAAGGGCTTCCGCGATATCGGCCTCGAATGCCGCGAGCCGCAGGGCGCATTTTACGCATTTCCCTCAATTTCCTCGACCGGAATGAGCTCCGAGGAGTTCTGTGAGCGACTTCTGTATGCAAAGAAGGTCGCCCTAGTGCCCGGTACCGCCTTCGGTGCTTCGGGTGAGGGCTTCGTGCGTGCATCCTATTGCTACTCCTTGACTCATATCAAGGAGGCAATACGTCGAATAGGGGAGTTTGTTAATAATAGTTAATAGTTTTTGCTGAACAATCGTTACGGTAAAATACGCCGAAATATTAATCAAATGTTAACAATGCGCTAATTGCATTGAAAACTTAGTCAAAAAATGATAAAATATTTCGCGACATATTTGCAACAGACAGAATGGAGATTCAATATGAAATACTACGTTTTGTACAATCCCCTCGCAGGTAACAAGACCTGCACCGAAAAGACTGAGAAGCTTAAGGCGGTCTATGGTGATAACGCGGAATATTGCGATATGACCAAGATATCCGATTATCGCGAGCTCTTCGCGAGGCTTAATGATGACGATGTTATCGTTTTATCCGGCGGTGACGGTACCATTAACCGCTTCGTCAACGAGACCGATGGCATCGATATCAAAAACGAGATTCTTTACTTTGCGGCAGGCACCGGCAACGACTTCCTGCGCGACATCGAGGGCGCCATTCCGGACGTTCCGTTCTCCCTTCGCAAGTACATCACCGACCTGCCCAAGGTCGAGGTAAAAGGCAAGACCTACCGATTCTTGAACGGAGTCGGCTACGGCATCGACGGCTATTGCTGTGAGGTTGGAGACAAGATCAGGGAGACCTCATCCGACAAGCCGATCAATTACACCGCCATCGCCATAAAGGGCGTGTTCTTCGGCTATAAGCCCGCAAATGCAACCGTCACCGTCGACGGTGTGGAATACAAGTACAAAAAGGTTTGGATCTGCCCGACTATGAACGGCCGTTACTACGGCGGCGGAATGATGGCAACCCCCGATCAGGACAGACTCTCCGGCAAGCACGAGGTCACCACTATGGTTTGGCACGGTGTTGGCAAGCTCCGCACGCTGATAGCTTTTCCCGGTATTTTCAAGGGCGAGCACACGAAGCACAAATTCATCACTCTACATAAGGGTCGCGATATCAAGGTCGAGTTCGACCGTCCTACCGCGCTGCAAATAGACGGCGAGACCGTCCTCGG
>CAZQTN010000101.1:0-6804 GCA_964596195.1 uncultured Ruminococcus sp.
TGGTAAAGAACATCCGCTTTTTTCTTTTTGTGACTAGTTTAATGAGCTAGCCCCTATTCGCTTGTCAGCGGGGGATTTGAATACCGAAGTAATCCCTTGCAAAAAAAAATACGAACCTCGATTGCTCAAGGTTCGTATTTTTCCTGTTTGGTGCGGGAGACGGGTGAGCGAGGAAAAAACAGTTGATAACTGTTTTTTGTGACGCGCCCGAAGAAAATAAGGAGATAATCGAGGCGAGTGTATCGAGCCGAAGGGTATCGAGTATATTTTCGAGCCGTCGGGAACCCGTTCAAGTTGATACATATTTTAACCACTCGCGGAGCGAAGTCCATTCGCCCCATCGTGGTTAAAAGACGGGATTTTGCCATCGCGTTAAAACTGATATCTAATTGAATGAAGGGCGCCGTTTCATTGCGCTCGCTCAGGCAATGTTGTGCCCCCGATCCGCGCGCGAACTTAGTGCGAACAAAGCGCGATTGCATACTGTGTAAAACGAGATAATCGGTGTGCATGGCGCGGTCGGATTCACAACGTCAATCCGTCTCCCGCACCAACAAAAAGAGGAGAGTTACGAGAACTCTCCTCTTTTTGTTGGTGCGGGAGACGGGACTTGAACCCGTACGTCGAAGACACACGCCCCTCAAACGTGCGCGTCTGCCGATTCCGCCACTCCCGCAACGGCCTTTATATTATACAACATCTATTCGTGTTTGTCAAGGGCTTTTTACAAATTTTTTTGAATATTTTTAGCATTTTCTCGGCTTTTGTTGGAAGTGATTACATAACGGCATAAAACCACGCCAAAACTATACAATTTGCGCCAAGTTGCACCTCACCGCAATCTCAAACGGTGAGCTCGCGGCGCGGCCGACTCGGAGAAACAGACTGCCGGTTTATTGCCCTTGTGGCAGCTTGCGGTAGCCTTACGCGAGTCACCGGTTGAGATTGCGGTGAGGGAGTTTCATTGACTGCTCAAAAATTACGTTGCGTGGCACTTATTTTCCAATACCACTTGAATGTTGCGCGCGTTTTATGTATAATAGTGGCATAACGAAAAAAATAACGGAGTGAAATATGCAATTACTCGTATGGCTTGGGGTTATTCTGCTCGTTCTTCTTTATACGATGCAGTCCCTATTTACAAAGCTCTATACCGACAGCTACCCCGGCAAGGCGGATATGGCCTCGTCTGTGCTCACCGTAGTATCAGGCCTCGCGGTCGCCGTGATAACCTTTTGCTGCTTTGAATTTTGCCGCTTTACCCCCAACGGCTGGTGCATACTCATCGGCGTCTTGAACGCCGTTGCACTTTACGGATATAATTACTTCATAGTCAAGGCCTCGCAGTCGGGCCCGTACTCAATATTAATGATGTTTTCCCTCGCGGGCGGCATAGTGATACCCATTATTGCTTCTCTGATTATGGGATGGGACGAGGCGTGGAATACCACGTTCCGTGTCGTCGTTAACGCCGTGTGTATCGTCGCCATAATCTCCGCCGTCTATATGGTAAGCCATCGCCCCGATGACGGCGCGGAGAAGAAGGGAATAACCCTTGGCTTTATCCTCTCCTGCCTTGGCCTTGCGATATGCAACGGCGTCTACGGCATTTTCCTCACCCTCCAGCAGCAGACCCCTGCCGCAGGCGGTGAAGAGAACAGGGGCGAGATGATAATATCCACCTTCCTCACAGCCGCAATAATCTCTTTCGTCATAGGCCTCGTAAAAGAGAAGGGCAAGCCGTTCTTCGCCTGCTTCAGGCAGAGTAAGCGCTCCGCTATATTCCTCATACTTACCAGCATCGTCTTTGCTCTTAGTATAAACCTTATAGTCATAATAATCCCGCATTTTGATACCACCATCCTTTATACCATCGACAACTCGTCAGTGCTTATAATGAGCGTCCTGATCTCGTGGATATTCTTCAAGGAAAAGCTCACGCGCCTTAACGTCATCGGCATAGTGATAATGTGCGCCGCACTCGTCTCGATGAACCTGCTTCCCGCAATCATCAACTTGTGAAAGGACTGATAATATGATAACCGCAAGCAATACCGTACTCAGAATAATCGCAGACAAGACAGATGAGCCTGTGTTTGCTGAGATAAGCTCCGATAGGGCAATATCCGCCGCGACTTGGTCTATCAGCGACCGCGACGGTAGCGAGATAACGTCGGGAAATTGTGAAATAACTTCACACGGGGCAAGCCTTTTTTGCGATTTTTAACGCCGAGCCATGGTCTGCCGAGAGCCCCTACCTCTATACGCTTTTTGTAAACATAACTTATCAAAAATTTCCCCTATGGCAAAAATGCAAATATGTTCTCCGACACCGACAATCTGCTTGGCTTCGGCACGGTGCGTGATCGCGAGATGGTCGTCAACGAGCCCGACGGCGGCAAGATCCGTCGCGGCATCGCATTCACAAGGCCTCTCATCGCACACGAGGTCTGCCACTACGTATCCTGGCGCGACTTCTACGCCCTTAAGGAAAAGTTTGAGAAATACGGACGCCCCGCCCCCCTGGTGGGTAGACGAGGAGATCAAGCTCCTTGAGGCAAAGGGATATAAGGACAACTTCGCCGAAACGCTCCAGATCACCAAGGACTTCCAGTTCCGCGCGTGGAAGAACGCCCTTGAGGGCATCCGCGCAAGCCACCTGCTCTCAGGCTTCCATATGCTTCAGTTTGCCGATACCGATAAGTATGAGAACTCGAACGGCGTCGTCGACTGCTTTGATGATCCTCACGGCATCAGCCCTGAGCAGTTCCGTAAGTTCAACGCCGACACCGCCGTCTCGAACACCTGGGAGCTGTGGGCGTTCCCCGCAGTGTCCGCGCCCATCGCCATTGATGCAAGGTGCGATATGAACGCCGACTACCTTACAAAGGCGGTCGGATTCAACCCTGCATCTACCCTCACCGTCACCGACAAGCTCGACGACTCCCTCTTTGAAAGGCTCGAAAACGGCGAGGACGTTATGCTGATTTACCGTACCGCGTGGACGCGCCACCTGCTTGACAAGTCTATGAGCGCGCCTGAGTATTCTTTCGTCCACACGTGGGAGAGATACAAGGGCGTTATCTGTGACAGAGGCACGATAAGCGGCGGCCGCGACGATAAGGACACCCTCAATTCTCTCGGCTTCGTCACCGACGGTCAGATCAACTTCCAGTACTATCCCCTCATCGAGGATTCCGACAAGATCAACCTTGACGATTTCCCCGTAAAGGCGTATTCCCTCGTCAGCGGTCTTGATAAATGCAACCGCGACCGCTTCGACGTTTCAAAGTTCAAGTTCTCCGAGCTCCGCCCCGAGCGCTCTATGCGTAATTTCAGCTACGCGTTTGAGCTCCGCGTAGGTAAGGGACGCCTGCTCGTCACCGGCTTTAACTTCAAAGATACCGAAAACCCCGCAGTAATTGCAATGCTTAAGACTCTCGTTTCCTATTGCCACTCGGGCGATTTCGGCAGGGGAGCAGAGATCCCCACCGCCGACCTCAAGGCGTACCTCTCTGCCACCGCGGCAAAGGGCCCTCAGAAGGAGGGGATGATGACCCAGTATTGGCAGCTCGACGCCGAGCCCGTCGAGTCTATGGAGTATTGGATTGAGTCCGAGCGCTATCTAAGAGAAGATATGTAAAATATGTAAAGCCCCACGGTGCTATTGACACACCGTGGGGTTTTATGATAAAATAAAGAAAAAAGGAGTTTTTGAAATGAAAAAGCTCAACGTTTTTTTGCTCGTTTATAAAATCATTATCCTCGTTCTCGTGCTTGCTGTGCTCGCGTGGGGACTTTACTGTGTATATGATTATGTCCGCGTTGCGAAAACCGACGAAAATAATATAGGCTCGGCACTCGGAGTGGCGGTGGCACTTATACTTACCGTCATAGCCGATGCGACACTCATCGTGCTCTCCCTTCCGGGACTTATCACTTCCATATGCTACAAAACCAACCTCAAGCGCAAAAGGGATATCATCCATTTCTCTCTTTTGACAGCGTCGCCTGCACTCAGCTTCGGACTCTTTTACCTCGTTACCACACTGGCAACTAATATGGTATCCAATATGTAAAAAATGCGACTCATCTCTGAGTCGCATTTTTTATACTTTTTCACCGCCGACAAATACAGCCTCGATATTGATCTCGTCATCGAATACAATAAGGTCTGCGTCGTACCCCGTGTCAAGTTTTCCCTTGTTTATACCCAAGAGAGCAGCAGGTGTTTCGGTCATCATTTTCACCGCGTCCGAGATGCTGACGCCGCATTCGCGAGTGATAAAGCGGATCAGCTTGTCCGCCGTCGCAACACTGCCCGCAAAGGCAGAGCGGTCGCGCAGCTTGCACACACCGTCCTCAACGATAAACGCCGTGCCCGCCATTACGCCCTCGGTGATATCCGTGCCCGCAATCTCGAGCGAGTCGGTGATAAGTATCACGCGATCCGTGCCCTTGATCTTGAGTATCATTTTTACAAGATCGGCAGGCAGGTGCTTTCCGTCCGCAATGATCTCAACGAACATATCGTCGCGCAGAAATGCGCTCTCAATAACGCCAAGCGAACGGAAACCCATATTTCTCGTCACCGTCGAGGTACAGGAGTACAGGTGCGTTACAAGGTTGCATCCATTCGCCAGCGCCACGTCGATGTCGGGGTATTTTGCATTTGTATGACCGGCAGAGGGCTGAATGCCGTTTGCTGATAAATATGCTGCAAATTTACCCTCGGGGTCGTTCTCGGGCGCGTACGTCCAACGCGCAATATACTTGCCTGAGTTCTCTACAAGACGCTTGTAGTCGTCCTCTACGGGCGCGGTTATGTAGTCCGTGCATTGAGCGCCGCATTGCTCGCGTGAAAGGTACGGCCCCTCAAGATGCGCGCCGAGTATGTTCGCACGCGTCAGCGCCCCGTTCTTCGCACGCTTTATCGCACCAATGGATTTCTCCATATCCGCAATAGGCGATGCCGACAGGGTGGGCAGTATCGTAGTCACACCGTGCCTAAGGTGAAAGTCGCACGCTGCGGCAACCTCACCCTCGTCCTCGGTGAGGAATGGATGGCCGCCTGCACCATGTGTGTGGATTTCTATAAATCCGGGTGCTAAGTACCTACCCGTGTAATCTAATTCTAGGCCTGCCGCCCTCTCCTCGGTCGAAATTTCGGCGATTTTTCCGCCGTCTGCGTATACAAAACCACAGAACAGACCGCAGGGGGTTATTATCCTGTCACACTTGATTCTGATCGTCATATCAGCGCCGAGCTCTCGTTGTCAAGGTAGAGCATCGCGCCCTTCCGAGTGCGCAGTATGCTCGCAGGGCAGTGCTCGTCGATCGGGCCGTAAATGGTCTCCTTGACCGCATTTGCCTTGGTCTTTGCAGGCACGATGCAGAAAAGGTTGGGTGCCTTTACAAGCGTGGGCACAGTCAGGGTCAGAGCGTGCGTGGGCACGTCGTCGATCTTGGCAAAGCAGCCGTCGTTAACCTGCTGCTGACGGCACATTCCGTCAAGCTCCACTACCTTAACCACCGCCTCCTCGTTAAAGTCTGCAACGCCGGGGTCGTTGAACGCAATATGTCCGTTCTCACCGATGCCGAGCACTACGATATCGGTCGGATTCTCGGTGAGCATCGCGCCGTATCTCTTGCACTCGCAGTTGGGGCAGGGAGCCTCGGTGTCTATGCAGTTCACGCTCTTAAAGGGCACGAGGTTGAATATAGCGCGGCGCAGGAAATTGCCGAAGCCCTGCGGCGCATCCTTCGCGAGTCCTACGTACTCGTCCATATGATAAGCATTCACTCTGTTCCATTCGATCGTCTTGTCGTTTACAAGCGCAAGCAGCACGTCATTCTGTGACGGCGCCGCCGCAAATATCATATTTATCTCTGTCTTGTTCGCGAGCAGCTCCTTGATCTTTGCACTGATGTCGCGCGCTGCAGCCTCACCCATAAGCGTACGGTTCTCGAACACCCTTACGGTGAGCTCGTCCTTCATAAATTCTCTCATTTTAAAACCTCGTACATAAAAATTTTTACGTATATATAATAGAGCATTTTTTGACATTTGTAAATAGTAAATAGTGAAAAAATATATTGCAAAAAATGATATGCTAAAGGCACGCGAGTGTAGCCTCGCGTGCCTTGTAGATTGCTTTATTCCTCGGCTTTTGCGGCGGCCTTTCCGCCGACGAAGCCGGAGATAAGGCTCGTTACGTCGATACCCGTCGACTCCTTTACGCCCGCCATTATCTGGTCTGCGCTCGTCATAACGTCGCGCACGAGCTTGGTGGAGTTTCCGTCGCCGTACATAACGATCTTGTCGGTCTGCGCAAGAGGTGCGGCAGCATTCTTGACGACCTCGGGCAGGGCGGTGAGATACATCTCAAGCACGGATGCCTCGCCCATCTTCTTCTGTGCCTCGGCCTTCTTTTCTATGGCCTCTGCCTCGGCGATACCCTTGGCTCTGATACCCTCAGCCTCCTGCTCCATAGCGTAGCGGAGCGCGTCTGCCTCGGCCTTCTTAGCCTCTGCGGCCTTGACTGCCTCGTACTGACGGGCGTCAGCCTCGCGCTGTCTCTTGATAAGGTCGGCCTCGGCCTCCTTCTCGGTCTTATACTTGACCGCGTCAGCCTGCTTCTTGACTTCTGCATCGAGCTCGCGCTCCTTGATGGCGATCTCCTTTTCCTTGAGCTCGGCCTCCTTCTCGCGGCGTGCAATGTCTGCGTTGGTCTTTGCGATCTCTATGGTCTTACGCTGATTTTCCTGCTGGATGGAGTATGCGGCGTCTGCCTCTGCGGCCTT
>CAZQTN010000102.1:0-6740 GCA_964596195.1 uncultured Ruminococcus sp.
TGCGAAATAGTCGGCATCATGAAAGTGGATAATGCCCTCCTCGTGCGCCTTCACGATCTCCGCGGGCAAAAGGACGCGGCGCGTAAGGTCCTTGGAGACCTCGCCTGCCATGTAGTCGCGCTGCACGCTGTTGACCGTGGGGTTCTTGTTGGCATTTTCCTGCTTCACCTCCTCGTTGTTGCACTCAATGAGGGAAAGAATGCTCTCGTCAATGGTGTTGGAACGGCGCGCAAGGTTACGGGTGAAGCGGTAACGAATGTAACGCTTTGCCGTTTCGGGCGCGTTTTGCTGAATGATCAGCGACTCCACAAGCTCCTGGATCTCCTCCACGGAAAGTGCGCGGTCCACCTCGCGGCAGTAGTCCTCGATCACAAGAGAAATATAGTCGATCTGGCGCTGCGTCAGCTCGGGCTTGCCCTCGCCGCTTTCGTTTGCCTTCTGTATTGCCTGCACGATCTTTTGACGGTCAAACGTGACCTCCGAGCCGTTTCTTTTGATGATTTTCATAGTATTTTCTCCCTTTTCCGTCAATAAAGGGTGCCGATAAAGCACCCCCACATTTTGTTTCCTATTTCGCGCCGAAGCACAATATCTTGTGTCGGCAAGGAATAGTATACCACAACGCACCCCGCTTGTAAAGGTCTTTTTCAATAAAATAATGCACAAAAAAAGCGTTCATATTTTGGCGAGTTTTGTTGCCCTCGGTGCAAACCCTTGCGCCGTGCGGCTTTGCGCGTTTTCAGTAAAAAATATATGCACAAAAAGCCCGATGCACATTTCGCACATCGGGCTTTTTTGCTCGGAAAGTCTTATTCTGAAATCACATAATATCCGACAATGAAGAATTGCTCCTCCCTCTCCACACCGTTCTGTCCGTCATAATTGGAAAGATAAAAGCGGTATTCCCCCGGCGAGCACTCCTCTTTTTGCAACTCGTGCGAAAAGCCGTCACTGCGAAAGCCCCCACAGGAAATCGACTTTCCCGAAGTAGGGTGCAGTAGAGTCTCGTATTGCACATCCGTCCATTCTCCGTCTGTCTTTTTTTGAAAGCGAGGGTTGCTTAACGAACGCAATCGCCTCGGTGTGCCGTTTTCGATCGTATAAAATAACACCCCGTCTTTGATACAAATCTCCTCTATGGAAATGCGGGAATGCTGCATGAGCCCGTCTTCCTCCCTTACTGAGCCGTTTACGGTCAATAAAAAGATACACGCACCAATCATCGCCAGTAATAAAATGGTAACAAGCAAAAAACGTTTTATTTTTTTATTTTTCATATACAACATTTCAATGAGCGCTCGTATACGCTAAGGTAAAACTAAACAACTGACCGGTAAATCTTGATCCTTGGTTGAAATAAGCTTTTTTCTGCCCGTTTCCGTCAATGTAGGTGTAATCAGTAGTGTGGATTCCCGGTGATATCCAATCCCCATTATCCGCCTGATAGTATACAGGAGAGCCGCTTTGCCCATCAAGCGTATCAATATAGTAAAGCATAACATATTCATAATCAAAATCATACCCTACTGCCTCTTGTGGTACAACAACTGTGCCGGAATGAAAATATTGATAGGGTTGTTCGTTGGGATAACCCGTGATGGTCACATTCATGTCTGTCTTATTATTAGTATGTTGGTATCCAAAATAGCCCGTCTCATTTCCAAAACAAAAAGCATCGGAGACCATGCCCGATGCTTGTATAAACGGAGAGGAGCGAATAAAACTGTAGAAAACACGGGCATTTTGTCAAAGCAGCGATACTGTTCATCGGACTCACCTCCATGCATTTTATTGGTTGCAATTCTATTATAAGCCACAAGGAAATGCCTGTCAAGTTGCTTATGTTTTTTTCTGTGAATTAACTAAACTTCGACAATTTTTTTCGTTCAATCTTCATAATTTGTTCTGCGGGACTGTGCTTGTGCCCCTCCTTCTTCTCTCACGCTCCGTTTGCTATCAAGGAAAACTTTGCCAAGTGTTTTCCCGGCAAAGTCTTTACAAACCCTTCATTTTAGGATATACTAAAAAAGATGCTACAGCAAAGGAGAATTTTTATGTCTTTGGAAGAAAAAACGCTGGAATCCACGCTGATCTTCGACGGCAAGGTGGTGCACCTGTATAAGGACACCGTCTCGCTGCCGAACGGCGAGACGTCGTCACGCGAGTACATCAAGCACGTGGGCGCGGTCTGTATCATCCCCCTCACAGACAAAAACGAGGTGGTGCTGGAGCGCCAGTACCGCTATGCCGTGCGTGAGGAGCTGATCGAGATCCCCGCGGGCAAGCTGGACTCCCCCGACGAGGACCGCCGTGAGGCGGCGTTGCGTGAGCTGCGCGAGGAAACGGGCTACATTCCCTCGGAGCTCATAGACCTCGGTGTGTATTACGGCTCGCCCGCGCTGATCGGCGAGCGCATCCAAATGTATCTGGCACGCGGACTTGTGCGCGGTGAGCAGGAGCTGGACAGCGATGAATTTTTAGAGGTCTTTACCATGCCGATCACGCAAGCGGCGGAAAAGGTGCTTGGCGGTGAGATCCCCGACGGCAAAACGCAGGCGGCTGTGCTGCGTGCCTACATCATGTTACAAAAGGAAGGAAAACTCTCATGAAGCTCAATTACAAGCGCGTCATTTTCGTTGGCTTTGCCTTTTTCCTGATCTCCGCCTTCTGGCAAGCCTATGATACCATTGTTCCCAAGATCCTTACAGACAAATTCGGTCTGCCCCAGGTGTGGTCGGGCGCGATCATGGCGCTGGACAACATCTTCGCGCTCGTTCTTCTGCCTATTTTCGGCGCGATCTCCGACAAGGTGAACAGCCGCTTCGGCCGCCGCACGCCCTTCATCGTCATCGGCGCCGTGGTTGCCGCCATTCTGCTGGTGTCGCTCTCTATCCCCGATCGCGCACAGCTGAACAACATCAACGCCGTCACCGCCACCGAGGGTGCGGAATATACCGAGGCACTGGGTGCGATCTGGGACGAAAATCCCGAGGTGCACGATTGGGACTCGGACGCGCTGGTCTCGGAAAAGCAGCCGCTGCAGGAGCTGATCTCCCGTGAGGCGTTCACCTCCATCCCCATGAACGTGAACGATGAAAGCGGAAAATCCGTCACCAACCCCGATTACTCCAATATCGTCGTTCCCGCGCGCCAGGCTTACGCCGCACGCATGACCACGCAAAATATAGCGCCTCTTGCGGTATTCATGGTGCTTTTGTTCCTTACGCTTATCGCTATGGGCACCTTCCGTTCTCCTGCCGTGGCACTAATGCCCGACGTGACCATCAAGCCCCTGCGCTCCAAGGCAAACGCCATCATCAATCTGATGGGCACCGCAGGCGGTATTCTGGTGCTGCTGCTCGGCACGGTATTCGGCACGGGCAAGACCGCCAACGCGCTCATGAGCTACACCACCTTCTTTGCCATTGTGGCGGGCATTATGATGGTAGGGCTTGCCGTGTTCCTCTGGAAGGTGCGTGAGCCCGCTTGGGCGGCAGAAATGCAAGCCGAGACCGAGCGCCTCGGGCTGGATGCCCCCGCGGAGCAGACGGAGCAGCCTGCCGAAATGCGCACGCTCAGCCGCGGCGAAAGGATCTCACTTTTGCTCATTCTCGCCTCTGTCGTGTTCTGGTTTATGGGCTATAACGCCGTCACCAGTAAATATTCCGTCTATGCCAGCACCGTTCTGAACGTGGATTACAACACCACACTTCTCAT
The DNA here is from genome assembly GCA_964596195.1 of uncultured Ruminococcus sp. GTDB lineage: Bacteria > Bacillota > Clostridia > Oscillospirales > CAG-272 > UBA1740. The sequence continues at coordinate 3,718 of CAZQTN010000102.1, forward strand.
CGCGCAGGCGGCGGCGATCATTTCCTATCTGCCCGTGGGCATCCTTTCCTCCAAGCTCGGACGCAAAAAGATGATCCTTGGCGGCGTGGTGATTCTCGGCGTTTCCTTCTTCTTCGCCTCCTTCCTCTCGGCTGACAGCCCCGCGGCGGTCAAAAACGTGCTCATGCCCCTGTTGTTCGCGCTGGCAGGCATCGGCTGGGCAACCATCAATGTCAACTCCTACCCCATGGTGGTGGAGCTCTCCCGCGGCTCAAACGTGGGCAAATACACGGGCTTCTATTACACCGCCAGCATGTCGGCGCAGGTCGTGACCCCCATTCTCTCGGGCGTGTTCCTTGACCTCAATTTCCGCTCGCTGTTCCCCTATGCCACCGTGTTCGTGGCTCTCGCGTTCGTCACCATGCTCTTCGTACGCCACGGTGACGCCAAGCCCGACGCAAAGCAGGTGGCGCTTGACGCCGCAGGAGGTGACGACTGATGGAATGGTATTTTATCCTTTTAATTGTCTTTTTTGCTACCGTATTGGCACTTTTTGCACTTTGGCTCTTCCTTATTGCGCCCCGTGCGCGCAAAAAGGAGATGCAGCCCTTCCTGCGTCCCTATGCCCATCGCGGGCTTTGGGGAGAGGGCATTCCCGAAAACTCACTCGCGGCGTTCCGCCGCGCCGCCGAGCACGGCTTTGCCATTGAGCTGGACGTACAGCTTTCAGGTGACGGTGAGGTCATGGTCTTTCACGACTACACGCTTCGCCGCGTATGCGACATAGAGGGCAAGGTCTGTGAGTATACCGCCGCCGAGCTTACCAAAATGCACTTAAGCGGTGTAGAGGGCGAAACGATCCCCACACTCCGTCAAGCTTTAGACGCCGTAGACGCGCGCGTTCCGTTGCTCATTGAGCTCAAGGGTGAGAACGGCAACGTGGCACTGGTCCCCGCCGTGCTGAAGGTGTTGGAGGGATATCGCGGCGCATGGTGCATGGAATCCTTCAACCCGCTTTTGCTCCGCGAGGTCAAGCGTCACGCACCCCACGTTGTGTGCGGTCTGCTCTCCAGCGACTTCATCAAGGGAAAGCGCAAGGGCTCAAAGCCGCTTAATTTTGCCCTTTCTGCCCTGCTCCTCACCTTCCTTTGCCGTCCCGCGTTCCACGCCTGGGATTGGCGTTACCCCAAGCGCCTTGCGCTACGCGTTGGCATCCGCATGTTCGGCGCCGCCTCTCTTGTTTACACCATCCGCGACAAGGCGGCGTTCGACCGCTATATGGCTGTCGGCGTTTATCCCATTTTCGAGGGCTTTTTGCCGGACTGTGACACACCATGAAAAAAGAATCTCTCACACGCGTTGAATTGATCCTTTCCATGGCGGTCTTCGGCACGATCGCCCTGTTTGTGCGCGGAATCGCACTGCCCTCTGCCGAGATCGCGCTCTTTCGCGCGGTGCTTGCCGCTGCGCTGATCGGCACGCTTTTGCTGATCCGAAAAATCAACCCCGTGGCAGGCGTTTGCAAAAAAGACCTTCTGCTCCTGCTCTTATCGGGCGCCGCCATGGGCTTTAACTGGATCTTGTTGTTTGAAGCCTACCGCTACACCACGGTTTCCGTGGCAACACTGGCATATTATTTTGCCCCCGTGCTGGTCACGCTCCTGTGTCCGCTTTTGTTCCGTGAGAAAATGACGCCAAAGCAGCTCCTATGCTTCCTTTTTTCCACGCTTGGCGTGGTACTGATCGTGCAGGTGTCGGGAGAGGGCGGCAGTAATCACGCCGCGGGCGTTCTGCTGGGACTTGGTGCAGCGGTGCTTTACGCCACCGTGATCCTGTTCAACAAGTACATCAAAAGCGTGGGCGGCATCTCCCGCACCTTTCTGCAATTCTGCGCGGCGATCCTTGTGCTGATCCCTTACGTGGCGGTAAGCGGCGGCTTCCACATTCACACGCTCGATGCAAAGGGCTGGGGCTTCCTGCTTACCGTGGGGCTCATTCACTCGGGGATCGCCTACTGTCTGTATTTCGGTGCGCTCCCCCATCTTAGCGGACAGCAGGTCGCCCTGCTCTCCTACATCGACCCCCTTGTTGCCGTCGTGCTTTCCGTCACGTTGCTCCAAGAGCCCCTGTACCCCTTACAGATCGTAGGCGGCGTACTGATCCTCGGCTTTTCCCTGCTCAACGAGATCGGCTTTAAGAGAAAAAACGTGCCGACGGAAGAGCACTCCCAAGCAGAATAAAAACCAGCCGTTCAATGCCGCGGCTTCTTAAGGGCAGCTTATGAGAACCAAGATAACGAGCATTGCGAAGGCGAAGAATAACAACAGCATATGAAATCAGGCATTGATGAAATACCCGATGCCTAAATTTTTACCATATCATAGCGCAAAAGCCTTGATTGGTACAGAATCAAATAATCAGCCCTCGTTCCGCAAGGAGCGAGGGCGTTCTTTTGAATATTTGCTTTTATTTCTTTGTATGTGCTTTCCGATAGTCGCGCGGAAGTATCCCGGTTACGTCACGAAAAGCGGCGGTGAATTTGCTTTGATTCTCATAACCGACGGCGCAGGCGATCTCGGCAATAGGGGCATCACTGTGGCAGAGCAGGTCCTTTGCCCGCTTGATGCGGTATTCCTTCATGTATGTGCCGATAGACTGTCCGAAGATCGTCTTAAACGTCGTTTTCAGCGTCGTCTGGTTGATATGGAATTTGGCGGAAAGCTCTTCGATCGTGTATCGCTTTGTGATATCGTTTACCAAAAGCTCGTGTACCTCGTTGACGATCTGTACGGTGGAATCATAATTTTCTATATGTGAGACTTCTGCTTCTTCCTCGACGGGACACGCTACTTCCATAATTTCCTCGATCATCTCGTGCAATACGTGCGCTCTCGCTGTTTTGGATGCCGTGTAATAGACCTCTTTTCCTTCGCGGTGGCTCGTGATCAGTCCTGCCGTTTTCAAAAGCTTTAAGTGGTGGGATATCGTCGGGCTGCTTGTGTCAAGAAGCGCGGATATGTTGGTGACACATTCCTCGCAATGGC
>CAZQTN010000103.1:0-6734 GCA_964596195.1 uncultured Ruminococcus sp.
TTGATGGAGATAACGGTCTTGTCGGGGTTGGTAACTGCCTGACGCTTTGCAACCTGACCTACAAGTCTTTCACCGGTCTTGGTGAATGCTACTACCGAGGGGGTGGTTCTTGCACCCTCGGGGTTTGTAATAACGATGGGCTCACCACCCTCAAATACTGCAACGCAGGAGTTGGTGGTGCCAAGGTCAATTCCTATAATCTTTCCCATAATAATTTTTCTCCTTTTATATGAATATGTTTTTTATTTAATTAACCGTTTTGACCATTGCAAAGCGGATTATTTTGTTGCCTTTTTTATAGCCCTTTTGGTAGACCTCAACGATCTCACCCTCGCTGCGGGTCTCGTCCTCGTCGTGCAATACCGCGTTGTGCAGGTTGGGATCAAAGGTGTCGCCGACCTTGCCGACGGCCTCTACGCCGAGCTTTGCAAGTGTGCTCTCAACAGACTTCATTATCATAACGATGCCGTCCTTGATCGGTCCGTCGTCGTCTATTGCCGCAGCTCTCTCAAGATTATCTATAATAGGAAGCAATTCGTTTACCGTGTCGGACATTGCACACTCGTAGGTCGCATCCTTTTCCTCTCTTGAGCGACGGCGGAAGTTGTCGTACTCGGCCGCCATACGAAGATACTTATCGTCCTTTTCCTTTATTTCATTTTCAAGTGCCGAGATTTTTTCCTCCAGAGCTCTGCACTTGGACGATTTCTTTTCCTTTTTAGCCTCGTTTTCGTTACACGCCCCCTTGCATGCTTCGTTTTCGGGGATGTTCTTGTTCTCTTCCATTGTGTTCCTCACTATCTGTATTTTCCGTCGTCAAGCAGGCTCTGTGAGCCGTCTCCAAAGGTGGAATCTATCGCCGAGGCGAGCTGGTTTATCATACCGATGACCTTGGAGTAGTTCATTCTCTTGGGGCCTATGACACCGACTGCCAAGCGCTTTCCGCCGACGTTTACGTTTTTAAATATAAGTGTCGTATCGCGCATCGCGCCCTCATCGTCCTCACGTCCGATGTATACGGACAGACCGTCATCGGTCTCTGTACGAGAGGATATCACGTCGAGCAGTCTATCCTTTTCCTCAAGCACGCCCATAAGGTCGCGCAGCTTCGAGACGTCGGAATACTCCGGGTAGCGAAGCAGCTTGTTTACACCGTCAAGCCTGATGTCTGCGGTGTCAAGCTCGCTCATCGTCTCGTATATGATCTTCATCGTGGGATGCACCATCGCACCGATGGGCCCCATCAGCGACTCAAGCCTTACGATTATGGGCATCGTGATGCCGTCGCTCGTCGTGTTCGGCAGGTAGATGTTAAGCGCCTCGGTGAAGCGCCTCAGATCCTCCTCGGTTATGGGGAAGGGCAGGTGTATAGGCTTTGCCTTTACCGTGTCGCCCTGAAAGAGCATTACGAGCAGAAAATCCTGAGAGGAAAGATATACGCTGTCAAACTTGCTTATCCTTACCTGACCCGTGCCGGTTTTGAACGCAATGCCGGTATAGTCGGTGAAGGATGCCGCAAGCTTTGATGCCTCCTCAAGGATCTTATCCATCTCGGTAAGCTTGTATTTGAGTTTTTCGTTGATCTCGTCTATCTCGCTCTTTGTCGCGCTGTACTGTCTGACCAGCGTATCGACGTAGAAGCGATAGCCAAGCTCGCTCGGCACTCTGCCGGCAGAGGTGTGGGGCTGCTTGAGATATCCCATATCCTCAAGCTCTGCCATTTCGTTTCTTATCGTGGCGGGTGAGCAGGTTATCTCATCCGACTGCGACAGATACTTTGAACCGACGGGCTCGCCGTTTGATATGTGGGCGTCAATGATCGCTTTGAGTATTCTTTGCTTTCTTTCCGAAAGCTGTCGCTCGTCCATTCTGTTACCTCCGTCTGCATTTTAGCACTTGAATGACGAGAGTGCTAATTTCAACACCTATAATATAATCTATTTTTCACCCCGTGTCAATACTTTAGGAGCAAAAAAATATGAATTTTTCGTTAACATTTAGCCAACAAAGGCTGTAAGTGCTAATTTTGGCGCTTCTTGTAAAACGGAGCGAGGAAAATATTCTGTTATTGCTATTGACTTTATCGCGCATTTAATATATAATATTATCTGTGTGAGTGTTTGCTCACATAATTTAAAATTACTTATTCTTACGATATAGGTTACAATGTAATCAGAAGGAGGTGTAAATTGAGTCCTATAGTTTCAGCAATTATCGGAGGCGCTGTCGGTATAGTTGCCGGCATTGTGGTTGGATTTCTGGTAAGAAAGATCACCGCCGAGAAGAAGCTCGGATCTGCTGAGGAGCAGGCGAGAAAGATTCTCGAGGATGCTATTAAGAATGCCGAAAGCGCTAAAAAGGAATCTATAATTTCTGCAAAGGAAGAGATTTTCCAGATGAAGAAGGAGGCTGACTTCGACGTTAAGGAACGTCGCAAGGAGGTTTCCAGGCTTGAAAGAAGAGTAACACAGAAGGAAGAGACCCTCGATGCAAAGCTCGAGGCGCTCGAAAAGAAGGACGCCCTGCTTACCGAAAAGCATCAGGCGGCCGACACACTTAAGGCACAGGTTCAGTCCGCGCTTGACGCGCAGATCAAGACGCTTGAGAGAGTGGCAGGACTTACTAAGGAGGATGCAAAGGCTGAGCTCGTAGCCAAGCTTGACAGTGAGCTTGCACACGAGACTGCACTTAAGCTCTCCGAGTATGAGGAAAGATTCAAGGACGAGGCAGAGTCCCGCGCCAAGGATATCCTCTCGCTTGCTATCCAGCGCTGTGCCGCAGACCACGTCAGCGACGTTGCAATCTCGGTCGTACAGATACCCAGCGACGAGATGAAGGGTCGTATAATCGGCCGTGAGGGTAGAAACATCAGAACTATTGAGAATCTTACCGGCGTTGAGCTTATCATCGACGATACTCCCGACGTCATCACCGTTTCCGGCTTTGATCCCGTGAGACGTGAGACTGCGAGGATCGCGCTTGAAAAGCTTGTCAGCGACGGAAGAATACATCCCGCGAGAATCGAGGAGATGGTTGAAAAGGCACGCCGCGAGGTAGAAAATTCTATTAAGCAGGCAGGCGAGAAGGCGGTATTCGAGACCGGAGTTCACGGTCTTCACCCCGAGCTTATCAAGCTGCTCGGCCGCTTGAAGTACCGTACCTCGTTCGGACAGAACGCGCTTCGTCACTCTATTGAGGTTTCGCTGCTTGCCGGCGTTATGGCCGATGAGCTTGGCGTTGACGTAACTATGGCTAAGAGAGCCGGACTTCTGCACGATATCGGTAAGGCAGTTACCGCCGAGGCAGAGGGATCGCACATTCAGCTCGGTGTTGAGATCGCGACCAAGTACCGCGAGAACAAGGATATCATCCACGCTATCGAGGCTCACCACAACGACGTGGAGCCGCAGAATGCGCTTGACTTCATCATCCAGGCTGCCGACGCACTCAGCGCGGCAAGACCCGGCGCACGCCGTGAGGACGTTGAGAACTACATCAAGAGACTTCAGAAGCTTGAGGAGGTCGCAGGCGACTTCGAGGGCGTTGAAAAGACCTTTGCTATCCAGGCAGGCCGTGAGGTCCGCATAATGGTCAAGCCCGAAGCGATCAACGACGACAAGATGAAGATACTCGCTCACGACATCGCAAGAAAGATCGAGAACGAGCTTGATTATCCCGGCCAGATCAAGGTCAGCGTTATCCGCGAGAGCCGTACCGTAGAGTACGCGAAGTGATCCGGGGCTTTCGTCTTTAGGCGTAACCGAATAAAAAACAAAGGGGTATTGTCGAGAGCAATACCTCTTTTTATATTAATTGGTTGAAAATTTGCGATTCTCTTCGTTGTATATCAGAGTTTTTTATTCTTTCATTTCTCTTTATTAAACATCTCCGATGGAGATTTGCCGTATATCTTGTTGAAGTAGCGGTAAAAGGTCGTCAGCGAGTCGAAGCCGCATTCGTACGCAAGCTCGGTGATCGAGCGCTTGTTCCCCGACTTCGAGAGGGAAACAAAGTTGCGCAGGCGCACGAGGTTAATGTAGTTGTTGAGGTTCTCGCCGATGTAGGTGTTAAAAAGCCTTGAGAAATAATACTTGTTGTATCCGAACTCGTGGGCTATCATATCAAGGGTCAGTGGCTTTGCGTAATTTTCGTCGATATACGCTAGCACGTTTACCAGGAAATTCAGACTGCTATTCTGCTCCAGCTTCACTTTTGGGTAGTGATCTAGCAGGGAGCCGATAACTACGTTCAGGTAGCCTTTTTTGACCAGCGTGCTCGTTTTTTTGCGACCATTGTACATAGCTTCGAGTATCGGACGCAGAACTTCGCGGTTAAAATCCTTGTCTGACATAAGTGCGGGGAGCGAGCTCTGTGAAAGCAGGGTGTCAAAATCGCTCTCGTAGTTGTGCGGCACGATAAGAAAGATCTTCTCGTAGTCTGCAATGGGCGAGAACGAGTGATGATAGTAATTGTGCACGAAGATGATGTCGTCAGCCTCGGCAACGAACTCCTCCTTGCCGACCTTGCATTTCATCTCGCCCGAAAGCAGGTATAAAAGCTCAAGGCTACGGTGAAAGTGCAGTCCGCAGTCGGTGTTGACGCCGAACGAAATCTGCAATTCATCGCTCTTATCGTGGAAATATTCATAATAGACGTTGTTCATAATGTACAAAACCTACCTTATAAATATATGGTATGTCAATATTTGAAAAACATTAATATATATATGGCACGAATTTATCAATATCTGGTGCTATTATAACATTGAAGACATGTAATGTCAATACGTTTTTTTCAGAGAAGGAGCAAAAATATGAAGATCAGTGTTGTCAGCGGCGTTCTCGGCGGTATGAGCCTTGATGAAAGCCTTGGTTATCTTAAGGGTCTCGGCGTAGATCAGTTTGAGCTTGGTGTGGGTGGCTACCCGGGTACAAAGCACGCCGATGCAAAGGTGCTTATAAAAGACGAGAAGGCAAGATGCGAGCTCGTCAAAACCTTTGAAAAGCACGGTATGGAGATATCTGCGCTGTCCGTTCACGGCAACTGCGTTCACCCCGATCCCGAGGTGGCAAAATCGTTTGAGGAAGATTTCCGTGCGGCTTGCGTGCTCGCAGGTCAGCTCGGCGTTGAAAAAATAGTTACCTTCTCCGGATGTCCCGGCTCGGACAGCGGCGCGCGTCAGCCCTCTTGGGTCACCTGCGCTTGGCCGCCTGAGTATCTCGACGTTCTCGACTATCAGTGGAACGAGGTTCTTATTCCCTATTGGCGTGAGGCGGTGAAATTTGCCGAAGCGCAGGGCGTTAAGAAAATATGCCTTGAGATGCACCCCGGCTTCTGCGTTTATAATCCCGAGACGCTCCACAAGCTCCGTGCGGCGGTCGGCCCTATGATCGGCGCAAACCTTGACCCCTCTCACCTCATTTGGCAGGGCATGGACATAGTAGACGTTATCTATGAGCTCGGTGATGCTATTTATTATTTCCACGCTAAGGACACCGAGATGAACGCACACAACGTTCGTAAGAACGGAGTTCTCGACACCAAGCACTACGGCGAGCTCGCAAAGAGAAGCTGGGTGTTCAGAACTATGGGCTACGGCTCTGACGAGCTTATGTGGAAAAAGGTCATTAGTGCACTTAAGATCGTCGGCTACGACGGCACGGTTTCTATCGAGCACGAGGATAGCCTTATGAGCCCCAAGGAGGGTCTTGAAAAGGCGGTCAAATTCGTAAAGGGCATTCTTATTGAGGGCGGCCCTGCGGAAATGTGGTGGGCGTGATGAAAAGATTCGGAATACAGCTCTACTCCGTGAAGGATGAGATAAAGGAGTACGGTCTTGACAACGTGCTCGCCGAGATAAAAAAGGCCGGCTACGACTGCGTTGAGTTTGCGGGCTTCTACGGCCTTACCCCCGACGAGATGGCGCAGGCGCTTGAAAAGCACGGCCTTAAGGGAGTATCTGCGCATATGTCCGCATCTGCCGTTGCCGAAAATCTTGAATACATAGACAGGCTTGGAATTGAGCGCGTTTATATTGCTTGTATGGGCAAGGACGCTCTGTTCGGTGACGCTCACGAGGCGGCAGTTGCCGAGGTCAAGGCGGCAAAGGCGCTGCTTGACGAGCGCGGCGTGATCTACGGATACCACAACCACGCGCACGAGTACGCATATGGCAAGGACGGTGTGTACAGACTTATAAGTGAAATCGACGGCTACACGGCGCAGCTTGATCTCTTTTGGGCAAAGGCCGCAGGCCGCGACCCTCTGTATTTTATGAGGAAATACGGCGACAAGCTCTCCTGCATACACGTCAAGGATCTTGACGTTAATTGGAAGCTCGGAGAGCCCACAGAGGCCTACCCGTGTGCAATTATCGGCGAGGGACAGGCTGATTGCGAGGCGGCAATAAAGCTCGCTGTCGAGATGGGCATAGACTTGTTTATTCTTGAGGTTGAGGGCTTCCCGTGTGATTGGAAGGAATACCTCCAAAAGAGCTGTGACAATATGAAAAAATTTGCGCAGTAAACGCCGTTTTTGGCAACCGACATAGCATTACAAAATCAGTAATAAACCCAACGCAAAAGAGGCTGTCGCATTTAGGGGTAACCGAATAAAAAAATGAGTGGAGACATTATAAAAAGTGCCTCCACTTTTGCTTTGCGCTTATTTCATTGATTTTAAGGTTGAAAACCTACGGTTTTCTCCATTTTAATCGGATTTTTTATTCTATCGCC